>CAYSYJ010000085.1:0-10068 GCA_964435105.1 uncultured Elusimicrobiaceae bacterium
ATAGTAGAGGCGCAGGCGCAGGCCGGTCTCCAGCACCTCGGCGGTAAAAGGCACCTTCTCGTAGAGCGCCACCGCGGCCGAGGAGCCGGTATCCGTCTTCTTGAGCTTTATGGACCCGGTCTCGGTCAGCGGGGAGAAAGGATAGGGCGCCCCCTGGGCCGGCTGCACCTTGGAGTCGTCCACCCAGGCCTCTTCGGCCTGGCCCAGCAGCACGCGCCGCAGGCCGTTCTGGCGGCCCGCGGTCACCAGCTTCACGCCCTTGGGCAGGAACATCACGTAACCGCCGTCGGGCGCGTTGCGCAGCACCACGGTGTCGGTGGAGGTCTCCACCAGCTGCGGGCCGGAGGACACCTTAACGCTGCCCCGGGCCTTGGCCGCGGCGCCGTGGCCGAAAAGCCCGGCCTTGAACCGGGCGGAAGGAGTGAACTCCTCGCCCGCGTCGCCGGGCCGGACCTGGTAGGCGGCGTAGTAGCGGCCGGAACCGGCCGGGGATTCGGTCATGGGACCGGAAGCCAGGTTCCCGAAGGAAAAAACGGCTTCCTTGCCCGGCGTGCCATAGGCGGACAGCCGCACGTAGTCTCCGGGCAGCAGTTCGGCGTCGGAGGAATAATTGGAGATCTCCATCCATACCGGCCCGGTGGAGGGCCTGGCCTCCTGCCCCGCCCTGACCCTGACGGTACGGCGGGCCTCGGTGCCGTCGGCCAGGCGGCCGACAAAGGCGAAATCCCCTTCCCCCACCGGCAGGTAGGCGATGAAGCCTCCGTTGGAGTTGACCTGGACCTTTTCGCCGTTGATGGTGAAAACGGCCGTGGAGGGAGAGACGTTCCCGAAAACGAAGGTTTTCTGCACCGAGGGCAGATGGGCGCCATCGGCCGGGTAGACGAAGTTTATTTCGCCGGCCGCGGCGGGGGCGGCGGAGAGGGCCAGCAGGAGCAGGGCGCGGCAAGAAAGCATGGTGTCCTAAGGTTTAAAGAAAACGAAATATAAATTTAATACCGTACGGGTATGATTATAATATATTCGAGCTTATGAAAAAATCAGCCCCTCTTTACCTGACGCTCCTGCTCGCTTTCGCCCCGCCGCTGGCCGCGGAGGTGGACTTCACTTTCCTGCGCCCCGGCGCCAGGGCCAACGCCGCCGGCTCCGCCTTCTCCACGGTCGAAGGGGACGCCTACGCCGTTTTCTACAATCCCGCCAACCTGACTTCCCTCGCCCAGCGGGAGGTACGGTTCGAGACGGCCCGCCGCCTGGCCCCCCTGCAGGCGGGAGAGGCCTCGCTGGCCTATGTGCGGCCCGTCCCCGACACCGAAGGGAAAGTGGCCGGGCTCGGCTACTACGCGGTGCGCCAGGGCGGCGGCGGCAGCTCCGACACCCTGATCATGGGCGTGGGCAACCGCACCACCATTAAATATCTCCAGCGCCCCCTCTACTACGGCGCCGCCTTCAAGCTGATGAGCCTGCGCTATACCGAGAAGTCGCACCTGGGCCTCGGCGTGGACGCCGGCCTCCGGGTCGAGAGCGACTCCGGTCTTGCCACCTCGCTGGTACTGTCCGACCTGATGCTGGGCCTGGGCCGCTCGCTGGCCTCGGTGACGCTGGGCAATTCCTACCGCCTCGGCAATTCCCGGCTGCTGGCGGATATCAGGGCCCGCGGTTCCTACTCCGAGATCTTCTTCGGCGCGGAGCACTCGCTCTTCCGCGGCCTGCTCCAGGCCAGGGCCGGCAAGGGCGTGGCGCTGGACGGCGGCCGCTACCTGGCCCTGGGCCTGGGCGTGAACACGCTGCCCTGGACCATAGACTTCGCCTGGTCCGTGCCCTGGGCCGGCTACAACGAGAATTCCGGTTACTACGGCTTCAACGTGGGCTACCGCTTCGGCGGGGCCACCTACAGCGAGCGGCTGGTGGGCGAAGCGGCCCGCCAGGCCGACGCGCTGAAGACCCAGATCGACGACCTGCGCGCCCAGCGCGCCGCGCTGGAGAACACCATAGCGACCTACCGGGTCAACAAGGGCATGCTCGAGACCGACCTGACGGTGATGCAGGGCCGCCTGCGCTCTCTGGAAGCGGACCTGAAGGACCTGCAGCTGCAGGTGCTGGAGGCGCAGTACAAGAAAGAGGCGCCCAAGCCGGTGAAGCGCTATGTCCCCCCGCCGCCCGAGCGCTGGCCCAAGCTGCACAAGGTCTCGACCGGAGAGACGCTGCGCTCGATAGCCGGCAAGTACTACGGCAACCCCAATCTCTGGGAGCGGATCTACTCCGCCAACGAGAAATACGTCTCCAAGGGCCTGCCCGTGGAAGGCGCGGTGCTGACCATCCCGCCCCCCCCGGCGTCCAGGTGATCCTATGTTCAATACCGTACAAGTGATCTGCGCCGCCGAGAAGGACCGCCTGCACCTGCGCGGGGTCTTCGCCCGCCTGGGGGCGGACGCCGTCTTTTCCGCCGACCTCAACGACGCGCTGGCCGTCTTCGAGAAGGCGCGCCCCGCGGCGGTCTTCTTCGCCGACGGCGAGGAACCCCCAGCCGAGATCCAGCTGCGCGAATTCAAGCGCGTGGCCCCCTTCATCCCCGTGGTGCCCCTGCTCAAACGCCGCGACGCCACCCGCGCCGTGGAGCTGATGAAGGGCGGAGCCTTCGACTGCGTGCACGCCCCCTGGACGGCGGAAGCCGTAGAGCCTGTCTACCGCAAGGCCCTGCGCCTCTCCGGCACCGCGCTGGAGCTGGACTCCAACGCCCTGCGCTCCCGGCGCCGCTCGGCCGCGCTGGCCCTGGCCGCTTTCTTCGCCTTCGCCGGTTTCGCCGGCGGCTTCTACTACGGCTTCAAACGCTTCTCCCCCCGCGCGCAGGCGCCCAGTTCTTTCGCCCTGCCCTATGCCCACCCGACGGGCATAGTGATACGCGGCGACTCGGCGCTGGTCAGCGACTGGTACAGCCAGGGGCTGTACGAGCATTCCCTCGAGGATTTCGGCATCCGCCGCGTGATGAGCCTGCCCGAACACACCCCGGTGGCCATGGCCGCCACCGCGGATTCGCTGTGGCTGGCCCGCGCCGACGGCGTGCTGGAGAAGCGCCTGCTCGACGCCCGCTATACCCCGGTCACGCGCACCCCGGCCTTCTCCCCGCCTCCCGACAGCGTCTGTTTCGACGGGCTGTACTACTGGACGGCGGATTCCCGCTCGGGCCTGATAACCCGGCGCATGCCCGGGGACGCCCTGCCGGCGCTCAAGACCTTCAAATATCCCGGCGGCAAACTGAGCGCCCTCACCTGCGACAACAGGTTCCTCTGGGCCGCGGACGGGGCGCTGAAGTCGCTGGTCAAGCTGTCGCTCGACGACCCGGAGAAGATACTGTCCCGCACCGAACTCAAGGCCTACGCCTCCCGGACCCTCAAGGTCACGGCGGTGGCGGCCGCGGGCGGGCGCGTCTGGTTCGCCGGGGAGGACGGGGGCCGCGGCACGGCCTTCTACGTCGATGAACCGAAATAGGGCCGATTCATATATCCCGGCGCTGGCCGCGACCAGGCTGGACCTGCCCCCCGCCTGGGGGAGGCTCACCTCGCTTTCCCCGCAGGAGGCGGAGTTCCTCAGCCAGTTCGAGCTGCCCGCCGGCCGCGAGCTGGCCCTTGATTTCGACCTGGGCGGCGCCGGCTTCTCAGCCGTGACCGCCGTGATAAAGACCAGGCTGCGCGACAAGGACGGCTACTTCCATTACCGCCTCGTCTTCAGCGACACCGCCCAGCGAGAACTCCTGCGCCAGGCCCTGGCCGCCCTCCCCCGGCGCTGATTCCCCGGCGGCCGTCAAAAGAGATACAATCCAAGTATGGTATTCACGCGCCTGCGCCTGGTGCTGGCCGCGCTGCTGCTGGCGGCGGCGGCGGGCGGCGCCGTGGCCTACTTCAAATATAAACAGCTGACCTCCTATATCGCCGGCCAGCTGGGCGGGCAGGCCTCGAAAAAACTGGGCCGCCAGGTCCGTTTCTCCTCGCTGGCCTTCTCCCCCCTCAAGGGCATAGTCGTAAGGGACGCCTGCGTCTCCCGCCGGCCCGATTTCTCGAAGGGCGAATTTTTCTGCGCCAAGAAAGCCGTGATCCGCCCGGAACTGGCGGCCGTGCTGCGCAACCGCGTCTATTTCTCCAGCATCCGGCTGGAGCGCCCGGTGCTGAAAGTCCGCGAAAGCGGCGGCCGCTGGGATTTCGAGGACCTGCTGGCCCTGCTGCCGGAGACGGAAAAAGGCCTCTACCTTACCTGGAACGCCAGCGAGGTGGTGCTGGAGGACGGCGAACTGCAGGCCGACCTCGAGACCACCGGCCTGTCCCTGGCCCTGGAGAACGCCGACCTCAAACTGGAGCACTACTCGGCCCTGGGCGGCAATTACGGCCTGGAGGCCGAAGGCGTGCTCAAGAGCGCCGTGAAGGGCCGCCTCTTCTCCGCCAGCGTCGAACTGGACGCCGACGCGAATTTCGATTATCACGGCCTCTCCTCTACGAAAGGCGGCCTGGCGGCCGGCGATATCTCCTACGGGGAGATAACCCTGGACTCGCTGAAAGCCGACTGGACGCTGTTCAATATGCGCAAGCCGCTGGCCGAAAAGAACTACGCCGCCTCGCTCGCCGCCGCCGGCCTGCGCGTGCCGGCCAACGGCAACAAGGTGCGCGACGCCGTGGCCGAAGGCCTGGCCATGTTCTCGGCGGCCATGGGCAAGCCCGCCCCGAAGATAGAGGACATAGAGGTTTCTTCGCTTAAAGCCGCTTTCACCCTGGACGACCTGTACCTGTCGGTGAAAGAAGTCGAACTGCGTTCCAATTTCCTGGAGCTGGATTCGGCCATAACCATCTACGGCCCGGAGCGGAAAGCCGACGCCTCGCTCAAAGCCGCCATCGGCCCCAATAAGTTGGAGATGACGGCCGCCGGCCCCATGGCGGAGCCCCGCATCAAGCCGCTGCTCTCCGCCACACTCGCCTCCAAATTCAAAGCCGCGCTGGCCTCCGTCGAGGCCGGCCTGCTGAAGATATTCCCCGTCACAGGAGCCCAATAATGTCCAAGAAAGTCATCGTCATCGGTTCCGGTCCCGGCGGCTATCCCGCCGCGCTGCGCCTCAAGGAGCTGGGCGCGGAGGTCACTATCGTCGAGGCTTGGGATTTCGGCGGCACCTGCCTCAACCGCGGCTGCATCCCGTCCAAGGCTTTTCTCGACACCGGCCACCGGGTGCACGCCTACGAGGGCCTGAAGAAACTGCTCAAGGACGGCGCCGGCGCCAATTTCACGCCGGACATGCTGGACTGGGAGAAGGTAAAAGCCCGCCGGGCGGAAGTGATAACCAAGATCCGCTCCTCGCTGGAAAAGCTGTTCCAGATGAAGAAGATCGAGGTGATACGCGGCCGCGCCGCCTTCTCCGGCCCGGGCGAGGTGACGATCAAGACGGCCGCCGGAGACGTGAAAAAGACCTTCGACGCGGCCATACTCGCCGCCGGCACGCGGCCGTCCTTCCCGCCCCCCTTCCGCGACTACTTCGACCAGCTGACCGACTCCGACCGGGTCTTCGACCTGCCCCGCCTGCCCAAGTCCGTCCTGATAGTGGGCGGCGGCGTGATAGGCCTGGAGTTCGCCTGCTTCTTCAACGCCATAGGCGTGAAGGTGGAGGTGCTGGAACTGCTGCCGGACATACTCGCCGGCGAGGACCCGCAGGTGACAAGGGCGGTGCGTTCCTCTTTCGAGAAGCGCGGCGTGAAGTTCCATTTCGGCAAGAAGACCGTGAAGATAGACGTCGCCGGGGAGCTCAAGACCGTGGAGCTCGAGGACGGCGCCAAGTTGCAGGCCGAGGAGATCCTGGTGGGCGCGGGGCGCGCCGCCGACCTGACCGGCATGGGCCTGGAAGCCATCGGCCTGGCCTGGGACCGGCGCGGCGTGAAGGTGAACGACCGCATGCTCACCGCCGTGCCCGGCGTCTACGCCGTGGGCGACGTCAACGGCGTCTCGCTGCTGGCCCATTCCGCGAGCCGCCAGGGCGAGATCGCGGCCGAGAACATCATGGGCGCGGACCACGCTTTCGACGATTCCATCGTGCCCAAATGCGTTTACGCCTGGCCCGAGGTCGGTTCGGTGGGCCTCAACAAGGCCCAGGCCGAGGCCAAGGGCCTGACCGTAAAGACCACCCGCGCCTTCTACCTGGGTATCGGCAAGGCCGTGGCCACCGACGAGACGGAGGGTTTCGCGCAACTGGTCTTCGCGGAGGACGAGACCCTGCTGGGCGCCCAGCTGGTAGGCGGCCCGGCCACCGAGCTGATCCATGTGCTCGCCCTCGGCGTCAAGCTGAAGCTCAAGAAGAAGGACCTGAAAGAGATCATCTACGCGCACCCGACCATGGCCGAGGCCATCCACGAGGCGCTGGCGAAATAATGCGGCTGCTCTCCTGGAACGTCAACGGCTACCGGGCCGTGCTCAAGAAGGACTTCGCCGGTTTCCTGGCGGGCTACGGCGCGGACCTGCTGGGCCTGCAGGAGGTGAAGGCCTGCCCGGACCAGTTGACCGAGGCGGACAGGGCCCCCGCCGGCTACAAGTCGGCCTGGAACTGCGCCGAGCGCAAGGGCTACAGCGGCGTGGCCGTCTTCTACAAGAAGGAACCGCTGGCCGTCACGAACGGTTTCGGCATAAAGAAGTTCGACTGCGAAGGCCGGGTGATAACCCTGGAATACCCGGGCTTCTATTTCCTCAATGTCTATTTCCCCAACGGCGGACAGGGCCCGGAGCGCATAAAATACAAGCTCGAGTTCTACGACGCTTTCCTGGAACATATCGAAGGACTGCGCAAGAAAGGCAAGGCCGTGATCTTCTGCGGCGACGTGAACACCGCGCATAAAGAGATAGACCTCGCCCGCCCCAAAGAGAACGAGAAGAACACCGGCTTCCTCCCCGAAGAGCGGGCCTGGCTGGACAAGATAACCGGCCTGGGCTGGACCGACACTTTCCGCAAATTCCACCCCGAGCCGGCGCAGTATACCTGGTGGGATTATAAGACCCGCGCCCGCGAGCGCAATGTGGGCTGGCGCATAGACTATTTCTTCATAAACTCCGAAAAGGCCGGCCTCGTGAAGGACGCCTTCATCCTGCCGGACGTGCAGGGCTCCGACCACTGCCCCCTCGGCAT
The DNA here is from genome assembly GCA_964435105.1 of uncultured Elusimicrobiaceae bacterium. GTDB lineage: Bacteria > Elusimicrobiota > Elusimicrobia > Elusimicrobiales > UBA9959 > UBA9959. The sequence goes on from CAYSYJ010000085.1 coordinate 7,142, forward strand.
ACAACTCGGATAGGCAGCCTCGATAGACCGGCCCGGGTGTTGTTCCGGGAGCCAGTTGGGGAGGGGAGGCTCCAAAACCGCAGGTTTTGGAGGGGACCGCGCAACGGTTCCCTGCAGTCCTGGCTAACGGAACAACAACCCGGGCCGGTCATAACGGAGTTACCGCTTTTCCTTGCCGGGTCCCGCCTATATTTGTTATAAATTTTATATACCTATTGCCGCAGTAAATTCCACAGGAGGAACTATGTCCACCGCAACCGCCATTCGCCGTACCGCACTTAACGAGACCATGAGGAAGGCAGGCGGTAAGATGGTGGACTTCCACGGCTGGGAACTGCCCATCGAGTTCTCCGGCATCCTCAGGGAACACGAGGCCGTGCGCAAGTCGGCCGGCATCTTCGACGTCTCCCACATGGGCCAGGTCTTCGTGACCGGCGCCGACGCCTTCAAGCTGCTGCAGCGCATCAACGCCAACGACCTGCGCAAGGCCACCCCCGGCAAGGGCGTCTACTCGCACGTGACCAACGAGAACGCGGGCCTGGTGGACGACATCATCGCCTTCTGCCTCGCCCCCGACCGCTACCTGGTCATCGTCAACGCCACCACCTCCACCAAGGACTACGAGTGGTTCAAGACCCAGGGCACCAAGATGCACGTGAAGGTGGAGAACCACAGCGACAATTTCTCCATGATAGCGGTGCAGGGCCCGAACGTTCCCAAGATGTTCGACGAGTTCGCCCCCGAGGCCCTCAAGCTCCCCCGCTTCGGCATCATAGAGAAGGACCTGCTGGGCGAGCACTGCTACATCAGCCGCACCGGCTATACCGGCGAGGACGGCTTCGAGATAACCGCCCCCCACAAGATCATAGTCCAGCTCTGGGAGAAGATGCTGGAACTGGGCAAGCCCTACGGCATCATCCCCTGCGGCCTCGGCGCGCGCGACACCCTGCGCCTCGAGAGCGGCTACCTGCTCTACGGCCAGGACGTGGACGATTTCCACACCACCTATGAGAGCGGCTACGGCTGGGTGGTCTCGCTCGACAAGGGCGAGTTCATCGGCCGGCAGATACTCGCCGACCAGAAGGCCGCCGGCGTGAAGCGCCGCCTGACCGGCATCACCCTCACCGGCGGCGTGCCCCGCCCCGGCTGCAAGATCATGCTCGACGGCAAACAGGCCGGCGAGCTCGCCAGCGCCACCTATTCCCCCACCCTGAAGAAGGGCATCGGCGTGGGCTACATGGTACCCCCGAACCTCAAGCCCGGCACCCCGGTGGAGGTCGAGATACGCGGCCGCCTGGTGAAGGGCGAGGTCGCCGTGGTGCCCTTCCATAAGGGCACCGCCTTCAGCAAAACGCTTTACACCGGCAAGTAAGCCGGGTACGGATCCAGGATCACAAGGAGAGAACAAAATGCCTAAACCCGAAGAAGCCAGGTACACCAAGACCCACGAGTGGATAGCCGGCGGCGCCGAAGCCACCGTAGGGATCTCCGACCACGCCCAGCACGAGATGGGCGACGTCGTGTTCGTGGAACTCCCCAAGGTGGGCCAGAAGCTCGAGAAAGAGAAGCCCTGCGCCGTGGTGGAGTCCGTGAAATCCGCTTTCGACATCTACTCCCCGGTCTCCGGCGAGGTCGTGGCCGTCAACGACGCCGTGACCGGCGAGCCCGCCCTGGTCAACCAGAGCCCGCTGGAGAACGGCTGGCTGTTCAAGATCAAGCCGGCCGAGCCCGCGCAGGCCCAGGCCCTGATGGACTGGACCGCCTACCAGGACTTCGTCAAGCAGGCGGCGCACTAAGCGCAAGCAGCCCCGGTCAGCCCGCTCACCACGTCATTCCGGCGGAAGCCGGAATCCAGCCCCACCGGGAACTGGGCACCGGCTTACGCCGGTGTGACGGGAGGGCGCAACCCGCAGTTCCTAAGATCTTCAGGAGTCCCCATGTATATCCCGCATACCGAGCAAGACAAGAAGGAGATGCTCAAGGCCATAGGGGCCGCCTCCTTCGAGGACCTGGTCAAGCAGGTCCCCTCCAAATTCCTCTGGCCCAAGTTCGCCCTTCCCGCCGAAAGCCTCGACGAAGAACAGGCCGCCGCCAGGCTGACCGAACTCTCCAGGAAGAACTGCCGCCCGCTCAATTTCGTGGGCGCCGGCGCCTACGAGCGCTACACCCCGGCCGCGGTGAAGGCCGTCACCTCCCGCACCGAGTTCCTGACGGCCTACACCCCCTACCAGCCCGAGGCCAGCCAGGGCACCCTGCAGGCCATCTACGAATTCCAGAGCACGGTCTCCTCGCTCTACGGCATGGACTACGCCAACGCCTCCATGTACGACGGGGCCAACTCCTTCGCCGAGGCCGTGCGCGCCGCCGTGCGCGTGACCGGCAGGAAGAAGATCGTCTACGCCGCGGGCGTCCACCCGCAGTACATGGACACGCTCAAGACCTATTTCGCCCACGCGCCGGAATACTCCTACGTGAAAGCGCCCATGAAGGACGGCGCGATGGACCGGGACGCCCTGCCCGCGCTGCTCGAAGGCGCGGCCTGCCTCGCGGTGCAGACCCCCAACTTCCTCGGCCTCATCGAGAACATGGACGGCGTGGCCGAGATGGCCAAGAAGGCCGGCGCGCTGCTGGTGGCGGCCGCCGACCCGGTGAGCCTCGCCCTGCTGACGCCCCCCGGCGAGTACGGGGCCGATTTCGCGGTGGGCGAGGGCCAGAGCCTGGGCCTGCCGCTGGCCTACGGCGGCCCCTACCTGGGCCTCTTCTCCTGCAAAAAGGAACACGTGCGGCAGATGCCCGGCCGCATCTGCGGCATGACCAAGGACAAGGACGGCAAGCGCGGCTTCGTGCTGACGCTGCAGGCCCGCGAGCAGCATATCCGCCGCGACAAGGCCGCCTCCAACATCTGCTCCAACGAGGCGCTGTGCGCG
>CAYSYJ010000086.1:0-9819 GCA_964435105.1 uncultured Elusimicrobiaceae bacterium
AGGTCAAGCGACACGTTGCTGCGGTCAAGGATACGCATCACGCAGCTTTCGCCGTAGACGGTGGGCACCATCTCGACGCGGAACTCGATGGGGTTGCCCTTGGCGATGATCTGTATGCGGCCGCTCTGCGGGATGCGGCGCTCGGTTATATTGAGGCTCGCCATGATCTTGATCTTGGCGGCTATGGCCTGGCGGAAGGCCCAGGGGATGGTGAAGGAGGCCGCGCGCAGCATGCCGTCCACGCGGTAGCGGACCATCACCTTGGAATTCTTGGAGTTATTGGCGTCCTCGAAAGGCTCCACGTGGATGTCCGAGGCCTTGGTGCTGAGGGCGCCCAGGATGATGGCGTTGACGAGCTTTTCCACTTCGGGCGCGCTCGCGTCCACCTCGCTGATGTCCTTCTTCTCCTCGGCGGCGGCCAGCGAGAAGCTCTCGTCCCCGCCCTCGGGCTTGGACTGGCTCTGCTGCACCGATTCCACCAGCTGGGCCACTTGGGCGCTGTCCTGCTTGCCGTAAACCTTGTCGAGGCAGCTGACTATCCAGGGGGCGAGTGCGAGATAGGGTTTTACGTCCAGGCCGGTGCGCAGGCCTATGTCCTCGATGACCAGGAAGTCGCGCGGGTCGGCCATGGCCAGGAACATGGAATTGTCCTGCCGGGCGAAAGGCACGCAGACCTGCTTGCGGGCCAGCTGCTCGGGCAGCAGCTGGGCCACTTCCGGCGGGACTTCCATCTTGGAAAGGTCCACGGCCTTGAAGCCCCATTCGTCGGCGAGCACCTTGAGGAGCTTCAGCTCCTGCACGAGCTTCAGTTCCACCAGGGCCTGCTGGAGATGCCTGGATTCTTTTTTCGCTGTTTCCTCGGCGGACTTGAACTGCTCTTCGGAGATGAGTTTATCCTCGATGAGGATCTCCCTCATGTTCCTTTTGCGCTGCAGTCCCTTAACCGGAGGCATATAATCCCAATTATTATAAATATATTGGTCCGCGGTTACAATAGCAAATAACCGGAACCGGGCGGGGGCGGTTTTTCAGCGGAATTCCAGGGCGTCGCCTTCGGCTACGCGGCCGGCGCAGCGGCCGGCGGGCAGTTCCAGCACGCCCCGGGCACCCGGCACCCAGGGCGAAAAGCGCCAGGGTTTGAGGTTCGGCAGCACACGCAGGACCTTTCCCCCCTCGCCCAGGAAGACGGCGTCTATGGCAAAGCGCATGAAGCACATGTGGATCATGGCGCAGGGCTCGAGCCAGAGCCCCTCCTCCTCGCCCAGGCCGGCGCGGGGAATGAGGCCGAAGAGGCGGGAAGAGAAAGTGTCGGCGCGCTCGGCGGCGGAGGCTACGGTCAGATCTTTGGTGGCGTTGAAGACTTTCATTTGAGCAGGGCGAAGCGGCCCACCGCCGAGTCCTTGTCCGTCTTGACCCGGAACAGGTAGACGCCGCTGGCCACCAGGACCCCGGCCTCGTTGCGGCCGTCCCACGACGGGGAATCCAGTTTCTTCACCAGCTCGCCGTCCGAAGTATAGACCTTGATCTCGAGGCCGGAAGCGCCGACCTGCTCGGGCACGGTAAAGGTCACGCGCCTGTCTGTCTTGGGCCGGAAAGGATTGGGGTAGGCCACGGCCTTGCGCGTGCCGGGGAACTGCTCGGTGCCGGTCACGGCCAGGCGCAGGGCCTTCATGGCGTTTATCCGGCCGTAACCGTAATCCGCGTCGGGGCCGGCCGGGCCGAGGTCGTCGGCGGAATTCTTAAGCACGTCGAAAACCTGGGTATTCGTAAGCGCCGGCTTGGCCGACCAGACCAGGGCGGCCAGGCCGGCCGTCATCGGAGAGGAAAAGGAGGTGCCGGTGGCCGAAGCGTAGCCGTTCCCGATATCGGTAGTATAGACCCCGACCCCGGGGGCGGTCAGCCCTTTATTCCTCATGTCGGGGTCGCTGTTGGAAAACAAGGCGATAGCGTCGGCAGAATCCGTGGCCCCGACGGCATAAACGCCGGTGCAGTTGGCCGGGGAATCCATGTAGCCGTAGCCCTCGTTGCCGGACGCCGAGAAAAGCAAAAGCCCGGCCGAGACTGCGGCATTGACTGCGTTTTGAAGCGCGGTGGAACAGCTGCTGACGCTTCCCAGGCTCATATTGAGGATGATCTTTCCGTAGGTCGCGGTATTGTGTTTCGGGACCACATCATCTATGGCGGCGGCGATAGCTTCCTCGGTGGTGCCGCAGGTACCGCCCTCGTCGGAGCAGTCGTCATAGCAATCGGCGTCGTCGAAAACCTTCAGCGACAATAGTCTGCCCCCCCAGGACATACCCGCCACTCCGGCGCTATTGTCGGAAACGGCGGCAGCCACCCCCGCCACCCTCGTGGCGTGATTGCAGGCCGGGGTCGAAGGCTGGTTATCGGAGGCGACGGGAGAAAGCTCCGGAGTAAAATGCCGGCTTGTCCCGATGAATTTCGACTGAAGATCCGGATGGGTCCCCTGTATGCCGGTATCAACTACTGCCACGGTAACTCGGCTGGAATTGCCGACCTCGTACTGCCAAGCCCCGAAAGCCTGGATCAGGCCCAAGGCGTACTGGCTTCCGACAAAAGGGTCCGAAGGCACAAGCTTAGGCTTAAATATCCGGTTCGGCTCGGCCCATTCGACATACGGAAGGGCGGAGAGAAGGTTCAGCGCGGACTGTACGCTCATCGCGTTGGGGAAAGAAACCGAAGCCCAGCCGAAACGCTCGAAGTTCTGCCGCAATTTAAAACCGGAAGCTTCCAGGGAACCGAAGGCCGTCGACGAGGAAACCCCCGCCTTGAATTTCAGCAGGGCGGAACCGGCGGCGACTTCGAGATAGGAGGATTTGCCGGAGGCGGCGGAGAAGCGCGCCAAGCGTTCCACTTTCAGCGCGAAGGCCGGCCCGGCGGCCAGCGCCAGGCAGAAAGCGAGCGGCAGAAGGCGCGCCGGGCGGAGCATTATTTCTTCTTGGTCCAGGCGGCGATCACGGCGGATTCCACGGAGGCCTTGAAGGCGCCGTCCAGGAAGTCCACCGCGTCGGGGAAGGCCACCCAGAAGGTGCCGGGTTCCCGGGAGGAGGCCATGACGCCGGCCACCACCAGCAGTTCGCCGTCGAAGGAGAGCTCGGCGTTGGCCACCCGCGCCTTGGACTTGAGGGGCTTGAGGGCCTCGATCTTGAGCTTGGGGGCGGCCTTGGCCTTGGCGGGAGCGCAGCCGGCCTTGAAGCAGGCCTCCAGGCGCTTGTAGACGCCCTTGGAGAGCAGTTTCACGTCGGTATAGGTCTTTCCCTTGTTCTCGGTGACGGGCAGGACCACGGCTTCCCCCTCCCACTTGACCCCTTTCAGGGTGAAAGCGGCGAAGGTGAAGTCGGCGGCGGCGGCGCCTTTAACGGCCGCGGGCGCCGTGGCGGTAATATCGAGCGCGGCGGCCGGCGCGGCCAGCAGCAGCAGGCAGAGTATTTCAGCGGCTCTTTTCATTGGCCCTCCTGACTATCCCCACCAGGTCGTAGATGTCGTCCAGCTCGTAGTCCGCGCCGCTCACCGGCGTGTCGAACTCGTTGCCGTACTTGGCCCAGGCGGTCTTCATGCCCAGGGCCTTGGCGCCCTTCACGTCCCGCTCGGCCCAGTCCCCCACCATGATGGCGCTGCCGGGCTCCGTGTCCATCAGGGAGAGGATCTTCTTGAAAGGCTTGGGGGAAGGCTTCTTCTCGCCGGTATCGTCGAAGGTGACCACGTGCTCGAAGTAATGATGCAGCCCGAGCCCGACGATGCGCAGCCACACCGACAGCCTCGGCGCGTCCGACACCACGCCCATGCGCACGCCCATCTTCAGCAGGTCGGTCAGCGCCATCTTAACGTGCGGGTACAGCGTGAAGTTGCCGTCCTTGGCACGCTTGTAGCCGATGATGCCGGCGGCGAGGATCTTGTAGTCGATCTTGCCGAACTCCTTGGTAAGCACCTTGTCGAAGATGTTCTGGTCCTCGATGCCCTCGGCCCAGTAGATCTTGAAGATCTTGTCCACCAGGTCCTGCTTGCGCATGGGCAGGCCCGCGTCTATCATGGCGTCGGCGGCCGCGTCCACGGCGGCGCGCTTCATGCGCATGAAGTCCATGAGCGTATTGTCGATGTCGAGGATTACGGCTTTTATCATCTTACTTGGAGATGCGCTCCACGTACTCGCCGGTGCGGGTGTCCACGCGGATCTGGTCGCCCTCGTTGATGAACATGGGCACCTTGACGACCAGCCCGGTGTTCACGGTGGCGTCCTTCATGGTGTTGGAGACCGTGTCGCCCCGCACGCCGTCCACGGTATGGGTGACGGTCATCGCCAGGTTGGCGGGCAGCCGGATGGTGAAGAACTTGTCGTTGAGGTACACGCCCTCCACCGCCATGTTCTCCGTCATGTAGGGCAGCAGGTCCTTGATCTTGTCCTTGGCGAGGGGCACCTGCTCGTAGGTCTGGTCGTCCATGAAATAGGCCATGTCGGCGTCGGCGTAGACATAGGTCTTGGGCCGCTTCTCCACCATGACGTCCTTGAACTTGTCCTCGGGGCGGTAGGCGGTCTCGATTATGGAGCCCGTCTCCACGCCGCGCAGTTTTACGCGCACCACGGCGCGGGCCTGCGACTTGCGGTGATGCTGCACCGTCAGCACCTCCACCATCTGGTTGTTCTCGTTGATGAAGATGTTCCCGGTATTGAACTGGCTGGCTAGTATCATGTGAGTCTCCTGTTGCTGTTTTAGATCTCGTTTCAGGCCCGCTGGGGGTTGGCGGCCTGGTAGGCCATCACCTTCAGGGCCAGGATGCGCTTCTCCATGGGCGGGTGCGTGGCCAGCAGGTCGGCGGTGAAGCCCAGCTTCTCCTCGATAAGGCTGCCGCGCGGGTCCGTGATGCACATATGGGCCACGCCGTTATTTATGGCCATGGTGGGCCTGACGGCGGAGCGTATCTTCTCCAGCGCCGAGACCAGCCCCAGCGGGTTGCGGGTCAGCTCGGAGGCGCTGGCGTCGGCCAGGAATTCCCGCTGCCGGGAAACGGCCATGGCGAGCAGCCGCGAGAGCAGCGGCGCCAGGATGATGAGGACCACCCAGAGCACGAAGAAAATGAGGATGACGGGGCCGGCGCCGCCCTTGCGGCCGGAACCTCCGGAGGAGGAGCCGCCGGAGGAACCCCGGCCGCCGCCGGTGCGGAACATCCGGCCGGCGAAGTCGCTGATCAGGGCGGTGGCGCCTATCAGGCCCGCCAGCACCGTCATCAGGCGCATGTCGTAATTGCGGATATGGCTCATCTCGTGGGCCACCACGGCCTGCAGCTCCTCGCGGTTGAGGCTCTCCAGCAGCCCCTCGGTGACGGCGATCACCGAGTTGGAAGGGCTGGTGCCGGTGGCGAAGGCGTTCAGGTCGGGGTCCGGGACGATGTACGCCGTCGGGGCCGGCAGGCCGGAGGCGGTGGACATCTCGGCCACGATGTTGAGGAGCTGTTTCTCCTTCTCGGAAGAGGAAACCGCCCGCCGGGCCATGGTGGAGCGCAGCACCATGGCCGGGCCGTTGAGCAGGCTGTTGAAGGCCATGCCCATGCCCACCAGCAGGGAGATGATGGTGCCGAAAGGGATATTGGAGGCGGCCCCGGGCCGCTGCGTCTCGTAGTAGCCCGCCTCGTTCATGGCGAAGGTCGGAGTGGCGATGGCGGGAGGGTTGAAGGTGCCGTAGAAGAAGTCGAAGCCCAGCCCCAGGAACAGGAAAAGCGCGATGAAGACGGCCAGGATGCCGGCCGTCATGCGCCTGTTATGGGACTGCTGCTCGTAGATGTTCATCGCGGGCGGGGAAGCCCCCGGCGCCGGCGGGACCGGCGCCGGGACTCTCCCGGGGTCAGATCGACAGGTTGACCTTGGGGTTCTCGCGCTCCGGGGAATCCGCGGGGAGTTCCCAGAGGGCGGCCAGGGTGAAGCCCAGCATGGCCGCGAACATGTTGGTGGGGAACACCTGCTGGTCGGTGTTGAACTTGGTCACCACGTCGTTGTAGAACTGGCGGGAGAAGCCGATCTGGTTCTCGGTGTGGGTCAGCTCTTCCATCAGCTTCTTGACCGACTCGTTGGCCTTGAGGTTGGGGTAGTTCTCGGAGAGGGCGATCAGCCGGCCGAGGGCCTGGGTGAGCATGCCTTCCTTGGCCAGGATATCGCCGGTATTGCCGCCCTGGCCGGCGGAGACCGCCGCGGCGCGGGCCTGGATGACGCGCTCGAGCGTCTCCTTCTCGAACTTCATCTCGCCCTTGACGGACTCGACGAGGTTCGGGATCAGGTCGTGGCGGCGTTTGAGCTGCACGTCGATCTGGCGGAACGCGTTCGCCACCTGGTTGCGCAGCTTAACCAGGCCGTTGAACGTGTAGACTATCCAACCGCCGAGCACCAGCAGGACTATCGCTAATATGGTCATCGCTTTTCCTCCGTTCTTACGCTGTCTTAGTCAGAATCTCGCGGCCGGTCCGGGTAACCAGGACCGAATCCTCTATGCGCACGCCGAACTTCCCGTGCAGGTAGATGCCGGGCTCCACCGTGACCGCCATGCCGGGGCGCAGGGTCTCGTCGGACTTGGTGTTGAGCGTGGGAGCCTCGTGGATCTCCAGGCCGACGCCGTGGCCGGTGCCGTGTATGAAGTACTGGCCGTAGCCGGCCGCGGCTATGTGGTCGCGGCAGGCGGCGTCCACGGCGCGGGTCCGGGCCCCGGGCTTCACGGCCGCGAGGCCCGCCTTCTGGGAGGCGGCGACGATAGCGTACACCTTTTTAAACTCCTCGTCGGGGCGGCCGTGGAAATAGGTGCGGGTGATGTCGGAGCAGTAGCCCTTGTAGACGCAGCCGTAATCCAGCAGCACGGCCTCGTTGTTCTTCAGGGTCCGCTCCGAGGTCTCATGGTGCGGCAGGGCGGAATGCGGGCCGAAACCGACTATCAGGTTGAACGAGACGCCGGAGGCGCCCATCCCCTGCATGACGTCCTCGAGCTCGCGGTAGACGGACAGCTCGGTGCGGCCGGTCCTTATGCGGGGCTTCACTATGCCGAAGGCGCGGGCGGCGATGCGGCAGGACTTGCGCAGCAGCTCTATCTCCTCGCCTTCCTTGACGGCGCGAAGTACCGCCGTAAGGCCGCGCTGCTCGCCGAAGCCCTTCTTTTTCCAGAAGTTCCCCATCACGTAGGAGGCGGTCTCCGGCTCGAAAACGACCTTCTTCAGCTTCAGTTCCTTCGCCTTGGCCGCTACGGCCTCGAGCAGGGAGTCCGGGGCGGACGCGTCCGCGAAATCCACCTTGTCCCTGAAATCGGCCAGCAGCATCTTGGGCATGAAGGCCCAGGCGCCGGTCCGGGTGACCAGCATGAAGACATTGTCCTGGTTGTAGCCGGTAAGGAAATAGGTCTCGAGCTTGCGGCCCAGCACCAAGCCGTCGAGCTTGGCCCGCTTCAGCAGGTACTGCAGGTCCTTGATGCGCTTTGCGTGTATGTTCATGTCTGTCCTCGCCCCGAAAAGACGCTCCGCCCGGGCGTGGCCCGGGAGGTCGCGCTTTATTATACTAATTTTATTATTGGGGGCGGGCGTAACGGCGGCTGCGCAGCAGGCCCGACTTGTTCAGCAGGTATTCCGCCAGCGCGGACAGCGTGCCCAGGCCGTAGGTCACCGAGGGGCCGAAGCCGATGGAGGAGGCCTCCGGGAAATAACGGGCCGGCACCGGCACGTCGCCTATGCGCAGGCCGCGGAAGGCCGCCGCGAACAGGAACTGGGAATCGAAGACGAAACCGTCGGAATTCTTCTCCCAGTCGAAGGACAGGAGGGCGGCCCGGGAATAGGCCCGCAGGCCGCTGTGCCACTCGCCCAGGTTCTGGCCGGCGGCCAGGTTCTCCACCACGGTGAGCAGGCGGTTGAAAACGTATTTATAGGCGGGCATGCCGCCGCCCAGGGCCTCGCGCCGGCTGCGGATGCGGTTGCCGAGCACGATATCGCAGACGCCGGACTCGATGATGCCGGTCATGAAGGGGATCACCCGCGGGTCGTACTGGTAGTCGGGGTGCAGCATCACCACCACTTCGGCGCCGGCCTCGAGGGCCAGGCGGTAGCAGGTCTTCTGGTTGGCCCCGTAGCCGCGGTTGGCCGGGTGGCGCACGGCCTTGAGGCCGAGCTTCAGCGCCAGTTCGTAGGTGCCGTCCGCGGAGCAGTCGTCCACCAGCAGGATATCGTCGAAGGCGCCCGGCGGCAGCGACTTGACCGTGGACTCCAGGGTCCGGGCCGCGTTATAGGCAGGCAGCACGATCATCTTCTTCATCATCTCCCCCCCAGCAGATCCCCGGCGAGGGCCGCGAAGCCCTTGAGGTCCACTTCCTGCGGGCGCACGGTGGGCTTGTAGCCGGCCCGCTCCACCGCCGCCGCCGCGCGGGCCTTGTCCACGCCGCAGAGCGCGAGCGAATTGATAAGGGTCTTGCGCCGGTGCAGGAAGGCCTTCTTCACCAGCTCGCGGAAGCGCTCCCACTCGGCCCCGTCGCTGAAAAAGGGCCGGGGGCGGAACGCCACCACCGAGGAATCCACCGCCGGCACCGGCCTGAAGCTGCCGGCCTTCACGTCCAGCAGCAGTTCGCAAGAGGCGCGGGCCGCCGTGATGAGCGTGAGGTAACCGTAATCGCGGTCGCCGGGGGAGGCCAGGACCTTGCGGGCGACCTCTTTCTGGAACATGAATACGGCCAGGGCCAGGCCGGGGTAGTCGAGTACGCGGTCCAGGATCACCGTCGAGCATTCGTAGGGCAGGTTGCTGATGAAGGCGATCCTCCCGGGCCCGGCCACCGCTGCCAGGTCGGCCTTCAGGAAATCGGAGTTCACGATCTCGAGCCCGGGGAACCTGGAGTTCAGGTTCGGCAGCAGGGAGGAGTCTATTTCCACCGCGCGCATCCTGGCGCCGTACCTGGGGAAGAGGAACTCCGTCAGGGCCCCGCCGCCGGGGCCTATCTCCACCACCCGGTCGAAGGTCCCGCCGTCGAGGCCTCCGGCTATGCGGGCGCAGATGCCTTTATCGGCGAGGAAGACCTGGCTGAATTTTGGCATGGGTCAGGCGCAGAGCGTCTCCATCTTAAGTTTTATCTCCTCGCCGGTCTTCCAGACGTCGCCGGCGCCCAGGGTAAGCAGCACGTCGCCGGGCCGCAGTTCCTTGAGCACCGCCAGCGCGCCGGGGAAAGGCTCGGCGCGCCTGCCGGCGCGGGCGAGCTCGCGCAGTATCAGGCCCGAATCCACGCCGGGCAGCGGCTTCTCGCCGGCCGCGTAAACCGGGGCCACGTAAAGCTTGCCGGCGTCGCCGAAGGCGCGGCCGAACTCGCGGTACAGCAGGCGGGTGCGGCTGTAGCGGTGCGGCTGGAAGAGCACCACCAGGCGGCGCCCGCGGAACAGGCCCTTGGCCGCGGCCAGGGTGGCCTTCACTTCCGTCGGGTGATGCCCGTAGTCGTCCACGAAATCCACCCCGCCGGCGGCGCCCAGCCGGTCCATGCGGCGCTTGACGCCGCTGAAATTGCGCAGGCCTTCGGCGAGGCGCCCGAAGTCGAAGCCCAGGTAGGAGCCGGCGGCCAGGGCCAGCAGGGAGTTGCGGACATTGTGCGCGCCGCCCAGCTTTAGGGTCACGCGGCCGCGGCGCCGGCCCCTGAACCAGGCGGTGTAGGAGGCGCCGGCCGGCGTGAAAGCGGCGTCCCTGGCCTCCCAGTCGGCCCGCCCCCCGAGGCTGCAGGTGACATGCGGGGCCTTGAGCCCGGGCAGGAGTTCCCTCACGCCGGGGTCGTCGGCGCAGAGGGCGGCCTGGCCGTAGAAAGGCAG
>CAYSYJ010000087.1:0-9816 GCA_964435105.1 uncultured Elusimicrobiaceae bacterium
CGCGGCGCTGACCCCGAGCGGAGCCTCCCCGGCGCTGCAGTTGCTGCCGTTGGCCGCCAGGGCTCCGGCGGTGGTGGCGGAGCCCGCCGAGGTGGCGGTGTTGGCGTTGCCGTTGAGCGCCGCCGTGATAGTGGTGGCGGAGAAGTTGCCGGAGGCGTCGCGCATAACGATGCGGCTGAAGGTGTTGGCGCTCGTGGCGCTGTGCGCGGAGCTGGCGCCGGTATGCGTGTCCAGCTCGCCCTGCGTGGCGACGTCGTAGCAGCTCTCCGACACGCCCGAGGCGCTGACGCCCAGGGGGGCCTCGCCGGCGGAGCAGTTGGAGCCGTTGGCCGCGAGCGCGGTGGCGGTGGCCGCGTTGCCGCTAAGGGCCGCGCTGATGGTGCCCGCCGAGAAATTGCCGGAGCCGTCGCGCATGACTATCCGGTCGGCCGTATTGGCGCTGGTGGCTCCGTGGGTGGAGGTCGCCACGGTGTGGACCGTAAGTTCGGATTGCTCCGTGACCTCGAAGCAGCTCTCCGCGGCCCCCGAAGCGTTGACGCCCAGCGGCGCCTGGCCGGAAGAACAGTTCGCCCCGTTGGCGGCCAGGGCCGTGGCCGTGGGAGCGTTGCCGGTGGCGTTGCCGGTGCCGCCGTAGGCGGTCGCGAGCGGGCTGTGCAGCTGCAGGGCGCCGGCGGCGGTGAAAGTGGAGCGGTTGACGCCCTGGCCGAACTGGGCGTTCCCGTTGACGTCGAGAGTGGTCAAGGGTGTATTGGTGGCTACGCCGGTGCGCTTGGCGGTGCCGGTGGAGAGGTAGACGTCTCCGGCCACCACCAGCCCGGAGAAGCTGGCCGCGGAAGCCGAGCGCTGTACCAGCGCCCCGTCGAAGATGATGCTGCCGCCTACCAGCAGGTCGTCCACCCCGTTGCCGGAGTACGGGTTGATAGGGTTGCCCACCAGCAGGTCGCCGCCGCGGACATTGAGCTTGGAGACCGGGTAGATGGTGCCGATGCCTATATTGCCGCCGGAGTCGGCCACCAGCGCGTCCACCGCGCCGGAGCGCAGCACCACGCTGCCGCCGCCGCCGAGCGTGTTGGCCGCCACTACGGCGTCCCCGGGGTTGGCGATGGAATCCGCCACGCCCGGGACCAGGGCGCTGTTCATGGTGGAACCGTCGGCGAAAATTATCGCGTTGGAGGTCGGCCCCGCTATGCGAATGCTGCCGTTGACCGTCATCTTGTAGGTGGAATCCGAGACCGTCGTGCCGATGCCGACATTACCCGCCCCGGAGCTGACATAGATGGCCGGGGTGCTGTTGAACCCGGTGGAGATCCAGACCACGCTGTTCTGCACCCGGTAATAGGTCGCGTCCGCCAACGTCTTGGTGGAGCCGGCGATGATCAGGCCGATATTGGCCCCGCCGTGGCTGCCCAGGCTGCCCGCCTCCTGAGCGCCCCGGTAGAAGACCAGGCGCGAGTTGGCGGAATTGCCGCCCACCAGGTAGGCGAAGGTGTTCTGGGAAGCGTACTCGGGCTTATTGTCGCCCACCTGCAGGTAGCGCCCGCCGGAGAAGTCGAAGTCCCGCACGCCCACGCCCAGGCGCGCGGCGGCTATCACGTCGCTGGACATCTCCACCTGGTTGGCAAAGGTGTTCTGCCCGGTCAGCGTCTGGGTAGAGGCCAGGTAGGCCGGGAAGCCTGCCGTAGAGCCGATGCCGCCGGTCACGGTCAGGGTGCCGTAGATGGTGGTGGTGGTCAGGTAGACGTTCTTGTTATGGCCGTTGGCCCTGAAGTCGCCGTTAACGGCAACGTCGGAGGAGAAGGCCGCGGTAGACGCTATAACGCCCAGGTCGGCCCGGACGCTGCCGCGCACGTGCAGCTTCTCGCGCGGGGTGTCGGTGCCGACGCCCACGTTGAAAGGGTTGTTCTGCTGCAGCAGCAGGTGGGTGGAATCCGCCGCCCTTATCTCGTTAGAGGACGACAGCCAGCCGCTGTAAGGGCCCACTCCCACATTGCCGGCCAGCAGGCCCGTATTGGTGTGGATATTGCCGGTGACGTCCAGCGGGTAGGCGGGGGCCGCGTTGGCCACGCCCACATAGCCGTTGGTGTGCACGCGCATGCGCTCGCTGCCGCCCGACACCAACTGTATCGCGTTATTGGTCTCGCCGACGGCAATGTATTCGGCGTTATTGCCGGTGACGCGGCCGCCCTTCACCCAGATATCGTCGTTGAAGGGCACCGCCCCCCCGGAGCGTTCCGAGACGCCCCAGGTGCTGACGAAAACGACGCCATCCACGTCCAGCACTCCAGCGCTGGGAGTAGTAATGGCCGCTGGACCAATGGCGACCGTCCCGTTATTGGCGGAGTCGTGTATGCGCATCCTCTCCATGGTGCCTGACCCCTTGCCGGTATTGAACCGCATGTCGCCGGCACCGAGGTTGCCGGATTCCAGCAGCACATTGCCAGGGCCGCTGATGCCGCCGGCGCCGGTGGCCAGCAGCGCGTCCGTGAGACACTGCCCAGTAGGGAAGCAGATCTTGCCGTCAGCCCCGTTGAGACGGATGGTGCCGTTGACGGTAAGTTTGTAATCAGGCTCATTGGTTCCAATGCCGACATTGCTGTTCGGCATGGTAGCAAGCACCACCTGGTAGGCGGCCGTCAGGGTGGTCACGGAGACAGAGGCCCCGTCCTCAAGGCGCTTGGAGACCAGCGAGAAGGCCACGGTATTGAGGGGTTCGCGCGGGGCCAGGGTCTCTCCCTCCACCTGCACTTCGAGGTAAAGCGTCTCGTTGCGGGCGAAAACCCCGAGGTCGGGGGTGATATTGGCGCTGAAGATACCCTGGGCCGCGTTGGCGACTATTTCGGAGGACTGCCAGCGCAGGGTGCCGCCGCCGGGGGCGTTGTAGATGGCGAAATAGAGGTGGACCGGACCGGTAACCGGCGCATTGTCCCTCTCCAGGCGGCCCTGGTAGTTGATAGAGCCGGGCACCGAGCCCGGGGCGATGTCTCCGGCGTAGGCCGCGGCCCCCAGCAGCAGGATTACGGCTGTCCCCAATATCGTCTTTTTCATAAGTTCGCACCCGTTAAGGCCGGCCCGGCCGGCTATCTTACCACCACGATCTTGCCTTTCTTAGTGCTGCCCTCGCCCTTGATCACGTACAGGTAAAGCCCGGCGGCCACCTTGGCCCCGGACTCGGTGCGCAGGTCCCAGCCCACGCTGTCGATGTTGCCCGCCTTTTCTATCATGCGCACCTTTTCGCCGGCGACGGTGAAAATGTTTATGGTGGCGTTGAGGGTCAGGCGCGTAAAGGTGACGCCGTTGCAGCCGTCCTTCAGGCTGCAGGGGTTGGGGTAAACGTGGGCGGTGGCGACGCTGGCCTGGGGCGGCCGCCAGGAATTGACCACGCCCCAGTTGACGCTGTAGCGCGCCCCGCTCAACGCCCCGAAACCGAGTTGGCCGGTGCTGCCCAGCAGCGAATAAGCCCCCCCGGTCTTGGACGCGGAATTGCCTATGGTGGACTGCTCGCTGACCAGGATGCGGTAGGACTCCGAGGAGATGAGCGCCCCGGCCCTGCCGTAAAGCAGGACCGCCGCCAGCATGGCGGCCGCTATCCCAGTAAGCCTCGTCATCCGCATGATTATATTAATAACAGAAGCGCATTGCTATTTTGTTGCCGGCTTGCGGTCAGCCAGCCAGCCCCGGGCGAGTATCAGCATCAGCGGGGTGGCGCAGGCCACCAGCGCGTAGATCAGCCACATGGTGGAACTGTCCTGCGGCCCCCCCGCGGGCACGAAGGCGGAGAGCATCTTGCCGGAATAAAGCCCGGTGGTGAACTTGGCCAGGAACCAGGGGATACCGGCCAGGCCCATGTAAGCCCCCACCCGCCCGGCCGGGGCGATGTGGGCCACGTATTCCAGGAACCGCGAGGACCAGACCGCCTCGCCGAAGGAGAAGAGTATCACGTAGGCCAGCAGGGCCGTCAGGTTCGGGCCCGGCACCAGCATGAAGGTGGTCAGCGCCGAAATGGCGGTGCCGATTATCATCATGGTGATGACGCTGACGCGCCGGGTGAAGGCGGCGATCAGCGGCACGAAGATCACGATGATGATCGGGTTGAGGGCCGTGATCCATTCGTACTTGGCCCCCACCTCGGCGGGATAGCAGCGCATGATGTAGTCGGGGATGGTCAGCCACTGGTGGGCGAACAGGGTGCGCACCGGCAGCAGGGCGAAAATGAAGAACATGAACCGCTTGTCGAAGAAGGGTATGTCCTTGACCGATTCGGCGAAGCTCTTCGCCGGGGCGGGCTGGGCGACGGCCGCCGGGTTGCGGTCGGAAGATTCCACCTTCGCCGTGAAGAGGCCCAGGTGGACCAGCAGCATGACCAGCGTAACGCCCGTGCAGAGCCAGAAGACCCCGGTTATGCCCAGGCCGAGGCCCATCACCTGCGTGCCGCCCAGTTTCACGAAAGGGGCGTCGGTGCGTATATAGGGAGAGACGAAGCTCTCCATCACTATGCCCAGGTTCATGATGGCGTAGAGGATGCTGTAGCTGAGCGTGGCGGTGCGCTCGTCGGTGTATTCCTTGACTCCCGCGTACATGGCCGGCTGTATCACGCCCTCGCCGAAGGACATCACCAGCAGGCCCAGCCAGGCCAGCGGGAAGGCGAAGCCCGCCCCCCCGGCGGCCGGGGCCAGGGTCAGCAGGAGGCGCCCGCCCAGCAGGAAGAGGAGGCACAGCGTCAGGGCGCGCCGCACGCCCAGCCTGTCCGACACGAAACCGCCGCCGAACATGAAGAGCGTCACCAGGCCGGTGAACATCGAGACGCTCCAGCCGCTCATGGCGTCCGACATGCCCAGGCCTTTCACGCCGAGGAACAGGGTCATCAGGTTAAGCATGCCGAAGTAGGCGATGCCGTCGCCGAAATTGACGGCGTTGACCAGCCAGAAGCCGCGCGAAGCGCGCAGCATCAGGCTTACTGATTCCTTCAGGGAAGTTTTATCGGCTTCGGTGTGCATCGGCGGCCTCTCTATGGGAGCGTGGTTTCACAAATGATATAATTTTTTATCAATGGTTGAAATAAACAAGGCCGACCCGCGCATCCTGGTGATCAGGATGTCCTCGCTGGGCGACATCATCCTGACCGCCCCGGTCTTCCGCGGCCTGCGGGCCCGCTGGCCTAAGGCGCGCCTGGAGATCCTGGTGAAGCCGCAGTTCCTGGGGGCGGTCTCCAAGAGCGCTTTCATCGACGCGGCCGTGCCTTTCACCGGCCTGCTCCCCGTCCTGCGGCGTCTGAAGGCCGGCGGTTACGACGCGGTCATAGACCTGCACGACACCCCCCGCAGCCGCTTCCTCTGCCTCTTCGCGGGAGCCCCGGTGCTGCGCTACCGCAAGGATTCGCTGGCCCGCCGCCTTTTCGTGAACTTCCGCGTGCCCAGCCCCTCCCTGGAGAAGCACACCCTCGACCGCTACCTGGAGACCCTCGGGCAGCTCGGCGTAGAACCGGCCGGCGACGGCCCGCAGCTCTCCGACTGGACGCCCGGCGACAGGCCCCCGGTCCTCAAGCCCGGCCCCCTGAAGCTCTGCCTGCTGCAGACCGCCTTCCTGGGCGACTGCGTGCTGACCCTGCCCCTGCTGAAGAAGGTCAAGGAACTTTACCCCGACGCCGCGGTAACGGTGGTCACCCGCCCGGAGACCGCGGACATCTTCGCCGCCTCCGGCCTGGCGGCGGCCGTCATCGAGGACCGCAAGAAGACCGCCTCCTCTCGCCTGGGCGAGTTCGCCCGCCTCACCGCGGAACTGCGCGCCGGCGGCTTCGACGCGGCCCTCATACCCCACCGCTCGCTGCGCAGCGCGCTGCTGGCCTGGCGGGCCGGCGTCCCGGTGCGTGTCGGTTTCTCCTCCAGCGCCGGCAGTTTCTTCCTCACGCACAAAGTACCCTTCTCCTGGCTGCTGCACGACGTGGAGCGCAACCTGGCCCTGCTCTCCCCCCTGGCCGAGAACCTGAAGGCCGCCTTCCCCGGCCTGCGCCAGGACTCGGCCGCGGCCCCCGCGCTGCCTAAAGGCGGCAAGGTGCTGGCCGGCGTGAACCCCGGTTCGGCCTGGCCCACCAAGCGCTGGCCCGCCGCCAGCTGGGCCCGCCTGATACGCCGGCTGGCCGCGCTTTACGGCGGGCAGGTGCTGATAGTCGGCGGCCCCGGCGAGAAGGACTGGAACTCGGAGATAGAACGGCTCGCCGGGCCGGAGAATTGCCTGAACCTGACCGGCAAGACCTCCATGCCCGGCCTCATGGAGGCCATCCGCCCGCTTAAGGTCTTCGTCTCCAACGATTCGGGCCCCATGCACATAGCCGCGGCCCTCGGCGTGCCGGCGGTGGGCGTCTTCGGGCCGACCACCCGCGAGCTCGGCTTTTTCCCCTACGGCCCGGGCAACGCCGTGGTGGAGACCCCGCTGGCCTGCCGGCCCTGCGCCCTGCACGGCTCGCGCTCCTGCCCCAGGGGACACTTTCTCTGCATGCGCCTGCTGACCGTGGGCGAAGTTTTCGACGCGGCGGCCGAAAGGCTCAAGGCCGCCCTTTAGGAACGACAAGGAGCTTTATGCCGTACCTGTTACCAGCAACTATAGTCGCCGGAGTTTCGGCCCTGGCCCTGAGCGCCAGGTGGGCCTGGTGGCGCCCCCGCCGCCCCGGCCTGATGGCGCTGTGCTACCACAAGATCGGCGTCCCCCCGGCGGGCTCGCGGCTGAAAGACCTGTGGGTCAGCCCGGAGCGGTTCAGGTCGCACGTGAAATACCTGCTCGACCACGGCTACGCCACCGTGACCTTCTCCGACCTGAAGAAGGCGCACGAGGGCAGGAAGAAGCTCCCCGAGAAGGCCGTGCTCATCACTTTCGACGACGGCTACGAGAACAATTACCTGCACGCCTGGCCCATCTTGAAGGAGCTCGGCGCCAAGGGCAATATCTTCGTGGTCTACAATACCATCGGCAAGGCCAATCTCTGGCACGACCCCTCCTCCGAGCCCTGGGTAAAGATGGCCACCCTGGCGCAGCTGCGGGAGATGCAGGACAGCGGCGTCATGGAATACGGTTCCCATACCATGGACCACCCCCACCTGCCTCGCCTGAAGCTCGAGGACGCCGCCTGGCAGATGGCGGAATCCAAACGACAGCTGGAATCCGTATTCGGCAGGGAGATGTGCGCTTTCGCCTACCCTTACGGCGAGGGCGCCTACCACCCGGAGATAAGGGCCAAGGCCCTCGAGGCGGGCTATCTCTTCGATTTCAGCTTCCGCCAGGGCAAGACCGCCTGGCCCTGGGACCGGGAAGCCGGCCCCATCGACCGCCTCTTCATCCGCGGCGGCGACAATAACTGGGACCTCGCGCTGCACCTGACGCGCGGCGACTCCCGCCTGTGACGGCGGGCCTCTTTGATATAATAGAACCCCGAGGTAAAACACAATGGACCACAAAGGCATAGGCAAGCTGGTCAGCGAACTGGCCATGACCAATACCGAGCTCTGGCACGAAGAGGACAAGGCCCGGGTCGGAGACGTCCCGGCCATAGCTGCGGCCAAGAAGAACATAGACAAGCTCAACCAGAAGCGCAACGACCTGATAGAGAAGATTGACGAGAAGGTGCTGGAGGCCGTCAATGGCTGAGACCGTAGGCAGCCTGGCCGACAAGATCAGCATCATCCGGCTGAAGATTTTCCACATGCGCGAGCAGCTCGCGCGCGCGGACGCCACCGAGGAGCATAAGGCCGCCTGCTCGGGCAAGCTCGACGTCATGGCGGTGCAGCTCAGGGACCTGGAGGACGAACTCACCCAGCTGGTGGCGGACGTCGCCTCCGGCAAGGTTAAGCTCAAGATCTACCGGCAGTTCAAGATGTATAACGACCCGCGCTACCGTTCCGGCGCGGCCCCGGCGAAATAACGGATGGGGCCCGGCGTACTGGTCATAGTCTACAAGGGCATCGGCGACGTGATCCTCACGACGCCGCTGCTGCGCGCCGTGAAGACGGCCTGGCCGGATTCCCGCCTCTACTTCCTGACCCGCCGCCCCTCGTTCAAGGCGCTGCAGCACAACCCCCGGCTCTCCGGCCTTTTCCTGCGCGAGGATAAGCCCCTGGCCGCCATACGCCGGGCCGGCATCGATATCTCCCTGGATTTCATGCGTTCCTCCTCCTCCGGCCTCTACGCCCTGCTTTCGGGCGCGAAGAAGCGCCTGGCCTTCTCTTTCCCGGCGGGGAGGCTCTTTCATAACGTCCTCCCCGCAAAAAAAGAAGCCCGCAATTATACCGTGCAGGACCGCCTGGAACTGCTGGAGCCGCTGGGCATACCGGCGGCCGGCACGGAGCCGGAAGTCTCTTTCCTGCCGGCCAACGCCGCCCGGGCCGAGACCTTCCTGGCTTCCGCCGGGGTAAAGCCGGGAGAATTCGTCGTCACTTTCGACATCACCAGCCCCAGGGAGCACCGCCGCTGGCCGGCGGAACGTTTCGCGGCGCTCGCCGACAGGATGAAGGCGGCCTACGGCGCGCGGGTGGTCTTCCTCTGGGGGCCCGGCGAGCTGGACTATGTCAAAGCGGCCATGGCGGCGGCCGCGGAGAAGCACCTGCTCTGCCCCGATTTCGACCTGCTGGACCTGGCCGCCCTGCAGAAGCGGGCCTCGCTGCACGTCGGGACCAGTTCCGGCCCCATGCACGTGGCGGTCAGCCAGGGGCTGCCGACCTTCGTGATCTACGCGCCCCAGAACGCCCCCTGGAGCTGGTCCCCGCCCGGTCCGCGCCACGCGTGGGTGCAGGGAGAGCTGGGCGCCCTGCCGCTCGACGAGGTCTGGGCCGAACTGGCCTCCCATATAGAAACCCTGCGCCCGGGGGCGGCCGCTTGAGTTCCCCCGCCCTCTCCCCCAAGGCCCTGCGCGACGCGCTGCGGCGCGGCCTGCCCGGCAGGCTGCTGCTGGGAACGCTTTCGCTGCTCTACGGGGCGGCGGTCGCGGCGCGGGGCGCCCTCTACCGCGCCGGCATACTGCGGTCCCGCTCGCTCCCCGTCCCCGTTATCTGCTTCGGCAATATCTCCGCCGGCGGCACCGGCAAGACCTCCACGGTCATCGCCGCCGCCCAGGAACTGGCCCGCTCCGGGCGCAAGCCGGCGGTGCTCCTGCGCGGCTACAAGCGCCGCGTCTCCCCGCGCACGCTGACCGTGCTGGCCCCGGGCCGCCGCTTCACCCTCGACGAGGCGGGCGACGAGGCCCTGATGCTCTACCGCACCCTCGAGAAGGACTCCGTGCCGGTGCTGGTCTGCGCCGACCGCTACCGGGCGGGCCTCGAGGCGGTGCGCGAGCTGGGCGCCGACGTGCTGCTGATGGACGACGGTTTCCAGCATTTCGCGCTCAGGCGCGACGCCGACATAGTCCTGGTCAACGCCACCGCCCCTTTCCGCTCCGACAGGCTGCTGCCGCTCGGGGACCTCCGCGAGCCGGCTTCCGCCTTGCGCCGGGCCAGGGCGGTGATCATCTCCCACTGCGAGCAGGCGTCGCAGGAAGCCGTGGACGCCCTCGCCGCCGAGATCAAGCGGGCGGCCGCGCGCGAGGGCCTGGACGTCGTGGATTTCTACTCGCTGCTGCCGCGGCCGGGCGGCGCCGCGGCGCCGCTCTTCCGGCTGGACGGCGGCGCATACGGCCTCGCTCCCGGGCCGGAAGCGCGGCGCGCGATGGGGGAGCGGCTCTTCAGAAAGGCGGCCGATGGATACCGTTGACCGGACGGCGACGCATCGGCTTCTCCTCGAGCACCCGGAGGAGTGCGCCTACCGGACCCTGACGGGGCCGCAGGCCGCGGTGCTCGG
>CAYSYJ010000088.1:0-9696 GCA_964435105.1 uncultured Elusimicrobiaceae bacterium
CCGTCGAGTTCAAAAAACCTTGGGAATTTATATTTAATTTTAATTCTGCGCGCGCAGAAACTGCAAATTTTAATTCCGATTTTTTAAGAAGTCAAAAAGTTCGGAGAGGGAGGGATTCGAACCCTCGAGGGTGTTACCCCTACAGGTTTTCGAGACCTGCTGTTTCAACCGCTCACACACCTCTCCATCGGT
The DNA here is from genome assembly GCA_964435105.1 of uncultured Elusimicrobiaceae bacterium. Classification (GTDB taxonomy): domain Bacteria; phylum Elusimicrobiota; class Elusimicrobia; order Elusimicrobiales; family UBA9959; genus UBA9959. The sequence continues at coordinate 193 of CAYSYJ010000088.1, forward strand.
CGCGCCCCTCGCTTGCGCTCGGGGCCGAATGCGGCCGGCCTTTAGAAGTGACGGCCGGCGCTCTACAAGGAGGGCTCTGCCCTCCATTTCATCGTCGCTTGCTCCCTGCGCTGCGCTGAACCACCCGAAGATGAAAACTTCAAAGAACGGAACGGAGTCTCAGGAATAAAGTTCGAGACTACCTGGCGCAACATCCCGAGGAATCATTATAAATACCGCTTTCGATCCGTTTTAGCGAAGGAGTCCCGCTCTTATCCGCGAGATGTCGCACGGTCGGCCACTACGCGGCCTCCCATGCTTGCCGCTAAGAAGGACGTTCGCAGGGCGGCGGCACTTACGCGCCTTGCACCTGCTCCCAAGGAGGCCTGCATCTTACTAGGCCCTCCTTTTGCGCACCCATCCCGCTAATAATAACGCCGCTGCGGGCTCGCTCTGCTCCACCATAAGGTGCCCCGCTCTTAAACAAAGCAGAAAATTATTCCCCGCGCGCACTGCAAAGAGCTGAACCTATTATATTACAGATTCGCCCGCGCCGCCAATGGCTTCTGCTGAAGCCACTCGCGGCGCGGGCCTGTTCCTGATATCGTTGAACGGCATTTATACCGGTGGCCCCGATTTGATTAAAAACCGCCCCGGCGTCCGCTGCTGCGGCCGCCGCGGCGGTCTTTCTGGAATTATTTGTAGCCACCGGGAGAGGCAGAAACTGCAAAGTGCATTGAAAGAAGGGCCAGGCCGGCAGCGGCTGGCCGCGATATGGCCGCGGCCTCCGGCCCGGCCCGGTCTATTTCCGCACCCAATTCTCCGTACATACATATCAATCCAAGATAATTTTTTCCTATACTATGATTAAATTGGGGGGATTTATTGTTCATCTGAAATCCCGGATAGTGGCAGGGAATAGAGGCACGGGCAATTTAAATATGAGCTCAGTCTTGGAATTGATTTATCGAAGCGCATTCATGCGTAGGGTAAGGCAACTTTCTCGGAATGAAAATGTCATAGCGTTTGTCGTGTTGCTATGCTCATTGATGGTTTTTTTGCCTTTATTCTCCAAGTTTTCGAATATCCAGTTCAACAACGATTTTCTACAATTGTGTGCCCGGCATGCTTTTTTTAGAAACAGCATCTTAGTATTCCACCAGTTTCCACTAAGGTCTCCGTATATCGGAGGTGGATTCCCCATACTTGGGGATCCGGAAGATCCATCTCTAAATCCGCTTATTGTTTTTACACTGTTTTTCGGCGAGGCCGTTGGTTTGAAATTAATCGCCTTGTGCGTGTATCTTGCTGGACTTATCGGTATGTTTCTCTTTTCCCGAAGGGAAATGGGCCATACTAAGGAAGGTGCCATATACTCCACTTTGCTTCTAGCCTTCTCAGGGTGGTTCCATATGCGGTTTGCTGGAGGCAATGTAAATGAACTTTATTACCTTTTAACGCCGTTGATATTGTATTTCTGGAGGAGATATGATAAAACCGGCAAAGGCTTTCTTCCGCTGGTGTTGGTTTTTTTCCCAGTGGTAATGGATGGGAAGATTTTGTCGCTGACTATTCCCATCTTCCTTCTCTTGTTTGTGCTACTTGATTCGTTCGATGCTGCCGGAAAACAAGGGGTATTCGATTCGAAAAAAATCAAAAAAGCATTTCTCGTTTTCATTTCCATCCTTGCGCTTTGTGCGCTCAAGATAATACCTGTATATCACCTCTTGGCGATGAAAGGAGATATTGGGTATCCGGACATTTATTCTCATGCTGAAAGTTATAGCCGCAACACAATTCAAGCCTACACCGCAGGAGCTTTCATGAAAGGCCTGCTTTTTGATTTCACTGGTAATAGGCTTGCCCCTCTTGGAGCGCCTGAATTGTATGTGGGTTGGGTGGCAGGGATATTGTTCTTGGCAGGCATTGTCCTATATCCGAGAAAAACCTGGCGTCTTGGATTTCTTTTCATGCTATTTTCCACGTTTACTCTGGCCTATAACTTCCCGGTAGATATTTTCAAGCCGGTATGGAGATTGCCTTTTCTTAATGCCATCAGTATGCCGTATAAATATTTCAATTTCTTTTCGGTATTCTTAATCGCTTTACTGGGAGGAGAAGCGTTTACATATTTGCGGGAGAAAGTGGTGAAGGCAGGTCTACGACAGTCTCTTGTTGCGGCTATATTGGTTGCTTCCCTGGCCCCCCCTTTCATGTTCAGCTATGGGATATATATGAACACATTCCAATTCTTGCAGCCCCGAATGCAACCACAAAAGGACTTTTTTCAGGTCTTGGAAACTGGAATGGCAAGGGCCAAGTCTGGAATGTATTTTAATTTTCTTCAGAACATCGGCACAATCAATTGGTATGGAGGAATTGTTTTGCCCGAAAACGCAGTTCCAGCTTTCTTTGTGGATTATTCAACGGGAAAAGCAGTTCTTTCCAAGAATTCTCGATACAGAGGTGAAGCCTATTTCGAGCAGAAGTCGAACAAGATTACGGATGTAAATTTAAAGCCCAACCGTATATCGGTTAACGTGGTGGTGAATTCCCCGGATGCTTTAATAATTAATCAGAATTATGACGGGAACTTTAGGGCCACTGCTGGAAAGCTTTTTCAAAAAGACGGCCTGCTGGCCGTAAAGCTTGATGCTCCCGGAGTATATGCTGTCAGTCTTGAATATCGGCCTATCTGGTTTTATCTCGGTCTGGTTGTAAGTATTCTTTCTTTGCTGATTCTTATTTTTTTGGCAAGTCGCCCAAGCCTTTGGCTCCACTCGTTAATTGGTGTCTCAATATTTAAGGCTCAGAGATAAAAATATCGTCGTGTCTTTGATATGAAGGGTTAAGTTCTCGGTAAATAGAGTGAATGAGTTATTCTTGGCGCGCATCCTATCGGTAAGGAGATGTGAGAATATGAAAAGAGTCCTTATTGTGTTCATGTTTTTGTCAGGATATCTAGGATGGGCATGTCCGACTGGAATAGCCTATGCAGCAGGCGTGAATTATTATGTGAGCGCTCTGACTGGAAGTGATTCAAATGATGGGCTGATGACAACTTCTGCTTTCCGCACTATTTCTAAGGCTTCCGAAATGCTTGCCCCGTCCGATAGCGTTTTTGTTCTGGATGGTGTTTACAAAGAATCCATCGAAATAACAGTTTCATCAGTCTCATACCATGCTATAGGTCATGTTCTGATGACGGGAGATTTGACAGATACTGGAGAGGAGTTTCTTGAGAATGCATTCGTGGTGGTAAATTCCAGCGGTGTTCATATAACGGGATTCATTATATGCGCATATAGTGATAACGGGATTCTAATCTCTAATTCACAAGAAGTCGTGGCCTCCAGCAACGTTATACTCAACTTTCAGGGTGCCGACGGAATAGAGGTGAATAACAGTATTGCTATAATCGAATCGAATATCATTATCGGGAATGATCGTGCGATTTCAGGGGAGAGTTCTAATATAGCTGTAATAGTACGGAATAACATATGTTATGGGAATCTTAGTGGAATCCGCTTTACGGGTGGGGGAGATATTTGGATAAACAATAACACTGTTTATGGCAATACTGATTACGGGCAAACCGGCTACTTGGATGGCTATGGAATCTATACAACAGGTACAGCAACGGAGAACATAGCTGTCGGCAATGGTACTGGGATATTCGCGGCAGGCGGGTCTAGCCGAAATATTGCCTGGGAAAACTCATCAAATTTTGAGACTCCTTTGGGAGTTGGGGATATTGTCGCAGATCCATTGTTCTCTAATGTCTTCTTGTCCGACTTCTCTCTTCTGGCAGGATCTCCTGCGATAGGCGCTGGAGAAACCGGGAGGAATATTGGGGCCGTCCCAACACCCATCCCCGCCCCCCCGTATTTATCGTATTATGTTTCCCCTGACGGAGCTGATGAGGTGGGAAAAGGAACACAGTCGGAACCTTGGCGCACAATCGACTTCGCGGCTAAGAACGCGCTTCCATATTCGACAATTCTTATTTCAACTGGAGTATATAAGGAGACTGTTACACTAACGATTCCCTACACATCATATGAAGGTAATGGTCGTGTTATTTTGAGCGGAGATTTGTCTGATACGGCATCCCCTGAATTGTCTCCCGCTTTTATTGTTTCTGGTTTAGTCGGGATTCAAATTAATGGATTTATCCTGCGCCAATATTCTACTGCCGGGATACAGCTTGCCAATTCCTACGCCGTGTTAATTGCTAGCAATATTATTCAGAATTCCATAGAAGCCAGCGGTATTATGATATCCGGGAGTAATGCGCTGATTACCTCCAATATCCTGTTAGGGAACGAACGTGGAATTTATGGAGAGGGGCCTAATATTGCTGTAGAGGCGAGCAACAACATTTCATATGGAAATCTCAGTGGCATACGTTTTTCAGACGAAGGATACATTCGTGTCAACAATAATACGGTTTACGGCAATGTCGACTACGGACAAGTAGGTGACTCTGATGGCTATGGAATCTATACGACCGGTACAGCAACGGAGAACATAGCTGTCGGTAATGGTACTGGGATATTCGCGGCAGATGGGTCTAGCCGAAATATTGCTTGGGGAAACTCGTCAAATTTTGAGACTCCTTTGGGAGTTGGGGATATTGTCGCAGATCCATTGTTCTCTAATGTCTTCTTGTCCGACTTCTCTCTTCTGGCAGGATCTCCTGCGATAGGCGCTGGAGAAACCGGGAGGAATATTGGGGCCGTCCCAACACCCATCCCCGCCCCCCCGTATTTATCGTATTATGTTTCCCCTGACGGAGCTGATGAGGTGGGAAAAGGAACACAGTCGGAACCTTGGCGCACAATCGACTTCGCGGCTAAGAACGCGCTTCCATATTCGACAATTCTTGTTTCGACTGGGGTGTACAAGGAGGCGGTTTTTCCCACAAGGCCGTTGCTGGAGTTTCGTGCTTTAGGTGAAGTCCTTATGAGTGGAGATGTCTCCAGTTCTGGTGTCGCGGAATTGGAGGATGCATTTGCGGTTATCTCCCTGCATAACATAAAGGTCTCTGGTTTTACGATTCGTGATTATTCAAATACCGGGGTTAATATATCACAATCTTATGCTGTTAATATTCAAGGGAATGATATAAGGAATAACATTAATGCAAGCGGCATAAAAACGGCGGACGCTTCTGGATTGCTCATGTTAAATGTGTTGCATGGGAATGAAAGAGGGATAGGGTCTGAGGCTTTCAACCTCTCAGTTAGTGTTAGGCAAAATGTGTGTTTCGAGAATCTGTCCGGGATTCGGTTCCCAGAGGGGGGTGATATATTCGTAATTAATAATACTGTCTACAATAATAGAGACCCATACCACACAGATTTGCGAGACGGGTATGGTATATATACAAGACTCGCTTCTAAAAACAATATCGCCGTGGGGAACGATATAGGGATATTCGCATCGGCAGAATCTGGTTTTAATAACTCATGGAATAATCACCTTGGGGATTATGCGCCTACTGATCAGGTCTATAACACTAACAATATATCTATTGACCCTCAATTCGTGTCGGATACTATTCCGGATTTCCGCCTCCTAGAAGGGTCACCATCCCTTGGTACTGGGGAAAACGGAATCAATATGGGGTACTATCTTGGGCCCGGAATAAATATTGCAAGCAGTTCGTTGTTGGGAGTTACCCCATCTTCTGGGCCCATTGGTGTTCCATTCACAATAGAGGGCACCGGTTTCGGCACATACTCCGTCGGGACCACTGTTGTGCTGTTAGCTGGCACCACCGCTCCGCTCACGCTGTGGACCGACACCAAAATTCAAGGCACTATCCCCGGCGTTTTGCCCGCAGGGGAGTATCCTGTCGTTGTGAAGAGGGGTGCCGAGGTGCTGGCAGAAGTTTCCCCCTTTACCGTCACCCAGCCCGCGCTTTACGCGCTTACCCCGTCGTCCGGCGCTATCGGTCTGCCATTCACCATAACTGGTGAAAGCTTCGGTAACTACGTGGCTGGCTTCACCCGCGTGCTGCTGGGCGGGGCTACAATGCCACTAACCCTCTGGACCGACACCAGGATCCAGGGCACCATCCCCGGCACCCTGCCGGTGGGCGATTACGAACTTCTGGTCGAGCGCGCCCTCAACGGCGGCGTGGTCCGCACCTCCACCACCACGTTCAGCCTGCGCAATATGGAAGCCTACTGGCCCGCCCCGTCGTCCGGGTCCATTGGTATGCCATTCACCATCACAGGTGTCGGCTTTGGCAATTATTCCTCGGGCTACACCCATGTGTTGATAGGCGGCACTACCGCGCCCTTGACCCTGTGGACCGATAGCAAGATTCAGGGCACCGTGCCCGGCAGCCTGGCCTCTGGCCAGTACCCGGTGCTGGTGGAACGCAAAACATCCGACGGCGGCGTGATGCAGACCTTGCCCATGACGTTTGAGGTGGTGACCGTGGACGTGGCCAGTATGACGCCCGTCACCGGTCCCATAGGCCTGCCTTTTACCATCTACGGCGGCAACTTCGGCAATTACGTTGCCAACTACACGCGTGTGCTGATAGGCGGCACCACCGCGCCCTTAACGCTGTGGACCGCCGACAAGATCCAGGGCACCATTCCCGGAGCATTAGGCCCCGACGAGTACCCCGTTATCGTCGAGCGCGAACTCAACGGCGGCGTGGTGCAGTCTTCAGCACTGGCCTTCGTGGTCAGCACGCCCACGGCCTACAACATAACCCCATCGTCGGGTCCCATAGGGATGCCTTTCACCATCAATGGCGAGAGCTTCGGTAATTATTCGGTCGCCTATACCGGCGTACTGATAAACGGGGCCACTGTCCCGCTGACCCTGTGGACCGATACGCAGATAAAGGGAACCATCCCCGGCAACCTAGCCCCCGGCCAGTACCCGGTGGTTGTTGGGCGCAGAACCTCCGACGGCGGCGCGGTGCAGACCGAGGCGCTTACCTTCGAGGTTGTGGGCGTCAATGTTGCCAGCATGACACCCGTGGCCGGGCCGATAGGCCTGCCGTTTACCATCTACGGCAATAACTTCGGCAATTACGCGGCGGGCTATACCAAGGTACTGATGGGCGGCACTACCTGTCCGCTTACCTTGTGGACCGACACCAAAATACAGGGCACCGTGCCCGGTAACCTCGCCGCCGGCGAGCATCCTGTAGTGTTGGAACGCAGTCTTAACGGCGGCCAGGTGCAGTCGGTGCCTGTGGCCTTCAGCGTGGCTGTTCCCGAGGCTTACAGCCTAAGCCCATCGTCGGGCCCCATAGGCCTGCCGCTTACAATAATGGGTGCTAACTTCGGCAACTATGTGGCCAACTACACCAAGGTGCTCATAGGCGGTGCCGCGGCCCCGCTTACGTTGTGGACCGACAGCAAGATACAGGGCGCCATCCCCGGCACCCTGCCCGCTGGCGACCATGAAGTTATCGTAGAGCGCGCCCTCAATGGCGGCGTGGTGCGCACCTCCACGTTTACCTTTGTGGTAGGTACACCTTATCTTGGGGGCGTCAGCCCGTCGACCGCCGCCGTCACGGCTCCGTTCACAGTAACGGGCTATAACTTCGGCAATTATGTGGCTAACTCCACCAAAGTGCTGATTAATGGTGCGACCACGGCGCTTACGCTGTGGACCGACACCAAGATACAGGGCAAACTGCCGTTCCTGCTGGCGGGCACCTATCCCGTGCAGGTGCAGAGGTATCTCAATGGCGGCTTGGCGGAAAGTGCCACGACCTATATCAACATTGAGGAGCCTGTCATCTCCAGCATGACCCCGGTGAGCGGCGCTGTGGGGACTGTGTTCAGCATCTATGGCAGCGGCTTCGGGCCTTATGATGCCTCGATAGCCAAGGCCTTCATTGGTGGCGTGCAGTGCGCCCTGAGCCTCTGGACCGATACCCGGATAACGGGCACCGTGCCCTCCGGCTTAAGCTATGGCACCCACACGGTGGTTGCCATGCGCGGCCAGGCACTGAGCAACGGGCTTGAGTTCTACATCCCCGGCGGCTACAGTCCGTCGATGATGCGGCCCGGCACGGGGCCGTCCGCCCTTGAGTTCAAGCTGGGCGAGGTCTATGTCTACCCCGACCCGGCCAAGGGCGGCAAGGTTCCCACCTTCCACATAGAAGTAGGCACGGCCGACAGCGTTAAGTTGAAAGTCTACACCGTGGCGGGGCAGCTCGCCCACGAGGCTACCCTTACCGGTAGCCCGCAGGCCGTGGGCCCAGCCTACGCCTATGAGTACGCCTGGACGGGCCGCATAGCCAGCGGCGTCTACTATTACACCATGGAGGCCGAACGGGCAGGTAAGAAGTTGAAAGCCAAAGGCCGCTTTGCGGTAGTGAGGTAAAAGGAAAATATGAAAAACACCATTAAAATATTTTCCATGATTCTGCTGGTTTCCACCGCGGCCAATGCCGCGCAGACGGGCGCGCAGTTCTTGAAAATAGACACGGACGCGCGCCTTAGCGGCATGGCCTCGGCGGGCGTGGCTTCGGCGATGGGCGTTAACGCGCTGAGCTACAATCCTGCAGGGCTGGCCGCCATGACCAGCCCCGAGGTTGCCTTCAGCCACAGCCAGTGGTTGATGGATTCCACGCATGACTTTATAGGTTTCGGTATACCTGTAAAGAAGATGTCGCTGGCGTTGGGCGTCACAAGGTTGTCCAACGGCAAAATGGAAGGTCGTGCCGACGATGGCAGCGCTGCCGGCGGCTATAGCGCTTACGACCAGGCTGTAAGCCTGGGTTTCGGGTTCAAAAATGTCGGCGCTGCGGTAAAATACATTCAAAGCAGTATAGCGGGCGTAAGGGCGCAGGCCTTTGCTGTGGACCTGGGGGCCAAGCAGAAACTAAGTAGACTGCCTGTCACCTTTGGTGTAGGTGTGCGGAACCTGGGCACGGGGATTAAGTACCTGTCGCAGCGCGACAACCTGCCGCTAAGCGTCAATGCGGGGTTAACTTTTATGGTGCTGCCCGGGATGGGGCTGTCGCTCGACGTGAAACGGTTGGTATACGACAAGCAGACCGTCTTTTCCGCCGGGACCGAATATGCCATGACGCTGGGAGGGGCCGGTTTTGCGCTGCGCGGAGGCTATGGCCTTGCCGGGCTGACACAGAACAACGAAAAGAGCGGCCTCAGCGTAGGCGCTGGAGTAATGGCGCTGGGGGCGCAGTTAGACTATGCCGTGTCCCCGGAGACGGGGCTTGGTAGTGTGCAGCGGATCACGTTGAAGAAGAAATTCTGATACGGATCCTGTCAGTAAAAATGTTGGGGCGGCTGATTGGGGGATTTTTGCCTGACAATCAGCCGCCTTTTTATTTTTAGCATTGGTGTGAAACATTTTCTGGTCTTCATTGGAGAATCCTATGTTATCCTTCCGAAACAGCCGGTTAAAAAACTTCGCCATCCCGTCGGGTTCGGTCTGGCTTATGACCGATATAGCCCAGAGCCATGGCAGGCAGGAACTCTACGCCAAACAGGCCCCGCAGCTTCTGAAAGTTATGCG
>CAYSYJ010000089.1:0-9530 GCA_964435105.1 uncultured Elusimicrobiaceae bacterium
AGCGTGCTCGGGGTGGGCACGCTGGCCTACCTGCCTTACGCGGTCTTCTATTACGTCAGTCCGTTCATGACGCTGATCTTCGCGGCCTTCTCGATAAAGATCCGGAAACTGGCCGCCAAATAAGGAGAAACAACATGCTGGACAAGATGAAGCAGCTTTGGGAACTGAAGAAGAAGATGGACGAGGTGAAGAAGGAACTGGACGGGCTGGAGCTCGCCAGCGAGGACAACCTGGTGAAGGTGACCATTACCGGCTCCCAGGAGATCAAGGCCGTGGAACTGAAGGGGGAACTCGGCGGCGCCGACAAGGCGAAGCTGGAGGCCTCGCTGAGGGAGACGGTGAACCGGGCCGTGCGCGAGAGCCAGAAGGCCGCCGCGCAGAAGATGAGCGCCCTGGGCGGCCTGCCCGGCATGGGCATGTAAGCCCTTCCGCGCGAATTAAAAAACCCGGCCGCAGGGCCGGGTTTTTTATTGTCCGCGGGTGAAGCTTATTTCAGCTGGTAGGAGACCAGCTTGAGGGTCTGCTGGCCGTCCTCGGCGGTGATGCGCTCGTAGACCAGGCCCACGCCGGGGGCGTAATAGCGCTCGGCGGTGCCGGCGTCGCCGCCGCCCAGCTTGGTGACGATCTTGAGGCAGCCGTTGTAGACGCCGGCGGGCACGGTGACCTTGGCGTTCAGCGCGGCCACGCGGTGGCGGTCATAGCCCTCGTTCCAGACCTGGTTGTAGGCCAGCGGCATGGGGATCTCCAGGCGGGGGCCGGCCAGGGGGGAATCCGTGGAGCGGATGCCGTCCTGCGCGGCGGTCAGCACGTAGTTGGAGACCTTGGGCTTGGTCTTGTTGAAGATGACCATGTTGACCTGGGCGGTCTTGTCGGCGGCGGAATAGTTCATGACCTCCACGCGCACGGCCTTGGCGGCGGTGAACTCGCTGGAGGTGAATTCGTATTCTAGCACGGCGCGCTTATTGAGCGGCAGGTACTCGGCGGCGGGGGTGTCGCTGTAGCGCTCGTCGCCGATGGACAGGGCCACGGGGGCGGGCACGGTGAAGACGGGCATGTCCCCGGCGGCCTTGGCGAACTCGGCCGCGAGGACCGGCTCGGTGCGCTGCAGCGCGCGGTCGAGGGCGCCGGCCTGCGCGAAGGCGCAGAGGGGCGAAAGGGTAAAGAACAACGATATAAGAAACGAATTTTTCATAGCAACAAGCCTCCGAAAATATAAAGTTTTATATTTCCCGATACTTTGTGCTAAGTTCCTAGAGGTGGGTGGAAACTTAACGCGCTTTCCGTTACTGGAAAGACATCACCGCGCGGGTAGTCTTTGGACTTTTCGGATACCTTCGCGGCTTGTAAGGTACGGTAACTACTACATATACAGGATACCAAATCCCGGCCGGCCTGTCAATATTATCCCGACATTTGCGACTTTTGGCGATTCGAGGTCGGGCCGGTCCCGCCAACAGGGGCTCCAAAGCCGGCGGCGCTTGGGCCGGGAGGGGTGTTGTTCCGGGAGCCAGTTGGGGAAGGGAGGCTCCAACCGCGGAACGCGGTTGGAGGGGAACCGCGCAACGGTTCCCTGCAGTCCTGGCTAACGGAATAACACCCCTGCCCGGCCTAAACTCCTTTTAGTATAATTAGAGCACTATGCATGAATGGGCGCTTGCCGAATCCGTCATAAAGACCGCCGTGGAGCATTCCCGCGAGCAGAAAATGAAGAAACTCAAGGAGGCCGGGGTCGTTTTTGGCGAACTCCAGGCCATCGATAAAGAGATCTTCGTTTTCGCCCTGGAGGAGCTGCGCGCCCAGTTCCCGGCCGCCAAGGCCTGCAAGTTCAAGGTAGTCACCGAGCCCGCCGCCTTCCGCTGCAAGGCCTGCTCCCACGAATTCCCGCTCAAAGGCCTCAAGAAGACCAAGGACGAGGCCGAGTTCATCCACTTCGTGCCCGAGATGGCCCATACCTTCCTCAAATGCCCCGAGTGCAAAAGCCCCGATTTCGAGATCGCCCGCGGCCGCGGCGTCTCCATCAGCTACATAAAGGGCGAGAAATGAACATCGATCCCCGACCCTCGGTCATCTCCGAACGCCTCAAAGGCGTCAAGCGCGTAGTAGCCGTGACCGGCTGGAAAGGCGGCATCGGCAAGAGCGTCACCGCCGGCACCCTCGCCCTCCTGCTCGCGAAGAAGGGCCTGAAGACCGGCCTTTTCGACCTGGATTTCGCCGGCGCCTCCGACCACCTGGTGCTGGGCGCCAGGGGGCTCTTCCCCAAAGAGGAGAAAGGCCTGGAGCCGCCGGTGCACGAAGGCGTTAAGTTCATGAGCGTGGTCTATTTCTCCGAGAACAAGGCCGTGCCCCTGCGCGGCGCCAACGTGTCCGACGCCATCATAGAGCTGCTCGCCATCACCCAGTGGGGGGAGCTGGACTGCCTGGTGCTGGACATGCCGCCCGGCATCAACGACGCCGCGCTGGACGTGATGCGCTTTATCCCCAAGGCCGAGGTCCTGGCCGTCACCATCCCTTCCGTGCTCGCGCACGACGTGCTGGCCCGTTCGCTGGACCTGTATAAGCGGCTCAAGGTGCCGGTGCTGGGCGTGCTGGAGAACATGGCCGCCGCCCCGGGCCCGCGCCGGCTGCGCCGCGACCCCGCCCTGGAGAAGGCGCTGGGCCGCCCCGCCGCGCTGCTCAGGACCCGCTTCGCGGCCGACCTCGCCAGGGCTGCCTCCGCGCTCGGTTTCCGCTGACCCGGAGGCCGTGACCGGCCGCCCGCCGCGCCCGACCTTTGCTCCCGCCGTAAAACTTGCTATCATATCGTCGGGGTAAGAATGCCGGTATATCTTATAACCTACAGCGTGCTTTTCTGGGTGCCCGCCCTGCTCTTCATATTTTTCATGCTGGGCCGCTGGGACGCGCCGCTGAGGCGCGCCTTCTGGGCGGCCGCGGCCGCCATGGCCGCGGTCTCCGTGGTCATGGAATACCTGTTCCTCAGGTTCGACGTCTGGTTCTTCTCCGAGAAGATAGACCGCCTGGTGGGTTTACGGATAGGCGGCGCTCCCGTGGAGGAGTTCGTGTTCTGGTTCGGGGCCACGCCTTTCTGCCTGGCCGTCTACCTCTCTTACGGCCGGCTTTTCAAAAAAAATGCCTGATATCGACGAGCTCCTCGGCGAGGAGGATAAAAAGAAGAAGGACGCCACGGCGCGGAAAAAATGGCCGGCCAGCGTGCTGCTGGCCGCGCCTTTCTTCTTCATCGTCATCCCGCTCTACAAGGCCGCCAGGGAGAGGGTGAACTGGAAAGCCGCCATAGCCATGATCTGCACCTTCGAGGCGCTGATGTTCTTCGCGGAGTTCTTTTCCGTTTCGCGGGGGCACTGGATCTGGAACCCCAACCGCACTCTCGGCCCGACGGTATTCGGCATACCCATAGAGGAGCCCCTGCTCTATTACTGGTTCCCGCCGCTTTTCGTGGTGATCCTCATGCACGCGTTCGAGGGCCTGTTCCTGAAGAAGGGTGAATGAACATGAGACTGCTCCTGCTGGAAGCGGCGCTCTACCTGCAGATACCGCTCGTCTGGTACCTGTTCCGCCGCTTCGCCCGACGCAATGTCGCCGGGGAGATGATCGCGGGCGCCATGATAGGCGCTTTCAACGAGTTCGCCACCGAGCCGCTCTGGGATTATCACCTGGCCATCAACGTGTACAAGGATACGCCGCTGGCGGTGGTGCTGGGCTGGGGCGTCATGTTCACGCTGGTCACTTTCTTTTCCGAAAAACTCTACCGCGCTTTCCTGAAGAAGCCCGCCATCGAGCCGAAGGATAAGCGCATCTTCGTTTTCGACGTCGCCGCGGCGGCCGCCGTCGCTTTCCCCCTGGAGACCCTCGGCCTTAAGCTGGGCATCTGGACTTATCGCTACGACCGCCTGGCCTGGGACTGGGGCACGGTGCCTTTCTTCAACATGCCTTACGAGGCCCTGGTCGGATACGTCCTGTTCATGCTGGTGACGCCGACATTCGTGCGCTACTGGGAAAGGCCGTTCGAGGGGGGCAAATGAGCGACGCCTCGCCGTCGGCCTGCGTGACGCCGGACCCCGGCCTGCTGCGCCGCCAGGCGCTGCTCTCCGGCCTGGGCGCGCTGCTGACCTCGCTGCTGTATTTCGCCGCCGACTTCCCGCACGCCTACAAGATAGGGCTGGCCGCCGCGGTCGCCGGGGGGCTGTACCTGCTGTTCTTTCTCTTCTTCGAGGCTGTCTACTCCCGGTTCGCCGCCAGGGCCGGGGCTTTCCTGAGCGCGGCCGCCGTCCTGCTGCTGGCCTTCGTCGTCCATTACAGCGGCGGGGTGGCCTCTCCTTTCGTCTTCCTGTATTTCTGCATCCTGATCTCCGAGGCGATCTACGGGCTGCAGAACCCGGTCACGCTGCCGCTGGCCGTCGTTACCTACGCCGGGGTCTGCCTGGCGGGAGCGCTGGGCCTGCTGCCGCCGGCCAACCAGTGGGCCGCGGCCGTATACCACAGCAAGCTGTTCACCTTCATCCTGATAACGGTGACGACCGGGTTCATGTGGATGACCCGGCATATAACCGGGCTGATAGTGGCCAACCTGCGGCGCAGCCTGGAACGGGAGAACCGGGAGAAGGAAGTCCTGCTTCATAAATTCTCGGAGCTGGACTGTTCGGCCCAGATCGGAACGCTGGCCCACCGCATAGCCCACGACCTGCGGACCCCGCTGTCCATGATCTCCGGTTACGTGCAGATGGAAATGGCCAAGACCCAGCCCGCCGACACCATGGCCCAGCTCTGCGACCTCAACGACACGGTCAATAATATGGCGGAGGCGCTGCACAATATCACCCGCTTCGGCAAGACCGCCTCCGCGCCGGCCGAGCGCCTGCGCCTGGCCGAGTTAATGCGCCAGCTGCTGACCATCGCCTCCTTCTCCCCGCAGGCGAAAGGGGTGAAGTTCATCCGGGACTACGACGATAACCTGGACCTCTGGGTGAACGCCTCGCGGGCGGACCTGCAGCAGGCCGCCTTCAATATCCTCAAGAACGCGCTGGAGGCCACCCAGGACAACGCCTCCGGCAGGGAGATAGTCATCTCCATTTCCAGGCGGGAGAAAGAGGCGGAACTGACCATAAGCGACAACGGGCCCGGCATGGACCCCGGGGTCCTGAAGAACCTTTTCCGCAAGTCGCTGACCACCAAGAAGGACGGCACCGGGGTCGGGCTGGTGATCACCCGGGACCTGCTGACCCGCAACGACGGCTATATCGAGTTCCGCAACCGGCCCGCCGGCGGGCTAGAGGTCCTGATCCGGCTGCCGCTGGCTTGAGGCCGGGGGCCTGATTTTTCGTATAATCGTACCAGAATGGGCGCCAGGGTAGGGTGGCCCGGTAAGGCAACAGGGAGGATATCGTGCATATTGGAAATTCATCGCGCATGCTTTGTGCGTGCGGCGGGCTTTTTGTTTCCGGCCTGCTGTTCTGCGCCGGCGGCGCCGCGGCTTCGGGTTACGAGTTCGACGGGGTTGGCGCGCGTTCCATAGCGCGCGGCGGCGCGGTGATAGCCGACGCCGCGGACTGGAGCGCGATCTACTGGAACCCGGCCAACCTGGCCGACGTGAAGCGCCGCGAGGCCGGCCTGGAGCTGAAGGGCGGCTGGAGCCACAGCCGGGACGGCAATTCCTTCAATGTCTCCGGCAACGGCGGGATCTTCAGCGAGAAGAAGTCCGACTCCTCTTTCTTCTTCGGCTCGGCCGGCGGCGTGGTGCCGCTCGGCGAGGACTCGGCCCTGGGCGTGGGCGTTTACCTGCCGCTCCTGCAGGGCTCGGATTTCGAGGATGACGCCCCTGTCAGCGCCGCTTTCAACGGCATAGATTACAAGGGCAGCGCCGCCATAGCCGTGGGCAATATCTCCTGCGCCCGCAGGCTCACCGAGAGGTTCTCCGGGGCCGTGGGCGTGAACGCGGTGTACGGGCGCCTGAAGTCCGACACCACCATGGATTTCGCCCTGACGCCTCCCGGGTACACTACTCCCTCCGTTCTTACGCAGGACCTGGACGGCAGCGGTTACGGGGTCGAGGCGGTGTTCGGCGGCAAATACGAGATCACCGACCGGCTTTTCGCGGGCGCCGTGTTCCGTTCCGGCACCAAGGTCAAGATCACCGGGGAGGCCAACGCCGCCTCCACGCTCGCCGGCACCGAAAAAAGCGACTTCGAGTTCACCCTCAAGCAGCCGCCGACGAGCGGTATAGGCCTGGCCTGGAAGGACGGCGGCCGCTGGACCTTCACCGCCGACTTCACCCAGACCTGGTGGCGCGGCTTCAAGAACGCCATAGATTATAAGACCAACGGCGCCATACTTACGGACCAGGCGAATACTTTCGACTGGAAGACCTCCTTCAAGTACCGCGCCGGCGCCCTGTGGCATTACAATGAACGTACCGACTTCATGGCCGGCTACGCCTACGACACGCCGGCCATCGACGGCGGCAGCATAGACTTCTCCAGCGCCATCGACGTGCCCATGCACCGCTTTACCGCGGCCGCGAGCCGCCGGTGGGGGGATTTCGAAGGCACGCTCGCCGGCCTGGTGGGTTACAACTCCCGCAACGCCAGCGGCGTGAACTACCGCCTGGGCGGCGAGTACCTGATAGCCGAAGGCAAGTACCGGTTCTGACCTCCCGATGACCACGGCCATGGAGAATTCTCCGGAGGAAAAACGGGCGGCCTGGACGGTGGGGCTGCTGATGGCGGCCGTGATAGCCGTTTCCACGATCGTCCACCACTTCTTTCCCGGAGTGTTCCCGCCCGTACCCATGGCCGGCGTGCCTTACTCCACGCCGGGCTGGGCGCTGCTGCTGGACCTGGTCCCGCTCCTCTGCGGCGCGCTCTGCTTCTACCACGCCCAAAAGACGCTGGGCTGGTACAAGGCCGCGATGTTCCTGGGCGGGTCGTTCTTCTTTACCGGGCTGGCGGAGAACCTGTGGATCTTCCTGGGCAAGCATCCGCAGCTGCTGGCCGGCATCAGCGGCGAGTTCAGCTCCGTGCCGGGGACCTATTACTTCACGCGCGGCTTCTTCTGGTGGGGTGACATGCCCGCCACCATCTGCCTGGGCTGGTTCTTCATAGCCTACGCCTGCGTCTACATACAGGATATCCTGCTGCCGCGCGCCGGCATCTGGGCGAGGGCTTCGGTCGGCGGCTTGATGGCGCTCAGCCTGGACCTGTGGCTGGACCCGGTGCAGGTGTCGCCGGCCTGGCAGTCATGGCGCTGGGTCACCAACGAGAGCATAAAGGTTTTCTCCATCCCGCTGACCAATTTCGCCGCCTGGTTCCTGCTGATACTGCTCTTCGCGGTGGCTTTCGAGAAGCTGCCGCGCCTGACGGCGCGCCACGGGGTGTGGAAAGGTTCGCTGCTGTTCTTCCTGCTGCTGCTGGCCTACAAGGCGGCCATACTGGCGCTTTTCGTCCTCTACGGCATACCCGCCATGAAGTACGTCTCGCCGCCGGTCAACCTGACGCTTTGGGGTTTATGATGGAAAAGAAAGCTTTTTTCCCCTATCTGCCGGTAATTTCCCTCTTCCTGTACTGGCTTTACGCCTGCGTCGCCGGGGCCCTGGTCTCCGGGGACCCGCGGCTGCTCAAGCTGTCTTTCGTCTCCCTGCCCCTGGCGGCGGGCATGGCGCTGGCCGCCTGGAAGATCCGCGGCAAGCGGGGCGCCTGAGCTTTCTGGCGCGGCTTCCCGCTCTTATGGCATAATAGTATCGTAATACCGCAGAGGAACCCGGTGAGATCCCGGGGCTGCCCCGCAACGGTAATGCCTTGAAGTTAAAGGCCAGCCCGGTCTACTGCGAACCCCGCCTGGCGGGGCTTTCCGAGGGGGAACAAGGGCCCTTTCTCTTTGGAGCGAGGGCTTTTTTCATGCTCAAAAAACTTTTCCTGCCGCTCTGCCTTATCTGCTGCGCCGCTCCCGCGCAGGCCCGCCGCGTGGTGTCCCTCATGCCTTCCTACACCGAGATCGTCTACGCCCTGGGCGCCGGCGGCGAGCTGGTGGGCGTTTCCAATTTCTGCGACTGGCCGCCCGAGGCCGCCAAGGTGGAGCGGGCCGGCGACTACCTGCGCCCCGACATCGAAAAGGTCTACTCCCTCAAGCCGGACCTGGTGCTGGCGGGGGCCTGGGCGGCGGGCGCCACGGTGAAGAAGCTTTCCGGCCTTGGCCTGAAGGTGGTGAGCCCGCCCGAGGAGCGCCGCGTCGAGGATATTTACGCCACCATCCGGCTGATCGCCCGCGAACTGGGCCGCAAGGCCGAGGGGGAGGCGCTGGTTAAAAAACTGGCCGCCCAGCTGCCGGCGGCGCCCGGCGGGGAACCCGTTAAGGTTTATCTCGAGGCCGACGCCGGCGGCTGGACCATGGGCCGCCGCTCTTTCCTTACCGACGCCGTGCGGCTGGCCGGCGGGCGGCAGATCTACGCCGGCGAGGACAGGGCTTATTTCCAGGCCTCCTGGGAGGAGACGCTGCTGCTGGACCCGGCGGCGGTGATACTGGTCTCCGGCAATAAGGACGAATTCCTGGCCCGGCCCATGGCCGCCGGTATCGCGGCGGTAAAGGCCGGCCGCGTCATAACTTCCCTGGACCGCGACGCCTTCTCCAGGCCGGGGCCGAGGCTGTTCGGCGAGATCGGGAAATTAAGGGGGCTGCTGCGTGGGGAAAAGTAAGGCCGCCCTCCTGCTGCTGGCCCTCGCGGCCGCGGCTCTGCTGTCGCTGGCCGCCGGCCCGGCCGGCCTGGACGCGGCCGTGATCCTGAACCTGCGCCTGCCGCGCACCTTGGCCGCCCTGGTGGTGGGCGCGGGCCTGGGCCTGGCCGGGGCGCTGTTCCAGGGCGTGCTCAAGAACCCGCTCTCCGACCCCTACATACTCGGCACCTCCGCCGGCGCCACCGCGGCCGCCGTGTTCTGCTTCCTCGCCGGGGCCGGGCGCGGCTCGCCCTTCTTCTTCGCGGCGGTTTTCGCGGGGGCCTTCGGGGCCACCTTCCTCTCCTACTGGCTGTCGCGGCTGGCCGGGCGCCTGTCCGACGCCTCGCTGGTGCTGGCCGGGGTGGCCGTGAGCGCATTCCTGTCGGCGCTGGTGATGCTTTCCCTGACCGCGGCGCGCGAGCGGGCCTTCCCGCTGCTGGACTTCGTGCTGGGGGGGCTTTACGCGGCCGAGCCCGGCGTGCTCGCCTTCTCCGGGGCGGTAGTTCTCGCCGCGGGCCTGCTGGCGGCCGGCCGCTGGCGGGCGCTGGACGCCATGGCGCTCGGCGAGGAGAAGGCCTATCACCTGGGCGCCGACCCCGGCCGGGAGCGGCTGGTCTTCTTCGCCCTCGCCTGCGCGGCCACCTCGGCGGCGGTGGCGGTGGGCGGCACCATAGGTTTCGTGGGGCTGATGACGCCGCATATCGTGCGGCTGCTCTGGGGCCCCTCGGCCAGGCTGCTGCTGCCGGCCTCGGCCCTGGGCGGGGCCGCCCTGCTGGCCGCGCAGCCCAACCGCAGCGGCGCCCCGACCCGGCA
>CAYSYJ010000090.1:0-9431 GCA_964435105.1 uncultured Elusimicrobiaceae bacterium
CCGAAGCCGCCCCCGCCGCCGTGGATAAAGAGCTGCAATTCCACCTGGGCGCCGCCCGCCGCTACGCCGCCGCCCGCAAATACCGCTCCGCCGCCGCAGAATACGGCGCGGCCGACAAGTTAGTGCCGGCCGGCGACCCCCGGGCCGTCCACACCGCCGAGCGGCAGGGCGCCATGCTGCTGAAGGCCGGCAACGAGGCCAGGGCCGCCGAACTTTTCCGCGGCGCCATAGACCGCGCAGGCGGGCTGGGCAGCGGGGGGACGGACCTGTCCAACGCCCACCTGGGCCTTGGCTACTGCCTGGAGAAGGCCGGCAAGACGGCCGAGGCCGTGGCCAGCTACGAGAAAGCCATGGAACTCTCGTCGAACAGCCGCGTCAAGGCCCGGATCGCCAAGACCATAGCCGACCTCAAGAAGATCCCCTGAGAGCATGGGCAAGCTGGAGAACCAGGCCATGCTCGTGACCGCGCTGCGGGCCTTTACGGGCCCGCTGCCGGCGGTTTACGCCAATGAGCGCGAGTTCTTCATCACCTCCCTGCTCAACATGAGCGAGTACCTGGCGGACCTCCAGCGCGAGACCCTCTCCGACCTTACGGCCAGCTTCAGCCGCAAGCTCGACGCCGGCAAGGTCACCCCGCAGGTCATCGACGATTTCCGCGTCGCGCTGGACCCGCTGATCTCCGAGTCCGATTTCAAGGCCGTCACGGCCTGCATGGCCGGCAGCCCGGCCTTCGTAAAGCAGAAACTGGCCGCCCTGCTCCCGGCCTCGGCCGCCGCGGCCGCCAAGAAAGGCGGCCCCATGGAGCCGCAACTGGAGCGCAAGGTGAAGAGCGCCTACTCCCGCCTCAATTTCGCGCCGCTGGCGGCCAAGGTGGCGGCCGCGCCCTCCGAGGCCGCCGTGGAGGCCGCCCTGAAGCAGGCCAGGTCCGAGGTGGCCGATTACTGCTGCGTCTACCGCATCCAGATCAAGCCCTCCGACACGCTCAGCGCCTTCTCCATGGTCTGGGTGGACCTGGCGCTGGCCGCCGCCTTCCAGTTCTCGCGCGAACTCTCGCGGCTTACCGGCCGCAGCCTGGGCTGAAACATGCGCAAAACCCTTTTCTGCTCCGCCGCCGCCGGGCTCCTGCTGCTGGCGGCCGTCCTGGACGCCCGGCCCTGGAGCGGGCGCGACTGGCGCACCGCCGACAGGTCCAGCGCCGGTATCTCCCCGGCCCCGGCCGCCGAGCCGGGCGCCGTGGTGCAGGGCTTCGCCGCCCGCACCGTGCGCTGGCGCGGCGTTTTCGCCGTGCATTCCTGGATCGCCGTGAAGGAAAAAGGCGCCGCCGATTACACCGTTTACCACCTGGTGGGCTGGCGGCTGCGCCGCGGCCAGAGCGCCGTGGCGATAGAGAAGGACGTCCCCGACCGGCTTTGGTACGGCCGCCGGCCGCGACTGCTCTTCGACCTGCGCGGCCCCGCCGCCGAGAGGGCCATCCCCCGCATAGCCGCGGCTGCCGCCTCCTACCCTTGCCCGGACCGCTACCGCGCCTGGCCCGGCCCCAACAGCAACACCTTTATCTCCCATATCCTGCGCGCCGTGCCGGAGATCGGCGTCGAGCTGCCGCCGCACGCCATAGGCCGCGACTGGCTGCCCGGCGCCGCGGCCGTCTCCGAGACGCGCACCGGCGGCCAGCTCTCGCTGTTCGGCCTGCTGGGCGTCACGGCGGGCCTGCGCGACGGGGTGGAGCTGAGCGTGCTGGGCCTGGGTTTCGGAGTGGACCTGCTGCGCCCCGCGCTCAAGCTGCCCCTCGTGGGCCGCCTCGGCTTCAAGGACCGCGGGCCGGCCGCCCAGGAAGATCCGGCCGGGGGGGAGACCAACCCATGATCCATAAATTCCGCGTCAGGACCGCGGCCAGCCAGGAGATGGCGGATATCACCTCCGAGGTGGCCCGGGCCGTGACGGCCGCAGGCGTACGGGCCGGCGTCTGCCACGTTTTCGTGCCGCATACCACCTGCGGGCTCGCCGTAAACGAGAACGCCGACCCCGACGTGAAAAGGGACATCCTGGCCAAGCTCGACGAGACCATCTCCGAAAACTTCGATTACCGCCACGCCGAGGGCAATTCTCCCGCCCACATCAAGTCGGTGCTGGTGGGCCCGTCCCTGTCCCTGTTCGTGGAGGGCGGGGCCCTGCAGCTGGGCACCTGGCAGGGCGTTTTTCTCTGCGAGTACGACGGGCCACGCGACCGCGAGGTCTGGGTGAAAACAGTCGCCGGCTGACCTTCCCTGAGCTAAATTCCAGCCGCCCCTTGACATGTCAACTGGGTCTGGTATACTATTGGCGCGACCGTCGTTCCCTTTATGGAGAGGCCTATTATGAGAACGGGTATCTTCCTGTTGCTGCTGTCTGCCGGCGCCGCCTACGCGGCGGACGCCCCAAGCGCTCCCGCGGCCCTCAGCGGGCTGTCGGATTCGGTAAAAGGCGTAGTCGTAGTGGACGTGGGCGAGCCGGCCCGGGAAAAGCTCCAGGTGCCGCTGCGCCCGGTCTATGTGGAGCAGCCGGTGGTGCTGGACCGCCCCAATAACGGCCGCTACCGCCCCTATATCCCCACGCTGGACAGGGTGAAGGCCGTGTTCCTGGCGCCCTGGGACCCCCAGCGCGACCCCGGCAAGGGCTACGGCGTCATGGAGATAGACGAGATCATGGCCGCCATCAATAAGACGGCCGCCGAGCTCAGCCGCATGGGGGTAAAGGCCATCCTGGTGGGCAATCCCGGCCCCGACCTGCGCGCCTCGATGAACGAGATCAAGCGCCTGGGCGGGAACATGGAGAACGTGGAGACCTTCGCCAAGCGCGACTATCACCAGAACCATGTCTGGTTCCGCGACTATGGCCTGCTGCCTATCAAGGACCTGCAGACCGGGCGCTGGGACAATGTCAGCATGATCATCCGCGGCAAGCCGCTGGACGACCTGCTGGCCTACGCCCAGCAGCGCTTCGGCCTGCGCACCGTGGACAGCCTCGACGTCAGCGAGACCGGCGGCCAGCTGCGCGGCGGCAATATCCTGATGGACGAGGCGGGCCGCTGCTATTCCGCCGGCTTCAGGCACCCGCTCTACGAGTCCACCTTCAAGTGCGCCAAGACCATCACCTTCCCGTGCCGCTCGGACGTCTGCCACGTCGACGAGTACGTGACCTTCCTTAAGAACGACACGGTGGTGACCAACCAGGCCGAGTTCGTGCCGGCGCTGCGCCAGGCCGGCGTCAAGAAGGTCCTGCAGGTGCCTTACGACGTGCACCTGTCGCTGGCCAACGTGCTTATAGTCAATGATACGGTGTTTATGATGTACCTGGACGCGGTGAAGGACAAGATGCTCCAGGCTAAGGCCGTGTTCGAGGGGGAGGGGTACCGGGTGTATCCTGTGGACTCCGGCGGCGCCGGTCGGGAATACGGGGCCGTGCATTGCCTGACAAAGGAGATCCCCCGATAGGCAGGGTGTCGGAGGCGAAAAAAGACCGCCGGTGCGTCTACCCGGCGGCCTTTTTTTGTCCCCGAGACGGGGTCTTCAGGCGTCCCAGTAGGCTTCCTGCAGGCTGTCCTCCCGCTCGGGCAGGCCGCGCATGAGCCGCGGGGAGTTCTGCGCCAGCACCTCGTAGCTCACCCTGTTGGCGTACTTGCAGATCTGGGAGAGGGAGGAATAGGTCAGCGAGTTCACCGCGTTCTTGTGGGACTTGGGCACCTTGGCCTGGTGGTACTTGCGGGCGCCCACGTCGTGCAGCAGGGCCGCCAGCGCGCCGTCGCCGGCGCCGTTGGTGTTCTTGATGATCTTGGGCCCGCCCAGGAAGGGGTTGATGTGGCTGTAGATGCGGACGGGGCGCCGGCAGTCGTCGCGGCGCATGGGGCGGCTGAACTCGTAGAGGTTATAGTCCACCAGCGACTTGGTGTGCAGCTTGTGGGTGGTCTTGCGGGCGTGGTCCTCGTCCACGTAGCCGGCAAGGTACAGGCCGTGCTCGCCCACCGTCAGCAGGGCCAGGTCCGCCAGCTCCAGGGCATTGTCCGCCGCCAGCAGCGGGTCCTTTATGCCGGTCAGGGCCAGCGCCTCCTGGTCGTTCATGGCCACGCAGGACACGTACTTCTTTATGAACTCCCGGAAGAACTCTTTCTTGGACGCTATCAGCGAGGCGGTGCCCAGGGTCATCACCACCGGCACGCGCGCCTTGAGCGCTATCTCGCAGGCGTGCACCGCCGCCGAGAAGATAGGGTCCTTCTCCTCGCGCAGCAGGTAGGCCGAGATCAGCAGCGACGAGGCCTTCTCCACCACTTCGGGGGGGATGCTCTCCGGGCGCAGGTCGTTCATGCAGCCCTTGCTGATGCCGAAGGTGCGTTCCCGGTCCGGCGTCACGAAGCACATGGCCCGGCCCATGGGGTTGTCCGAGGGCTGCAGGTAGGCCAGGTCCACCTTGGAGCTGGTATTGCGGATATACTTGAAAGCGTAGTCGCCCAGCGTGATATTGCGGCTGATGGCGCCCAGCGCCACCGAGCGCTCGTCGGAGAGCACGGAGTAGTTGTGCAGGGTATTACCCACCGAGCCGCCGGCGTATTCCCCGGTGATCTTGCCCGCGGCCTTCAGCTCGCGGTAGATCCCGTCGGCGGCCTTGTCGTCGAGTATCTGCGACTCTCCCTTTTTCAGTTTCCACCGCTCCAGGAAGGCCGGCTCCACCGAGCATTCGATGTCCACCAGCAGCTGGTCTATGCCCACCAGGTAGAAAGGCTCGTCCAGGCGCTGCGGGTCGGCGCTCTCGCGCCCCTTCTCGTTTACGGGGAAATAGTGCTCGCTTTTGCGCTTGCCGGGGAATTTCATACCCCTATTCTACCAATTTGGGGGCGGGGCCTTTGGACCCATATATATTTGATTATTATTTGAATGGCGCGTCGGCAGTCCGTCCGTTATACTATAACGAAGGGCTAATATGAGACTCTCTCTGCTGCTGGCCGCCCTCGTTCTTTATTCGGGAGCGGCCTTACCTTTGTCCGCCCAGGATACCACCCCCCCGGTAACGGGGGTAGTGGCTCCCGCAGATAATTCCTATTTATCCTCTTTAACGGAGATTTCCGGCACCGCGACGGACGATATCCTGGTGGCGGACGCCCAGGCGGCGGTCTTGCGCCACTCCGACTTCAATTATTGGGACGGCGCGGCCTGGGCCGCCTCCGAGAGCTGGCTGACCGCGACCTTCGCCGCTCCCAACTGGACCTACGGCACCCTGCCCGCCTGGACGCACGGCGAGACCTATTCGGTGATATCGCGCGCGGTGGACAGTTCGGCAAACGTGTCCCTGGTCTATTCCACCCATGTCTTCACCTTCGACAATGCCGCCCCCGTTTCCGGCGTCACCTCTCCTGCCCATAACTCCTTCCCGGTCTCGGTGCCGTCCATCGGCGGCACGGCCTTGGACGGCGTATCCTACCCGGCCCAGGTCTGGCTGCGGGTTAAACGCATCGCCGACGACTATTCCTGGAACGGGTCGCTGACGCAGTGGACGGCGGTCGAGGCCTGGAACCTGGCCTCAGGCACCGACACCTGGACCTATGCCGGCCTGCCCGAGGCGCAACTGTCTTACGGCGCCACCTACTATGCCCAGGCCCGCGCGGCCGACGCGGCCGGCAATGTGCAGGCCGCCGAGATCGCCGGCAGCACCTTCGTCTACCACGGCGGCGCGCCGCTGCCGCCGGGCTGCGCCTCGGCAGTGACCGTTAAAAATTCCGGCGGCGACTATTTCTCCATACAGGACGCGCTGGACGCCCTGCCTAAGACCCTGACCGGCAATACCTGCGTGGTGGTGACGGACGACGGCTCTTACGGCGAGGAAGTAACGGTGCAGGGCTTCGCCAATAACGGCCACCGGCTCATCATCATGCGCGAGCCGGGCGGCGGTTCGCCGCAGGTGAGCCCGCCGGGAGGCGCCAATTCGGTTTTCCGCGTCATGAACGCCAGCGTGACCATAGCCGGGTTCGAGGCGATACCCTCCGGCGTTATCCCCTACGGCGTCTACGCCTCTTCGGACAATGTCATCCTCTCCAGCGTCGTGGTGGTCTCCGCCGGCAGCATCAACGCGGCCGGCATCCGCCTGGCCGGCTCGAGCGAGGTGCTGGATTCGGGCGTGACCACGGAGTTCAGCCACGGCATACAGCTCGACGGCGGCCGGAACCTGGTCTCCCGCGCTTCGGTCTCCCTGGCCGACGCCGGCTTTGCGGCCCTTTATCTCTCCGGCTCTTCCTCCAATACCGTTACCGGGAGTTCTTTCTACAACGAGGCCGGCCCCGCCGTGCAGCTGGCGAACGGTTCGGACCGCAACCTGGTGGAGCTGAGCACGATAACCTCGGATTCGGCCGGCGCCGCCTTCTCCGCCGATAACTCCGACCACAATACCCTCACGCGCAGCTACGTGGCCAACCCTTCCGGCTACGGCGTCCTCGTCGGTTTCGGGGCCGACGGGAATAATATCAGCTCCAGCACCATACGCAGCGAGGCCGCCTCCTATTTCGCCGTAAAACTGCAGTCCGCTTCCGATAACTCGCTGGCTTACAATGTCATCGGCAACGCTTTCGGTACCGCGATCACCGTCGTTTTCAGCAGCTACACGGCCATAGACAACTGCGTGGTGTCGAGCACGGCCCCGGCCTATCCCGCCATTTTCGTGGACGCCTCCTACCAGACCGCGCTGACCGGCTCGGAGGTGCTCGGCTCCGAGGCTTTCGTCGCGCGCGCCTCCACCGGGGCGGTGGCGGCCGGCAGCGTCCTCGCCGCTTCCAACGCCGCCGGCGCCGGTTTCCGCGCCGAGACCAGCGTCGGCGTGTCCAGCCTGGGCAACGATATCACCGCGGCCGGCACCGGCATACTGCTCGGGCCCGGCGACGGCGGGCAGATACTGCTGTCCTCCAATACCGTGAAGGGCGCGCAATACGGGGTGAAGCTCTACGCCCAGGCCCCGGGCGCGGAGCTTTTCGTCTCCAGCCTTACCTTCGCCTACGGCCCCGCCGGGGCCAAGGGCGTGGAATTCCTGGGCGGCCGGTTCGTCTCCACTTTCACCGGGGTCTCGTTCAACTTCCCGGATATGACGGTCAATGTCGACGGGACGCTGCTGGAGGCCGGCTCGCGCGTGACCATGAAGGATCACTCCGGGCCGCTCGCCGGGCAGGCCTACGAGAGCGACCCTTCCGGCTATATCGACTGGGACGGGGCGGACATCGCGGCCCCGACGGTGGCGATACTGGAGCCGGCGCATTTGGCCTATCTCAACTCCGCGCCGCCGCCGATCTCGGGCACGGCGGCGGATAATGTGGCCGTGGCCAGCGTTACGCTTAACGTTTACAATATGGAGACCGGCCTGTACTGGACAGGTTCCATTTGGGGCGTGGTGACCTGGCTGGACGCCTCCATCTGGCCTTCTTCCTGGACCTACTCGAACATAGCCTGGGTGGAATCCTCCTCCTACGTGGTGACCGCCCGCGCCAAGGACACGGCCGAAAATTGGTCGGTAATTTACGCCACGAACGTTTTCACCTATGACCTCACCGCGCCGACCGCGGCCATAACTTCGCCGGCGACCGGCACTCATGATTCTTTCCTTTCGGTGCAGGGTACCGCTTATGACCTCCGCGCAGGGGTGGCGCAGGTGCAGGTGGGGGTGCGGCGCGAAAGCGACGGCTTGTACTGGAACGGCGCAGCCTGGGCGGCCGGCCCGCTATGGAACGCTTCCACCGGCACAGTCAGCTGGAGCTATAACGGTATAGCCCAGGGCGACCTGGCCAATAACACCACCTATCTTTTCCTGGTGCGCGCCGCCGACCGGTCCGGCAACCTGTCGAACCCGGTGCTGGGTACCAGCACTTTCACCTATGTCGTGCCGCCGGCCGCCGCTATCAGCACGGCGCCTTTCAGCGGCCTCGGCATAAGTTCCCTGACCTTTAACTGGGGCAGCACCTTCGGGGCCGGCACCACCTATTATGTAGTGCTGTCCTCGTGGTCCGGCCTGGCGCCCTTCGTCTCCTCCGCCGCGGTATTCGCCCCGCCGCTGCCCTTCACCGGGCTGACCCCCGATACCAGCTATTACGGCTTCGTGTCCACCGACCCGGCCAATTCCTTCCTGCCGGCGGGGCTTGTGGTCACGCTGGCTTCGGCCCCGGTACTGGTGGATTTCTCCTCGGTGGCTTATACCAGCGCCACGCTGGTCTGGGCCGCCGGCGCCAACCCGGCCTGGACCCGCTACGAGGTAGAGCTCTCCACCGTCTCCGATTTCTCGGCGCTGGCCTCCTCCGGCTCCGCCGCGGCGCTCTATTACGACTTCACCGGCCTGGCCCAGTGGACGCAGTATTACGGCCGCGTGAGGGCCGTGAACGGGGCCGGCCTGCCCGGCGCCTGGGCGCAGGCCCCCTACGCCGCCCTGACCCTGTTCAAGACGCCCACAGGCTCAATCTCCGGCCTGGCCGGCGCGGCCCAGGGCGCCAGCTCCATCACCTGGACCTGGAACGCCGGCACCGTGGCCGAAGCCGACTACTTCTCCTTCTACGACGGCGACAGCGTTTTCCTGGGCACCGCGGCCTTCGGCGCCACGGGGACTTTCGAGCATGAAGAGCTCACGCCCAACACCTCGTTCCAGCTGCGCGTGCGCGGCCGCAACGATTTCGGCGAGGGCCCGCTGACGGATTCGGCCGCCGTCTTTACCCTGGCGGCCGTGCCGGCCTCGCCGGCCTTTGGCGCGGTGTGGCTGTCCAGCGTCACCCTGGGCTGGTCGGCCGCCGGCAACCCCGCGGGCACCGTGTACGAATCCCAGCTGTCGGAACAGGACGATTTCTCCTCCACCGTGGCTTCGGGCTCCGGCCCCGGTCTCTCGGCGCTGTTCACCGGGCTCGCGCAGGGAGCCACCTACTACGGGCGGGTCCGCGCGGTGAACGCCGCCTCCGTGACCACCGCCTGGGCCGCGGCCGCGCAGGCCGTCACGGGCGTACTGCTGCCCTCGGGCCTGCCCTCGGCCCTCGCCGGCTCGGCGCTGGGCGTCAGCTCGGTCAGCTGGTCCTGGAGCGCCGGCAGCGTGGCGGCCGCGGACTATTTCATTATCGCGGACCTGGCCGATAACCAGCTCTCCACCGCGGCCTTCGGCGCGACGGGCGCCTACATAATGGAAGGCCTCGGCCCCAACTCGCCGCGGAAAGTGCGCGTGGGCGGCCTTAACGCCATGGGCCGCGGCCAGCTGCTGGAGTCCGCCAGCGTCTATACCCTGGCCGTGCCGCCGGCCGCTCCCGCCGCCGCGGCTTTCGTCTCCAGCGCCGCTCTGACACTGGGCCTGGGCGGCAACCCCGCCGGCACCGTGCTGCAGCTGTGGCGCTCCCCCGACAACGGGACTTTCGGCAGCGTTTACGAAGGCGCCGCCCTCTCCTACGCCGACGCCGG
>CAYSYJ010000091.1:0-9254 GCA_964435105.1 uncultured Elusimicrobiaceae bacterium
CGTGGTCGACGTGGCCGATGGTGCCCACGTTCACGTGGGGCTTGCTGCGGTCGAATTTCTCTTTAGCCATTTTATTTCTCCTGAATACTCGCTTTCCTACAAAAACGGAAAGCTGGGGATGGGAATCGAACCCACGACCTTCTCCTTACCATGGAGATGCTCTACCAGCTGAGCTACCCCAGCATCTGTCGCACCTCGCGCTGGTGCGCGAGGCGGATTGCCGCCCGGCCTTAGTCGGCCGGGTGCTCTACAAGGGGAACCTAAGGTTCCCCGTTTCGTCGTCGCTCGGCCTTACGGCCTCGCTAAACCCCTCCTAAGAGGATTGCAGAACTTATAAAGAACTCTCTTCGGGCTTGCCTTCCGTCTTCCATCGCCCGCTTTTGGATGTCCGTGCTACGAACATCGAAAGGCGGGCGACATGCGAACGTCAGTGAGCTCTTCGTCAGGAATTATTCCCATCGCCCGCTTTTGGATATCCGTGAAGCGGATATCCAAAAGCGGGCGATGGGAATCGAACCCACGTGATCTGCTTGGAAGGCAGACGTTCTACCATTGAACTACGCCCGCGTGTTTAAAGAACGATAAAAACCGCCCGTCTTCCGGGCCCTGTGAGTAGATAATTATATGTATTTAGGCCGGGGCAGTCAAGAAAACCCCCCTTTCTTTATATAATGGAGTGGGGGAGGGGTATCGCTTATGAGCAAAGAATCCGGCGACAAGAAATATTACAGGGTGCTGAACATACTGAACCGCCTGAACGAGGGCCCGGTCCGCGTGGCCGACCTCTGCGCGGAGTTCGAAGTCTCGGAGCGCTCCATCCAGCGCGACATAGAGCGCATCAACATGACCGGCTTCCACCTGGACACCCCCCACAAGGGCGTCTACGCCTTCGCCCCCGGGGTCTCCCTCACGAATTTCGACCTCACGGGCGAGCAGCTCTCGGTGCTGGTGCTCATGCGCGAGATGGCCGGCAACATGGGCGGGGCCATCAAGGACGCCTTCGACCAGGTTTTCGCCAGGGCCACCTCCTCGGGCGGCGGCGAATCCTATTTCTACGCCGTAGGCCCCCGCGCGCTGAACCCGCTGACGCGCAAGTTCTACGAGGACATAGCCTTCGCCATAGAGCGCCACAAGAAACTGGCCGTCAGCTACGCCGGCGCCGACGGCCGCCTGCGCGAGCGCGTCCTGTGCCCCGTGAAGCTCATAGCCAGCGAGAATTTCTTCTACATGCTGGCCTCCACCGACGGCGGAGAGCCGGGCAAATTCTCCAAGTACCGGGTGGACCGGCTGAAGAAACTGGAGATCCTCCCGGACGAGTTCACCCCCCCGCCGCCCGGGGCCGTAAAAAAGGTGATAGGAGCCGCCACCAGCATCTGGGGGGTCAACGAGGGCAGGAAGGTCCGGGTGAAACTGCTGGCCCGCGGCCAGGCGGCCGATTTCCTGCGCAGCAAGGAACTGCTGCCCGGCCAGAAAGTCTCCAAGCCGGCCGCCGACGGGTCCGTGACCGTGGCCGCCGTCATCCGCCACCCCATGGAGGTGGTCCCGGCCGTGCTGCACTGGATGCCGGAGATAACCATACTCTCACCGGAAAGCCTGCGCGCGGAGGTCTCCGCGCGGATCAAGGCCTACCAGAAAGCGGAGGCGGGCCTCTGACCATGCGCGGCGTCCGGCTCCACCCGCTGTATTTCCTGGCCCTGGCGGCCTGCCTGGCAGTTGCCTGGACGCTGGGCGCGCGCTGGCAGGCCCTGCTGGAGCCGCCGGCGGCGGGCGGGACCCTGCTGCGGGCCCAGTCCTCCGACGACGAGGAGGAAACCGAGGAGGAAGAGGACGCGGAGGAGGCAGAGTACACCAGCCGCGCCAGGCACACCGAGAAGGGCACCGCGCAGCGTATCTATAAGGAAAAAGGCGAGCTTAAAGCGGAATACCATTTCATCAATTTCAACCGCGACAGGGTCTCCGTGAACTTCGGCATGACAGAGGCCTCCCTGCGCAAGTACGCCGCCGGCTACGGCTACGCCGACTTCGAAATGAACGGCCTGCGCGCCTGGCGCGAGACCGCCCGCGCCGCGGCCTGGAAAAAGGGCTACGCGGAAGGCGGCCAGGCCGCCGCGCAGCGCGCCATAGCCGGGGTGGACCTGGAGTACGACACCCGCCTGCGCTCGCTGCTGCGCTCCCGGGGCCTGGCCCTGCGCGCCGGCAACCTGGTGGAATGCGACATGCCGGTGATCGTGAAGCGCAACGTGGAACTGCTCAAGCCGCTCGCGATGGCCTTCGGGAAAATTGCCGCCGAGAGGCGCTGGAGCGAGGACGCCCTGATAGGCGGCGTGCTGAGCCTGGTGCAGACCGCCATCCGCTACAAGATCCCGCCTTCCGTGGAGGACGGCCTGCATACCGGCGGCCTGCTCCCCCCCGCCAAGGCCCTGCTGAGCGGCTGGGGAGACTGCGACACCAAGACCGGCCTGCTCGCCTCGGTGCTGGGCAACTGGAAAGGCATACGCATGGTGGGCATAGCGGTACCGGGCCATTACCTGATGGCCATACGCCGGCTGCCCGCCAAGGGCGACGTTTTTGTGCGCTACGAGGGGCTGGAGTACGTGCTGCTGGAGCCGGCAGGCCCCGCCTGGCTGGAGCCCGGCACCGTAGGGCGCGCCACTTCGGCGCTGCTCGCCGGCCGCAACGGCTACAAGGTGGAACCGTTCTTCTGATATCCAAGGAGGGTGTATGTTCAATACGAGGGTGTTAGTGAGTCTTTTCGAATTCCTGCTCGCGGTGCTGATGAGCGGCCTCATCATCTACCTGACCTACCGCGTCTTCATCAAGGCCAACCCGGACTTCGACATGGAGGAGGAGATAAAGAAGGGCAACGTGGCCGTTGGAGTACTGGTGGGCGCCATCCTGTTCGCGGCCTCCATGATCCTGCAGAAAGGACTGGGCGCGGTGGTGAGCATGTTCCGCATGCATATCTCCGCCCCCGGCGAGATGACCCTGGGCTACGGCAAGCTGGCGCTGATAGGCGCGGCGCACCTGGGCCTGGCCATGCTGCTGGCGGTCTTCACCATCTCCGTCACCCTGCGCCTGTTCGGCAGGCTGGTGCGCAACCACATGCGCCCCGGCGTGGAACTGCAGAAAGGCAATGTCGCCGTGGGCATAGTGCTCGCCGCCGTGGTGCTGGTGGCCGCCCTCTACGTGGGCGAAGGCGTAAGCGCCATCTCCAAGGCCCTGGTTCCCCAGCCCTCCATAGGCCAGATCGAGATCATGCAATAACAAAAAGGCAGCAGCTACCTTTTTTCGGCAACCCGACACTACGGTGTCGGGTTGCTCTGTTATGCTATGGGCATGACGAACAGGAACCGATACTCATGGCTGAACTGGAAGGCGGAACTCCCCGGCGTGGCCGGCGCGCGGCTGCGCGTCTACACGCTGGGCCGCGGCGCGCGGGGCGACACCTACTTCTCGCTCAAGCTCTGGCACGCCGCGCTGGCCAGGCAGGAACGCCTGGCCCGGCTGCAGGTGAAGAACGCTTAAAAGGGGGCTTTATGGGCTGGACCATAAAGGGGTGGATGAGCGGCGGCTACATGGCCGCGCGCGAGGACGGGGAGACGGTATTCATTTACCGCCGGCCCGACTGGGGCGGCGGCCTGAGCGGGCTCAAGGCTTTTTTCGAGCTGCGCAGCCGCGGGGAACTGGTGGGCCGGCTCAGCGCCGGGGCCGGCGGGCGGCCGCGGCTCAAGGCGGAGTGGCTGGCCTCGCCGGACCGGCCGGTGAACGAGAACGACCTGCTGGAGATAGCCGCGGCCCTGGAGCTCTAACTGGTATAATCAGAGCGTGAAAAAGCCTTTCAGGAGGGCCTTCATAGAGGCTACCAACAGGTGCAACCTGGCCTGCTCTTTCTGCGCCGGGCCGCGCCTGGGCTCCCGCCCGCCGCTGGATATGCCCCTGCCGCTTTTCAAGCGGGCCGCGGCGCAGGCCGGCGAGCTGGCGGAAGTGATCTCCCTGCACCTGCTGGGCGAGCCGCTGCTGCACCCGGACTTCCCGGCGCTGCTGCGCTGCTGTTCGGAGCTGGGCCTCAGGGTCAACCTGGTCACCAACGGCCTGCTGCTGGGCAACTTCCCCCCGGCCCTCTTCGAGGAGCCCTGCCTGGCCCAGGTCTCCATTTCGCTGCACGCCCTCTCCTGCCTGCCCCCGGGGCAAAGGCCGGCGGCGCTGGCGGCGCTGACCGGTTTCGCGCGCGGCAGGCCGGGGCGCCTTACCGTAGGCTTCCGGCTCAGGACCAGGGAGAAGGACGGCTTCCACGCGGAGACGCTCAAAGGGCTGCTTTCCGGCTTCGGGGCCGGCCTGGAGCCCGGGGCGGACTTCGTGAAACTGGCGGAAGGGGTTTTTCTGAACTTCGGCCCGGTTTTCGACTGGCCGGGGGCGGATGGCGCGGCCGGCAGGACCGGCTGTCTGGGCCTAAAACACCATTTCGGGATATTGAGCGACGGGCGGGTGGTTCCCTGTTGCGCCGACTATGACGGCCGCCTGGCCCTGGGCGATATCGGGGAACAGCCGCTCAAGGAAATTATTTCCGGCCAGCGCGCCGCGGAGCTGCGCCGCTCCTTCGCCGGCGGCGCCCCCATGCCCGCCTACTGCGCCTCCTGCGGTTTCACGGCCCCTGACGCGGGTTGATTTTCATCAATCCGTTTATGTAATATTCTGCTTATGAAGGCCGCCGCCCTGATAACCATGCTGGCCCTGCCCCTGGCCGCCCAGGAGCGGCCCTGGCATATCCCGGGCCGCGAGCTCCCCGCCGCGCCCGAGGCCGGCCTGCCGGCCGACACCCTGGAGGCCTGCCCCAAAATTTCCAAGCTCAAGGCCGGCGAGGGCTACGCGGACGCGCCGGCCGTAAAAGAGGTGCTGGAAGTCGGCGCGGAGAACCTGCCGCTGCCGGACGACGACCTGGACCGGGCCGGGCTGCTCGAGGCGCTGGAAACCTCGCTGGCCCACTGGAACGACCGCCCCGATTCCGCGAAGATAAAGATAGCCGGCGCCTCCTACGACGCCCCCCGCCTGCGCCGCACCTTCAAGGCCCTGATAGAACTGGTCTCGGCCGATATGCCGCGCGAGGAACTGCTCGCCGCCCTGAAGAGCCGCTTCCGCGCCTACCGCGCCTCGGCCGACGGTTCCGACAAGACGGTGATCACCGGCTACTACGAGGCGGAGATCCCGGTGACCCGCCTGCCGGACGCGGAGCACAAGTACGCCGTGCACCTGGCGCCGGCGGACCTGGTCAAGACCACGCCGGCCATGGGGGTGGATTTCGATTACGGGCATTACGACGGCGCCGGGAACCTGGTGCGCCACTACTCCCGAGAGGAGATACACGCTGGCGCCCTGGCGGGCCGGGGCCTGGAGCTGGTCTGGAGCGCCCACCCGGCCCAGATCATGCTGCTGCAGATCCAGGGCTCGGGCGTGCTGCGCTTCCCCGACGGAGACTATATCCGCGCCGGTTTCGACGGCGCCAACGGCCACCCCTACCGCAGCGTGCAGAAGCTGCTCATCGACTGCGGCGAGACGCCGCCCATGTCTTTCAAGGATTTCATCGCCTATATGTCCGCCCAGGGCCCCCGCGAGGAGCGCCTGGCGGACCTGAACCCGCGCTACATCTACTTCAAGGAGCGGCCCAAGGACAGCCGCCCCTACGGCGCGATAGGGCGGCCGCTGACCGCCGGGCGCTCCATAGCGATAGACCCCAAGCATATCCCCCTCGGCCTGCCCGCCCTGCTCAAGTCCAGGCGCCCGGATATCTCCGGCGGCGGACTGGCCTTCCGGGACTTCACGCGTTTCGTGGCCACGCACGACACCGGTTCGGCCATACGCGGCCCCGGCCGGGTGGACCTGTTCTGGGGCACCGGCGCCGCGGCCGAGACGGAGGCCTCCTCCATGAAGGCCCCCGGCGAGCTCTACCTGCTGGTCCTTAAGTAAACCCTTGACGGCGCAAGCCGCCCCCCCTTGACAAAGCCGTTTCTTCTGCTATAATATTTACGGAGCGGAACACCTTATCGACGGTCGCTTTCCGCTCCTTTCTTTTGAGGGAGACAGCGCGGGCGAGTGCCCGCGTTGTCTTTTTACTTCAGGAGACTTCTGCGGGATTTCCAAAAGGAATTCAGTTCTGGCCTATGGGGCCGGCAATGGTGTTGGTCCGCAGAGGCAGCGCAGGCCCGAGCTTGCGTAAGCGCGAGGGCCGAGCAAGACGGCGGCCGCTATGCGGCCGACCGTGTACCCGGAGGACCAATACCATTGCCGGCCCGGCCGGTCAGAGTTTTTTGGAAAGTTCGTAGAAGACGACGGCCGCGGCATTGCTGGCATTGAGGCTCTCCACCCCGCCCTTCTGCGGGATGGCGACCACCTCGTCGCAATGCTCGCGCGTTTTCTGGTGCAGGCCCTCGCCTTCGGAGCCGATGAGTATGAAAGCCGGCAGCGTGAAATCCACCTGCGGCAGCGGCTTGCCGTCCATGGCCAGGCCGTAAACCCAGAAGCCCTTTTCCTTGAGCTTGATGACGGTCTGGTTGAGGTTCACCACCTCCACCACGTTCACCCGCTCCGCCGCCCCGGCCGCGGCCTTCTGCGCCGTAGGGGTCAAACTGGCAGACCGGCGCTCCGGCAGCACTACCGTGCTCACGCCCAGGCAGGCCGCCGAGCGGATGATGGCGCCCAGGTTCATTGGGTCCGTGATGCCGTCGAGACCCGCCCACACGGTCTTCTTAAGGTCTTTCTCGGCGCCCAGCGCCCAGTCCACGTCCACCTTGCGCGGCGCCTCCGCCTCGATGATCACGCCCTGGTGATGGGCCCCGGCGGCCAGCTTCTCCAGCACGCGCGGCTCGCAAAATTCCACGGTCACCCCGCGGGAGCGCGCCAGGCCCGCCAGCTCCTTGATGCGCGGGTTGCTCACGGCGCGGGAGATCACCAGCCGCAGCACGCGGCGGCGGCCGGCTTTGAGCACTTCCTCGGCGGTGTTCACGCCGTAGAGCAGTTCTATGGCCATGGTCAGAAAGAGGGATAGGCGGTATCGCGCTCGGTGGAGACTATGTAGAGCACGGCGGCCAGGACCTGGGCCGGGTGGCCGAGGCGGGCGAAAGCGTAATCCATGTGCACCTGGAACCTGTCCAGCGAGGACGGGTCGAGGAAGACGAAGCCCGCTCGCCGCTCCTGCGCGAAGATGCCGTAATGGGCGCTCAGCGCCCCGCCGAGGTGCCCGAACAGCATGCGGGGCAGCCGGCTGCGCGGGAAGTCGTCGCGGATCTCGAAGACCACCTGGTTGTCCGTGTCCACGAACTCCCAGCGCCTGTCCGAGAAGCCGCCCTTGCGCACCAGGCGGGCCACTTCCTTGCCGGCCCCGTCCTTCATGAGGCCGTAGACTATCTCAGGCTTCACCTCGAGCATCAGGCTGGACTGCGCGTCGTAGAGGGCGAGAGGACGCTTGCGGGTGGCGTACATCCAGGCGCCGGCCAGGAAAGGCAGTATGAAGAAGATCTCCGGCAGGGAGGCCAGCGCGCGGCCGAGCAGCGGCACCGCCAGCAGGAGGTTCGCGGGCAGGTCGCCCTGGCCGACGAAAGCCAGGCCGCTCCAGACCACGTGGAAGAAGATGGCCCCGTAGAAGCCGCCGGCCAGGTAGGCGGCGTGCTCGCAGCCGTACTCCGCCAGCAGGAACTGCTTCTGCCTGGTGAGGATATTGTAGGTGATATCCTTCATGGACGGCAGCCTGGTGACTATGAAAGGGAAGAAGAAGTCCGGGGGCACCTCGGCCGGCGGCGGCGGCAGCTTGGGGTTCTGGTAGGCGGAGCCCAGCGACCGGGCCGCGAAAGAGCCGGCGACCCAGACCGCGATCACGCCGAGCCAGAGGGCCAGCGGCAGCGGTTTGCGCGGCAGGTAAGGCGGCAGGCGCTTCCCGCTTTCCCTGGCCAGCCCGGCCACAAAGCCCTCGGCCACCTGGACGGCGGAAGAGGATGCCGCCACGGGGTCCGTGGAGGCCGGCATCCCGGCGGCGTCCGTGGACCCGGCCACCGTGGAGGAGCTGGCGGCGGCGGCGGCCTCCCCGTCCTTGAAGATCTGGGTGGCAAAATCGTCCTCGGGTTCGGGGCGGGGCTTGCGCCTGGCGGCCTTGACCCTTTTAGGCTTCGGGAGCTCTATCACCTCTCCGGGCTTTCGCACGCTGGCCAGCACGGAGCGGAAGTCCCCCTCGCCGAGACCCCGGGCGCTGACGGCGTAGGAGGCGCCGTTATAGGTGAGGAAGGCGATATAGACCAGTTCCCCCATGCTCTCGTACGAGGTATAGTAGGCGGTGGAAACGCCGTGCAGGCTGACCTGGGAAAGGTCGCCCGAGATGCTGTTGCCCTTGGAGCGGAGGGAATCCACCTGCTCCTTAACGCGGGCTTTCAGATAGTAGTCGCCCAGCTCGGAGTCCTGCTTGGAGAACTCGAAGAAGCTCTTGCCTTTTTCCAGCTTGAGGGTCACGGTGGGGTCGTCGCTCTTGCCGGCGGCCCAGCCCGAGGGAAAATCCACGGCGATGGCGTCGCCCTTGTCCTTGAACTCGGCGGCGTGGGCCGCCAGCGCGAAGGCGAGCAGTAAAGCGTGGAGGGAGAGGAACTTTTTCATAAACCGCGCAACTTTTTAAGTATAGAAAATTATTGTAACTTAAGTCACGTTCAACCTGCCGGAAGCCGCGAGAGGCCCGTTTTTCGCAGCGGGGCCCCGTGTTGACAGTCCGGGTTTAGGTTTGTAAGATGAACTTATAGTTTTTCGGTTCTGTTTTCCAGGTTTACACCGCGGTAAAAATCAAAAAGGAAGGAAATCATGTCTAAAACTGCTGTAGCGGAGAAAGGCAAGAAGTCCGTTCACGATTACGTCAACGGCGTGCTGGCGAACGTTATCGCCAAGAACCCCGGCGAGAAGGAATTCCACCAGGCGGTCAAGGAAGTCCTCGAGACCCTGACCCCCATACTCGAGAAGCACCCCGAGTACATTAAGGCCAAGATCCTCGACAGGATCGTGGAGCCCGAGCGCTCTATCACGTTCCGCGTTCCGTGGACCGACGACAATGGCGAGGTGCAGGTGAACCGCGGCTTCCGCTTCGAGTTCAACAGCGCCATCGGCCCGTACAAGGGCGGCCTGCGCTTCCACCCCTCCGTCAACGCCAGCATCCTGAAGTTCCTCGGCTTCGAGCAGATCTTCAAGAACTCCCTGACCACGCTGCCGATGGGCGGCGGCAAGGGCGGCTC
>CAYSYJ010000092.1:0-9236 GCA_964435105.1 uncultured Elusimicrobiaceae bacterium
CACGCCTGCGACGACATCTCGCGGATAAGCTCGGCCTACCGCTTCCAAAGACGACGGGGGAGCCGCATAGTGGCCGGCAAGCGGCCACCCTGCGGCAAGCGAGCGGAGCGAAGGCGCGAAGTGCCGAGCCCGCGAGCGGCTTCTCGCGGGTAAGATCAGGCATACAACGTTTTGAGGAACTTATAGAGAGTACGGTTGAAGCGAATCCACAACTCAGCCGAAGGTAATAATGCAGACTTTTTGTCCTCGGCCCTTTTCCTGGCTCTGGCCGCGGTTGGGCTTTCCCGACGTGGAGTCGGTTGGTTCTCCGCTGCCGCGTGTCGACAACTCCCTATGAGGTTCTCGCATCTGTGCTCACTTTCTCCGGTCAGGGTCTTTGCTATCGCTTCGATATTATATCTATTCCGTCGGAGCAGCGGGATCGCATCTTTGTTCGGAAGGTGGCTGAGAATGATCCTCATCCCGGCTTTGTCGGCACAGTCGGTGAGGTAATATTTCCCGTCTTTGGCCTTTAAACGCAGTTGTCGACAAAGTGTCGACAACTTAAAGTCATGCTCGTCCATCGGTCTGTTTTTGATGTGATACCAATAGTCGCGCGGGTTCTTTGTGTCTACGGTTCCCGCTATCGCATCCACTACCGAGTAGTACCGAACCCCGTTGCGGACTGTGTCGCGTATCCAACTGCGTACTAGCGATTTTTCTTTCATGGCCCCCCCTTATTGGATAGTTCCATGAAACAATCTTGGGACTGGTTTTGCAATGACCGGCGGCAATATATCGGTGTATAGAGAAAGCGGCTAATCCCGGTTCCCCTTGTATTGTGGTACAATACCCTTAATAATTAAGGGGATTGTATATGTCCAACATTAACCGCGGCCACAAAGAGGCGCTGGAACGTCTCTATAAAATAGTCGAGGCACAGGGCGGATATTTCACAACCAAGCAGGCGGAAGCGGCCGGTTTCAGCCAGAAGAACCACGCCTATCATGTCCGCGCCGGCAATTGGCTCAGGGAGCGCCGCGGTATCTACCGTCTCGCAAAATTCCCTCTCTCGGAACGTCCGGATCTCATGTTCTGGTGGCTCTGGTCGCGCAACCGCAAAGACGTGCCGCAAGGGGTCTTCTCGCACGAAACGGCGCTTAGTCTTTACGACCTTTCAGATATAAATCCGTCCAGGCTGCACATGACCGTGCCGCGGGCTTTTCTACGCAGGGGCGGCAAGGCGCAACTGCCCGTGCTTCACCGGGGTGAGGTTCACAAGGCCGAGGTCGAGTTCAGGTTCGGGGTCAAAGTGACCCGGCCGCTCAAAACTATAGCTGACCTTCTTGCCGCCCGCACCGTCCAAACGGACCATATGCGCCAGGCCGTGCGCCAGGCGTTCAAGCGGGGACTTATTACCCGCACGGAACTTGCCCGTTCCCGGCTTCCCTCCCTCATCAAGAAAGAGATAGAGCTGCTCCGGGGTGAGCAATAATGGCCTCGCCAAAAAAATACTCAACGCCAACGGCATTCCGCCGCGCCTTGGAAGACCGGCTCAAGCAGACGGCAAAGGCGGATGGTCTGGACCTTCAGCGCCTTATGCGCGAAGTCGCCTTCGACCGCCTGCTGTCCCGCCTTTTCGCCCGCAAGAACGCCGACTGGATCCTTAAGGGCGGTTACGCCCTGGAGTTGCGCATGAAGCAGGCCCGCGCCACGAAAGATATAGACCTGGCTCTTCGCCATTCCCTGGGCACGAATAAAGAACTCCCGCTAAAGGACGCTATCTTTGAGGCGCTCCCCATGGCCGCGGCCAGGGACCCCGGAGATTTTTTCTCTTTCAATATAGGCGAAGCCATGCTGGACCTGGATGCGGCGCCTTACGGTGGCGCGCGTTTCCCGGTCGAGGCCAGGCTTGACGGGCGGTCTTTCGTGCGCTTCCACCTCGATGTCGGCGCCGGCGACGTGGTGCTTGCCCCGCTGGACGAGACTCATCCGCATGACTGGCTGGACTTCGCCGGCATTCGGGGCGGCGTGTTCCCCACTATTTCCAGGGAACAGCACTTCGCCGAGAAGCTTCACGCCTACACTTTGCCGCGCCAGAATCCTAACTCGCGCGCAAGGGATCTTATCGATATGCTCCTGCTTATCGGCTCCGGAGAACTGGACCGCGCGCGTGTCCGCAAGGCTCTTAACGCCACCTTTGAGCGGCGCAAGACACATCCCTTGCCGGAGGTTCTCCCGCGGCCGCCGGCGGCGTGGAAGGCGCCTTACGGCGCGTTGGCCGCCGATAGCGGGCTGTCCGCGGATCTTGCGCAAGCTTATGAGGTCTTGAATTCCTTTTATCTGGAACTGCCGGGTTAGCTGTTAGGTCTGTGCAACGGTCCACTGGGAGGGTGCCGGGTAAATATCCCCGCCGGTCACCATTTTGTTGGCGTTAACAAAATGGTCTTCTCCCGGCGAGCAGGTTCCCCCTCTCCCCACGGGGGCTACATGATAATAACAGAAAAGCCCGCCAGGGCGAGCGAACAGCGGGTGGAGCGTGCGGAGCACGCGACACAATTTAGTGAACAGGCCTGGGCGGGTTTTTAATAAACCAAGGTGCCCCCGTTTGAATTCCCCTCTGCCGGTGGCCATAATTTAAAAATAAGAAAAAAATTAAATTCTGCGCTGTACGGCCTGCCCGGCAGGACCGGGGGTGGAGCAGCAGCGACACCGCAGTGCAGTGCGGGGCCGCGCTGCGGCCGTCTGATGCGCATAGCGCTTGATACGGCACTGGCATAGCCTTGTGGCCACGCCTGCGACGACATCTCGCGGATAAGCTCGGCCTACCGCTTCGATCAAGCGTAGAGTGTTTTGAGGAACTTATAGAGAGTACGGTTGAAGCGAATCCACAACTCAGCCGAAGGTAATAATGTGGACTTTCTTCACGGTGATATTTTACCTTTTACACAGCCTCCCCGCCTGGCTATGCGGGCTATCAGGTTTTAAGAAGGAAAGGACAGCGGGGCCTGATGTAGTCCATTATTCCGGCCGCTATCACGCGGTGGCCCGCGGCGTTGGGGTGTATGCCGTCGGCGCAGAGAAGGGCGCGGAAATCCGGCGTTTTCAGGAAAGCCGCGCGGATATCTATCAGCTTCGCGCCGGCCTCTTGCGCTATCTCCGTTGCGGCGGAGTTGTAGCGTTCCTGCCACCAGTACAGTTTGCTGACGCCCCCCAGCCACCTGATGATGTTTTTCCGGGCTTCCGTTACCCCGCCGCTGATGAATTCTATGTACTTCTCGGCGTCGATGGGCGGCAGCGTCATTAGCACCGGGGCGATGCCGGCGTTCTTCAGCTCGCTTATCCCATCGGACAGCAGCTGCCTGAACCTGGCGTAATCCGTATGCGGCTGGTGGTCGGCTCCAGGGTTGCCGGCTACCTCGGCCCAGTTGAAGTCGCAGTCATTGCCGCCGAACTCCAGCAGCACTATGTCCGGTTTCCTGTCCGCGACTTCAGCCCGAAGCCGGGACAGGCCCCGTGTGACCGTGTTGCCGAAGCGGGCCATATTGTGCACCGCCCCTTTCAGCAGGCCGCTCATTATCCGCACGTAGTTTTCCCCCAGCAGGCAATAGCGGCGCCGGCTTTCATCATATATTACACCCCGGGATATAGAATCGCCGGAAACCAGTATGGTGTATGCTTGTTTGTCAGGATCGATAATCATGTTTCCCCCCTTCCGCGCCGCCGGAACGGGCGGCGCAGTATAAACCAGGCAACGCAGAAGTAAGCGGCCGCCAGCGCGGCAAGCCGAAGAGAAGGCGCCAGCAGCGCGTCCGGCGGCAGCGGCGCGCCCAGCGCCATGCGGAACCAGGCCATGAAATGCGTGGAAGGGATGGGCAGCGACACCGCCTGCACGAACCACGGCATTGTATAGGACGGCCAGGAGAAGCCGGAAACCAGGAAGGCCGGCATGGAGAAGAACATCAGCGCCAGGAAGGCGTCCACCGTGCGCCTGAAGAAAGAGGAGACCACCAGTCCGAAAGCCGCGGT
Organism: uncultured Elusimicrobiaceae bacterium; assembly: GCA_964435105.1. Lineage (GTDB taxonomy): Bacteria > Elusimicrobiota > Elusimicrobia > Elusimicrobiales > UBA9959 > UBA9959. Next base: position 4,009 of record CAYSYJ010000092.1, read on the forward strand.
GCATGTCACGAACAGCAGCGTGAAGGCCAGGACCTCAGGGATACCCGACTGCAGGCGCAGGTTGAAGCGCGGCAGCAGGCCGAAGATGAAGAACAGGCTGGTGCCGAAGTTCAGCAGGATATACGGGGCAGCCTTGCCGGCGATCAGCGCGCCGGGCCGGCCGCCGGCGAGCCGGTAAACTTCGCCCACTTTGCGGCTCTGCCGCTCTTCTGCCACCGTGAAAGCCAGCCCGACGAGGATGATCTGCTGCAGCACCACGAAGATCAGCCCCGGGATGAAAAAGTCGGAATAGTTCATCTGCGGGTTGAAGATAGGCCGCACGTCCACGCGCACCAGCTGGTTCAGGTTCTCGATGCGCCGGCGCACCAGCCCGTAACGGGCGGCCAGGCCGGAGAATTCCTCCGCCGAAAGCGCGCCGGCGGTGTCGGAGGCGGCCAGAAGTATGGGGTTGGCCACCACCACGTTGGCGTAGTCGGCCGCCACACGCAGGCGGGCCTCGCCGCCGCGCTTGATGTCGCGCGAAAAATCTTTTGGTATATAGATAAAGCCGTGTATCTCCCCGCTGACCAGTGCGCTCTGTGCCCTGGCCGGGGTGTCGTAGCTGCGGTAAATGTCTATATTCTCGGTGGCGTCGGCCCAGCGCGCGGCTTTTCTTGACAGCGCGGAGCCGTCCATATCCACCAGGCCTACCGGGATCTCGTTTATCCTTTTGTGGGCATAGATCGACGCCAGCACTATGCCGTAGAGCAGGGGCGAGACCAGGCAGATCAGCCGCAGGTGCCGGTTCGAGATTATGCGCCTGCACTCTCGCAGGAAGACGGCGAGGAAGGCCTTAACCATTACGCGCCCCCCTTTTCAGCAGCAGCCAGGCCGCTCCCAGGCCCAGCGTGCCGGTAAGCAGCAGCGCCCCGGCCTGCGGTAATACTTCAAGCGGGTCCGCGCCGTACTGGGTCAGCCCGCGCAGCGCCGACAAGTAATGGGTGAGCGGTATGGCCAGCGCGACCGGTTTAATAAAGCCCGGCATATATGAGACAGGCCAGATATAGCCGGAGAGCAGCAGCGCCGGCGCGCCCACCAACAGCACGCCTTTCATGGCGTCCATGCTCTCTTTTGACACGGCGCTGATGAACAGCCCCAGGCCCAGCGCGGCGTAGATGAACAGCGCGTTCAGCCCGGCCAGCGCCGCCGGGTTGCCGTGCAGCGGTATGGAGAAGGCCGGGAACAGCGCGAGGTCGAAGACTTCGAGGATAATGAAGAACAAAGCGAAGTAGGGCAGCGCTTTGCCGGCCAGCAGCGCGGCGGGATCCCCGCCGGAGACGGCGCGGGCCTCGCCCATGGTGCCTTCGTCCTTTTCGCCCACCAGCAGCAGCGCGCCGAAGGCCAGCAGCAATTGCTGCAGCACCGTCCCCCAGATGCCGGGCAGCAGGTAGTTGAGGTAATTGCCGCCGGGGTTGAAGAGTTTGAAGGTGTCTATCTTGACCGGCGCGTAATTTGCCAGCGCCTTGGCGCCGGAATTCCCGGTCTTGCGCAGGAACTTTATCCGGGCCCCCGCCGCTATCGTACCGGCCACGGTACGCAGCTCGGATATCGCTATATTGGCCACCAGCAAATTCGCGCCGTTCACGAATGCGGTGATGGTCCCGGTCTTGCCCCGCTTTATGTCCCCCGAGAAGCCGCGGGGAATGTACACGGCCGCCTCGGCCCTGCCGTCAAGGATATAGGCGCGCAGGGCGGCCGCGTCGGGTGCTCGGTATTTTATCTGCAGCGAGCGCGTGGCGTCCATATAGCGCAGCGCCAGGCGCGACACGGCGGAATTGTCCTCGTCGCAGACCGCGGCGGGCATTTCAGTGACCACGCGGGCGCTGTAGATGGAACCGAGGAACAGCCCGTAGAACAGCGGCCAGCCCAGCAGCAGGAAGAGCAGCGGCTTCCTGGCGAGAAGCCGCCGGACTTCGCGGGCCGCGGTACGGGCTGCGGGGTTCATATCATTTCTTAGGCACGCTCACGAAGGCCGTCATGCCCGGGCGCACTTCCGGTATGGGCTGGTCGGCCCGCAGCCGCACCTCGAAGGTCTTCAGGTCGAAGCTGCCCAGCTCGTTGGTGGCCTTCCATTTTGCGAACTGCCCCAGGGCCGAGATATAGGTAACCTTCATCGGGAACTTTCTGCCCAGCGCGGGGAACTCGGCCTGCAGCGTATCGCCCTTCTTGACCGCCGGCAGCTTGTCTTCCCGCAGGTTGAACACCACCCATTGGTCGGCGGAGTTTACCAGCGTGAAGACAGGGTAGCCGGCCGAAACTATCTCCCCCTCGCGTGAGACCGTGTCCACCACCTCGCCGTCGATCGGGGACTTTATGAAAAGCTCGTCGTAATAGGCCTGCACCTCCGCCTGCTGCCCCTCGGTCGCCAGCACCTTCTGTTTGCCCGCCTCGAACTTGTACTTGGCCTCGTCGTACTGCTGCTTAGGCACCACTCCGGTCTCGAACAGGTTCTTGACGCGCTCGTAGCTCTTGGCTGCGAGGTCGGCCTGCTGCCTGGCCTCCTCCAGCGCCGCCTGCACGGTATTGAGCTTCGCCGAGAGTTCGCGGCTTTCCATGTAGGCCAGGCGCTGGCCTTTCCTTACGGCGTCGCCCTCATGCACCAGCATGCTGGCTATGCGGCCCGGGGTTTTCACCCCCACGTCGATCTCGGCGGCTTCGGCCTCGCCGGTCACCACCTCGTATTTGTCGCGGGAGCAGCCTGCCGCCGCCGCCAGGGCCAGGCACAGCAAAAGGTTCAGACGCTTCATAGATTCTTCTCCTGATAACCGAGTATCTCCAGCCCTCTCCCCTCGGCGCGCAGCAGCTCCGAGAGGGCGGCGGCATAGTCGTAAAGCGCCTTGTAGCGCTCGGTCTTAACCTTGCCGAGCGCCAGCTGCGCGTCGATGACCTCCAGCGAGGTACAGACGCCCTGCGCGAAAGAGAGCTTGTTCAGGCGCAGGTTCTCCTCGGCCAGCGACAGGGAGACCCCGAGGCTCTCGTATTGCTCGGCTGCGGTCAGCATGTCGTGGTGCAGCTTGCGCACCTGGGTCTTCACCAGCTCGCGCGCGCTGTCGCTGTAGCGGGCCAGCGCTTCGCGCTGCGCCCCGGCCTCTTTAATATCCTCGTAGTCGGAGAAGCCGGAGAATATGGGCAGTTTAACGCCTATGCCGGCCGCCCACTCGGGCTGCAGCGCGGTAAGGTCGGCCTTGTAAGCCTCGTAGCGGCCGAAGGCGTATACCGACGGGAGCATGGTCCCCTGCGCGGCCCGGTATTTGGCGTCCAGCTGCCGGCGGGACTGCGCCAGGATATTCAGCGACGGGTTGGCGGCCAGCGCGCGCGCTACGGCCTGCTGCAGCTCCGGGGCCGGGGCCGGTTTTATGAAATCGGTGCGCAGCGTAAAACTGCTTTCCTCCAGGTTGAGCAAATTGCCCAGCAGCAGCCCGGCCAGTTCCTCGTCGCGGGCGGCCTTGGCGGCCTCGCGCGAGGCTTCGGCCAGCGCGGCTTCGGAACGCATGCGGTTGGCCCTGGAGATCATGCCCTGTTCCAACAGCTTCTGCGCGGTGAAGTCGTGGTCCTTCATGCCGCCCAGGACCTCGCGGCGGATCTCCACCGTCCTGGCGGCCAGCAGCAGCCTGAAGTAGCCGGTGGCCACCTCGCCCGCTACGCGGTCGGCCGCGGCGGCGGCGCTGCGCTCGGCCGCGGCCAGCGCCGCTTTTTTTGCGCGGGAGGCCGCCGCCAGCCTGCCGCCGGCGTAGAGCGGCTGCGAGGCCGTCAACGCCAGGTTGTAATAGGACTCGTCCTGGACGCGCATCGTGAACGAGGGCAGCGAGGCGTTAAGCCCGGCGGTCAGCGCCCCGGCCTGCGCGGCCGAAGCCCCCAGCGCCAGCGCGGTGGCGGCGTCGGCCGAGATTATAGCTGAGCGCACTCCGTTCAGGTCCAGCTCGACCGGGCCGTTCAACTGCGTCCAGCTGCCTTCGGCGGTCAGCCGCGGCAGGAAAGCCCCGTAGCTGGAGCGCAGCGCGTGGCCGGCGGCTTTTGCCCCCTCTCGGGCCGCTTTTATTTCGTTGTTCCGCTCCAGGGCCAGGTTGACGGCCGTATCCAGCGTAAGGGCGCGGGGCTCCGCCGCCGCGTGCGCGGCGCAAAGCAGAACGGCCAGAGCCGCAAGGCGCGCTTTCATGATTTATCCTTCATAATGGCCCTGCCAGGGGAAGTCAGCAGGCGGTCGAAGAAGAGTCTGCTCACCGCCGAGCTTACCTGGGGGGCGGAGAAGGGATAGCGCGTTATGAAATCGGGGGTAAGCACGCTGCGCGAGAACTCGTAGTAGAGCACCAGGCCCAGTTCCCGGTCCACGTCCTCCTTGAAATACCCCTCGCGCACTCCTTCATCCAGCAGTTCCGCCAGATGTTTAAAGATCATATCGCGGCGCCAGTCCTCTATCGCCTCCCAGGTCTTGGGAGCGTAACGGCGCAGGTCCTCTGCCATGGCCTTGCTCATCATGGAATAGCAGTAAGATATGAACTCGGTCAGTTCCTTGAGCTTAAGTAGGCAGTTCTTCGACCGGTCCCCGGCTATGCCGGCGTAGCGCTTCTTCCAGGCGTCCAGCGTGGTAAGCAGGGCGGCCTCGAATAGCGCCTCTTTCGACGGGAAGTAGAGGTAAAGGGTCTTTTTGCTTATCCCCAGCTTTTCAGCCACGTCGTCCATCTTGATCCGGGAGAAGCCGTAACCGACATAAAGGTTGAGGGCGACGGCGATGATCCTTCCGCGCAGTTCGGTGTTTTTAGGACGCTTTACGGGTTTGGCAGGCTTGCGGGGTTTCATGTTGGCTCCTATACCTAGGAAACTCTAGGGGTGTTATAAGTTTCCAGATATATTCTAACAGGCGCGCTCCCCTTTGTCAAGGTCACGCTTTACCACTAAAACTTATACTTGCCGGCTATTGATTCATGGCTATTTCGTCAGGATAAAGCCGAGTCTGGCCCTAATGATCGGGTGGTAGAAGTCTTGAATCCGGAATAAAGGTGTGAGACGGTGAAGTTTGCAGTCTGCCGCCTCTGCCGGAGGGCGACAGATAATTAACAGAAAAGCCCGCCAGGGCGAGCGAACAGCGAGCCTGGGCGGGTTTTTAATAAACCAAGGTGCCCCCGTTTAAATTCTTTCCCCCGGTGGCCATAATTTAAAAATAAGAAAAAAATAAATGCGGGGATGTACGG
>CAYSYJ010000093.1:0-9220 GCA_964435105.1 uncultured Elusimicrobiaceae bacterium
AGGTGAAACAGGCCTACGAGGCCGGCTGGCCCGGCGTGGTGATGAAGACCGCCTTCGACGGCCTGCACATCCATATCCCGTCCGAGTACATGGTGACCTTCAACCAGGACACCTACGGCAACTCCGACAATGTCAGCGGCCACCCGCTCGACCGCGTCTGCAAGGAAGTGGCGCGGCTGGTGAAGGAATACCCGGACCGGCTGACCGCGGCCTCGACCGGCGGCCCGGTGACCGGCGACGACGAGTTCGACAAGAAAGGCTGGCAGAGCAATACGCTCAAGCTGGAGCGGGCCGGCGCGATGGCCATCGAATACTCGCTGTCCTGTCCGCAGGGCGGCGACGGCACCAAGGGCGACATAGTCTCCCAGGACCCCGAGCTCGCGGCCAAGATCATCGGCTGGGTGATGGAAGTTTCAGATCCGAATATCCCGAAGTTATTCAAGTTGACCGGCGCGGTCACCTCCATCTGGCAGGTGGTCAACGCGATAAAGCAGGTCTACGCCAGGTACCCGCACAAGAAGGCGGGCATAACGCTGGCTAACTCCTTCCCGGCGCTGGCCTTCCGCAAGCGCATGAGCGGCAAAGGCAAGTGGGAAGAGGGCATGATAGTGGGTATGAGCGGCGAGGGCGTGGCCCCCATCAGCAACCTCACCATCTCCAAGGCGGTGAACCTCGGCGTGCCGATCTCCGGCAACGGCGGGCCCATGGACTACAAGGCCGCGGCGCATTTCCTGGCGCTCGGCGCGAGGAGCGTGCAGTTCTGCACCATAGTGATGAAGTACGGCTTCGATATCATCGGCGACCTCGAGAGCGGCCTCAGCCACCTGCTCGAGGAAAAGGGGTACAAGTCGGTAGGAGAGTTCATCGGCTGCGCGCTGCCGCAGCCGGTCACCAACTTCCCCGACCTGACCCCGGTGAAGAACATCCCGTCGGTGGACTCGGAGCTGTGCCGCCACTGCGGCAACTGCGAGCGCTGCGGCTACCTGGCGGTGAAACTCGACGGGCAGAAGGTGCCGCAGTTCGACGCCTCCAAATGCATAGGCTGCTCGCTCTGCGTGAAGAAATGCTTCTCCGGGGCGCTCAAGATGCGCCGGCGCACCCCGGCCGAGCTAAAGGTCTGCCCGGAATGAGCGGTTCCGTCATCCCGGAGAAAGACGGGATCCGGTCCTGACCCGAACTGGACACCGGCTTACGCCGGCGTGACGAGGTCGGAGAAAACACCATGAAAAAAACCATATTGGTAAAGAACGGCGTCATCGCCACCCTCGGCGAGAAGAACCGGGTACTGACCGGCCACGCCCTGCTGATAGAGGACGGGCTGATAAAGAAGATAGGCCCGCAGCGGAACTTCAAGGGGAAATACTCGAAGGTCATCGACGCCGCCGGCAAGCTGGTGCTGCCCGGCTTCGTAAACGCGCACATGCACTTCTACAGCACCTTCGCGCGCGGCCTGGGCAAGGCCGACCCGTCGAAGAATTTCGTGGAGATCCTCAATAACCTCTGGTGGCGCCTGGACAAGCGGCTCACCAACGCCGATTCCTACTACAGCGCCGCGATACCGCTCATCGACGCCGTGCGCAAGGGCACCACCACCCTCATAGACCACCACGCCAGCCCCTTCGCCATCCCCGGCTCCCTCCAGGCCGTGGAGAAGGCCGTGCGCGAGACCGGCCTGCGCGCCTGCCTGTGCTACGAGGTCTCGGACCGCGACGGCAAGGAAAAGGCCAAGGAAGGCCTCGACGAGAACACGGCCTTCATCGCCAACGCCCAGGCCAGGAACGACAACCAGGTGGCGGGCATGTTCGGCCTGCACGCCTCCTTCACCATCTCCGACGAGACGCTGGAGGAGGCCGCCTACCGCGGCCACAAGCTGGGCGCCGGTTTCCATATCCACACGGCGGAGTCGCAGGCCGACCAGATCCACTGCGAATCGCATCACAAGTGCCGCGTGGTGGAGCGCCTGCGCGACTTCGGCATACTCGGCCGCAAGTCCATAGCCGCCCATTGCGTGCACGTGAGCGAGAAGGAAACGGATATCCTGCTCGAGACCGGCACCGCCGTGGTCCACAATCCCCAGTCCAACGCCAATAACTCGGTGGGCATAGCGGACCTGACCGGCCTGGCCGCCAAGGGCGTGCTGGTAGGCCTCGGCACCGACGCCATGACCGTGAACATGCTCGAGGAAGTGCGCTTCGCCCTGTGGCTGCAGCATCTCAAGCGCGATCCCTCGCAGGGCTTCATGGAAGCGGCGAACGCGCTGCTGGTCAACAACGCGAAGATAGCCAACCGCTATTTCAAGGGCCTGGGCGAGCTGAAGGAAGGCTTCGCCGCGGACGTGATCCTGATGGATTACATCCCCCCCACGCCCATGGACGCGGGCAATTTCGCCGGGCATTTGATCTTCGGCGTCAGCCAGAGCGCGGTGGACACCACCATAGCCGGCGGCCGCGTGCTCATGGAGGGCAAGCGCCTGAAACTGGATATAGACGAGGAGGAAGTCTCGCGCAAGTCCGCGGAGCTCGCGAAAAAGCTCTGGAGCCGCTTCTAACCGGCTCCGAGGTCCGGCCAGGCCGGCTCCCCCTGCGGGGGCCGGCCTATTTTTTTGCGCGGTCCAGCAGTTTCCTGACGGCCAGCAGCATGGCCGAGGAGTCCACGGGCTTCTGGACGAAGAGGCTGTCCGCCCCCAGGTTCTCCCTGGCGGCGACCAGCTGCTCCGAATAGCCGGAGATATAGAGTATCGGCAGGGCCGGCCGGCGGCTCTTTACGGCCGCGGCCAGTTCTATCCCGCCCATGCCGGGCATCATCAGGTCGGTCATCAGCAGGTCGGCGGAACCGATGGCCGCCGGCGGCAGGCCGAGCGCCTCTACGCCGTTGGAGGCTTCCAGGACCGAGTACCCGCGCTCGCGCAGGATGCGGGCCAGGGCGGCCCTGACCTGGGTCTCGTCCTCGACCAGGAGTATGGTCTCATTCCCTCCCGTGGGCGCCGGCCGGGGCTCCCGATCCGCGACCTCTCCGCCGGCCTCCGAAACTTCCGGGAAGTAGACCTTGAAACTCGTTCCGCCGCCGGGTTCGCTGTAGACCCAGATATAGCCGCCGGACTGCTTTACTATGCCGTAGACCGTGGCGAGCCCGAGGCCAGTTCCCTTGCCGCTCTCCTTGGTCGTATAGAAAGGCTCGAAAATATGGGACATGACGTCGGCGGACATGCCGCGGCCGGTATCGCTGACCGTCAGGCGGGCGTAGCGGCCGGGCGGGATCAGGTCGTGGCGGCCCGGCGCGTCCTCGGCCAGTTCGACCTGGCCGGTCTCTATAATGACGCGCCCCTGGCCGCTGATCGCGTCCTTGGCGTTCAGCGCCAGGTTCATGATCACCTGCTCCACCTGTCCCGGGTCGGCCTTAACGCGCCGGAGGCCCTCGTCCAGGCGCACCTCCAGCGCGATGTTCTCGCCTATCAGGCGCCGGAGCAGCCCGTCCATGCCCCGCACCGTCTCATTGAGGCTGATGACGCGCGGCAGCAGCATCTGCCTGCGGCTGAAAGCCAGCAGCTGGCCCGTCAGCTTGGCGGCCTTTTCCGCCGCCGAGAAGATCTCCTCCACGTCGGAGCGGCGCGGGTCCGAGGCCTCGATCGAGTTCCGCAGGAAACCCGCGTAGCTGAGGATGGCGGTCAGCATGTTGTTGAAATCGTGCGCTATGCCGCCTGCCAGCCTGCCCACCGCCTCCATCTTCTGGCCCTGCCGCAGCTGCTCCCTGGCGTGCTCCAGCTGGGCCTCCGCCTCGAGCCGCGCCCGCTCTCCCGCCATGGAATTAAGGGCGAAGGTCACGTCCTCCGAAAGGGACCAGAGCAGCCGCTCCTCCTCCTCGCTGAAAAAGCCGGCCTCTCCGGAGTAAAAGTTTATCACTCCGTCCGCCGCGGGGAAAGCGGCCGAGGAGAGGAAGCCTTCCCGCAGCAGCGCCTCGCGCCAGGGCTCGACCTCGGGGTTTTTGGCGCTGTCGCTGTTCACCGCCACCTTTTTTTCAAGCAGGGCGCGGGCCGTGGGGCCCTTGGCCTCGGGCCGGGCAGGGCTCAGCGGGATGGCGAGCCCGCGCAGGTAGGTCTCGCCCTGGCCGTGATGGACGGAAGGCCGCAGCACCCCGTCGGGACCGGCCTCTCCCGCCCAGGCCAGCTTTATGCTCCCGGACTCCACGGCGATCCGGCAGACCTCCGCCAGAAGCTTGCGCGGGTCCTTCACCCTGACGATGACCTCGTTCACCCTGCTGAGTATGTTGTAGAGGCGGTTAAGGCGAACCAGCTTCTTCTCCGCGGCTTTGCGCGGCGTAATATCCCGCAGGCTGCCCTCGACGCCCAGCGGCATCCCCCCGAAGCCCTTGAGCAGCCTCGCGTTCACCAGGACGTCCAGCGTGCCGCGGTCCTTGGTCTTCAGGCGCACCTCGTAATCCTCGACCATGCCCTTGGCCAGGAGCGCCTTAAGCAGCAGTTTCCGGGTCTCCGGGACGGCGTAGAGGTTGGCGATGGGCATCCCTAAAAGTTCCTCCCTGGTATAGCCGGAGTATCTCTGGATGGACGGCGTTATGTCCACCAGCCGCCCCTTCCAGTCGGCCCGGTAGAATATCTCCTGCACCGTGTTGAAGAAATGGCGGAACTCCTCCTCTTTCCTGGCCAACTGCTCCTCGGGACTGCCCTTCAGGCGCAGCCAGTCGTAAAGCCGCAAAAAGAAGAAGATCCAGAAGAACAGGGCGCTGCCCGAAGCGGCCGTGCCGATAAACCCGTTAACCAGCACGCGCCGCCTCCAATCCGAGTGCGCCGCGGCATGCCCCTTCTCCATTTCATTTAGCAGGCCGACAACGCCGCGCGAATAGGCCTTCTTGGCCGCCGAGTATTCCTCGCCGGTCAGCAGGTCGGCGCCCTGCCGGTATCGTTTCTCCGCCCCATGGCGCAGGGCCCGCCGCTCCAGTTCGAGCAGCAGCAGATTGGCCTCGTTCACTCGGGCTATATGGGCCAGAGCGGCGTCTCCGGATACGTAGCGGCTTAAAGCCTTGATCTCGGAATCGGCCTGGAAGGCGAGGCGCTCGTGCTCCTCCCTGTGGACGGCGGCGCCGGTAGCCGCCCCAAGGCCGGCGGCCATAGTCAGTTTGGCGTCGAGGATGATGACTTTGTTCGCCGACTCCAGCGCGCCGTAATGTTCCGAGTGCCTCTCCTCGGAAATGGAATAGACGTCTTTCAACTGGCCCGCGACGGAAAAGAGGACTACCGCCGTGGCCAGCACGGCCGCGGCAAGGTAACCGGCCGGGAAGGAAGGCACGGGCGAGGCGCGTTTCTCTGTTCTGGTCATATCCCCCTCTACCGGTAGATATAACATTTCGGCAAGCCCGCGGGCAATCCGCCGCGTTATCTATTAACGCGCCGCCTGACCACGGTCAAGTGCAAAACCGTCAATTATTTGAGAGAATATATGTGTGGCCCGTACCCTACGCGGGCGTTGTTCAGACTTCCAAGGAGCGTGACCATGGCGCAGAATATCGTAGAGAAGATCCTCGTTTCCCACCTTAAAGAAGGCGAATTCATTAAAGGCCAGGAGATCGGCATCCGCATCGACCAGACCCTGACCCAGGACGCCACCGGCACCATGGCCTACCTGCAGTTCGAGGCGATGGGCCTTAAAGAGATAAAGACCGACCTGTCAGTTTCCTATGTCGACCACAATACCGTGCAGGTCGGCTTCGAGAACTCCGACGACCACAAGTACCTGCAGACCGTGGCGGCCCGCTACGGCGTGGTCTACTCCCGCCCCGGCAACGGCATCTGCCACCAGGTGCACCTGGAGCGCTTCGGCAAGCCCGGCACCACGCTCCTCGGCTCCGACTCCCACACCCCCACCGGCGGCGGCATCGGCCAGATCGCGATCGGCGCCGGCGGCCTGGACGTGGCCGTGGCGATGGGCGGCGGCAACTTCTACACCACCTGCCCCAAGGTGTACCTCGTCAACCTGACCGGCGAGCTGAAGCCCTGGGTCACCGCCAAGGACGTGGTGCTCAAGATGCTGGAACTGCTCACCGTAAAGGGCAACGTGGGCGTGATGCTGGAGTACGGCGGCAAGGGCGTGAAGAGCCTGTCCGTGCCGCAGCGCGCGACCATTGCCAACATGGGCGCCGAGATGGGCGTCACCTGCTCGGTGTTCCCGTCGGACAATATCACCAGGAAGTTCATGAAGGCCCAGGGCCGCGAGGCCGACTGGAGCGAACTGAAGGCCGACCGCGGCGCCAAGTACGACCGCGTGATCGACCTGGACCTCTCGGCCATAGAGCCGCTGGCCGCCGCGCCGCACAGCCCCGGCAACGTCAAGAAGGTCGCCGAGCTCGACGGCCAGCCGGTGGACCAGGTCTGCATCGGCTCCTGCACCAACTCTTCGCTGCGCGACATGCTGACCGTGGCCGCGATCCTGAAGGGCCGCAAGGTGGCCCCGACCGTGAGCCTCGGCATCGCGCCCGGCTCGCGCCAGGTGCTGCAGATGCTGGCCCGCAAGGGCGCGCTGGCCGACCTGCTGGATTCCGGCGCGCGCATCCTGGAGAGCGCCTGCGGCTTCTGCATAGGCAACCACTTCTCGCCCAAGAGCGGCGGCGTCAGCCTGCGCACCTCCAACCGCAACTTCGAGGCCCGCAGCGGCACTAAGGACGCGCAGGTTTACCTGGTGAGCCCCGAGGTGGCCGCGGTGGCCGCCGTCACCGGCAAGTTCACCGACCCGCGCAAGGCCGGCATAGAGTTCCCCGCCGTGAAAGAACCCTCCGCCTTCCTGGTGGACGACAGCATGTTCATAAAGCCGTCGCCCGAGCTGAAGGGCACCGAGGTGTTCCGCGGCCCCAACATAGGCGAGCCGCCCAAGAACGACAGGATGCCCGAAGCCCTCAAGGGCGCGGTGATGATAGTGGCCGGCGACAAGATAACCACCGACCACATCATGCCCGCCGGCGCGCGGCTGAAGTACCGCTCCAACGTGCCGGCTTACGCCAAGTACGTGTTCGAGAACCTGGACCCCGAGTTCCACAAGCGCTGCATGGACAGCAAGGCCGCGGGCTTCCACAACGTGATAGTGGCCGGCGAGTCCTACGGCCAGGGCTCCAGCCGCGAGCACGCCGCGATGTGCCCGATGTACCTGGGAGTGAAGGCGGTGGTGGCCAAGTCGTTCGAGCGCATCCACGCCGCCAACCTGATCAACTTCGGCATCGCCCCGCTGACGTTCAAGAACCAGGCGGACTACGACCAGATCAAAGCCGGCGACAAGCTGACCTGCGGCGACTGGCGCGCGGCTTTCGCCGAGGGCAAACCGGTGCTGCTCAAGAACGAGCGCACCGGCGCTACGATAGAATGCGTCTGCGCCCTCTCGGGGCGCCAGAAGGCCATCCTCACGGCGGGCGGCCTCCTCAATCAGACTACCGGCAAATAGGAGATCAGACAACATGGCTCAAAGAGGCATAAGGGAATACGACGGCAAGAAGATACTCTTCGACGGGCTGGCGCAATCCATCCCGTCTTTCAGGGGCAAGGCGGCCAAGCTGGCGCTGGTGACCCCGGACACCGACCCGAAGAAGCTGGTTAAGGAACAGCCCTGGCTGCTGAAGGAAAAGCTGGTGGCCAAGCCCGACCAGCTGTTCGGCAAGCGCGGCAAGCACGGCCTGCTGTGCCTGAACAAGGACTTCAAGGCCGCCTGGGACTGGATAGCCGAGCGCATGAACAAGACCGTCACCGTGGGCAAGACTACCGGCGAGCTGCACACGTTCATGATAGAGCCGTTCACGCCGCACTCCGAGCACGACGAGGAATGCTACGTGGCCATCAAGGCCTTCCGCGACCACGACACCATCTACCTCTCCAACAAGGGCGGCATCTACGTGGAGGAGAACTGGGAGAAGGTCAAGGAGACCAATGTCCCGGTGCTCTCCCGCATAGAGGACGTTAAGCTCAACCTGCCGGAATTCGGCATGCGCAGAGGACAGATAGAGGAGTTCGTCCGCGCGCTCTACAAGGTGTACGCCGACGGGCACTTCACCTACCTGGAGATCAACCCCTTCACCTTCCACGGCGACGAGATAGTGCCGCTGGACCTGGTGGCCCGCGTGGACGACACCGCCGCCTTCGAGTGCACCAAGATCTGGGGCGACCTGGACTTCCCGTCCTCCTTCGGCCAGAAGCACACGAAGGAAGAGGAGTTCATCCGCAAGATAGACGAGGGCACCGGCGCGAGCCTCAAGCTCACGATGCTCAACCCCGAGGGCCGCATCTGGAACATGGTGGCCGGCGGCGGCGCGTCCGTGATCTACGCCGACACCGTCTGCGACCTCGGCTTCTCCAAGGACCTCGCCAACTACGGCGAGTACTCCGGCGACCCGTCGGAAGAGGACACCTACCAGTACGCGCGAACCATCCTGGACCTGATGACCCGCAAGAAGGACCCGCGCGGCAAGGTGCTCATTATCGGCGGCGGCATAGCCAACTTCACCGACGTGGCCAAGACCTTCAAGGGCATCATCCGCGCCCTCAAGGAGTACCAGAAGAAGCTCGTGGAGAACAAGGTAAAGATCTACGTGCGCCGCGGCGGCCCCAACTACAAGGAAGGCCTCGCCAACATGCGCAAGCTGGGCGAGACCCTGGGCGTGCCGATAGAGGTTTACGGCCCCGAGACGCACATGACCGCCGTGGTCTCCATGGCGCTCAAGCCGGCGGCCAAGGCCGCCCCGGCCTGCAAGCCGGCCAAGACCGGAGGTAAGAAATAATGAAACCCGAGCTTTTCACCAAAGATACCACCGCGATAGTTTACGGCTACCACGTGAACGCCATCCAGCGCATGCTGGACTTCGACTACGCGTGTGGCCGCAAGACCCCCTCGGTCGCCGGCATAGTGAACCCCGGCAGCGAGGGCGTGCACAAGGTCTTCTTCGGTAAGGGCGAAACGCTGCTGCCGATCTACAAGGACTTCGGGACCGCGGCGGCCAGGCACCCTAAGGCAGACGTGGTGGTGAACTTCGCGTCCTACCGCTCCGCCTTCGAGAGCTCCATGGAGGCGCTGAACCACCCCAACATCCGCACCGTCTGCGTGATAGCCGAGGGCGTGCCGGAGCGCCGCGCGCGCATACTGGCCGCCACCGCGGCCAAGCTGGACAAGATGGTCATCGGCCCCGCCACCGTGGGCGGCATCAAGGCCGGCTGCTTCAAGATAGCCAACACCGC
>CAYSYJ010000094.1:0-9142 GCA_964435105.1 uncultured Elusimicrobiaceae bacterium
CGGACCCGGCCGGTCCGGACGGCCCTTGACCGGCGTCAACCCATAGCATACAATATCGGGGTGAAATACTTCCCGCTTTTCCTGCTCCTGGCCGCGGCCGGGCCGCTGCCGGCCCTGGCCTCCGGGCCGACCTACCTGTTGCTTTCCCATGACCCGGTTTTCCTCGAAGAGATAGCCCGCTTCTCCGAGCCGGCGCTCTCGCGCGGCCGCGCCAGGCTGGTGCGGCTCACCGTGCCCGCCGGGGAACTGCCGGCCGGCCTCGCGGCTTTCCTCAGGGAAGCCGGCTCCGGCGACATCCATTACGCCCCCGCGGCCGTCCCGGAATACAAGATGGCCCCCGATCCCGCCGTGCTGGCGGTCATCGGCAGGGTTAACCCGTCGCGCCTGATGGGCTACGCCGATTTCCTGGTGAATGCCGGCAAGCGCGGCGCCCGCGACCTGGATTCGTCCCCGGCCTCCGGCAACAGGGCGGCCATGGACTATATCGAAGCCAGGTTCCGGGAGTTCGGCTACGAGACCGAGCGTCACTGCTACAAGGACCGCCGGCAGGACAAGGAATGCAATATCCTGGGCCGCCGCAAGGCGGGGAAGCCGGGGGCGAAGACCATCGCCGTGGTCGGCCACCTGGATTCGGTGGGGCACAATAACGCGGGGGCCGACGACAACGCCTCGGGCGCGGCCGGCGTGCTGGAGATGGCCGCGGTGCTGGCGGGCTACAAGAGCGACCACGACCTGCTCTTCATAGCGGCAAACGGCGAGGAGACCGGCGTGGCCGGCACCTACGCGCTGGCTAAAAAGCTTAAGTCCTCCGGCGAGATGGCCCGCGTCGCCTGGGCCATCAACATGGACATGATCGCCTATAACCGCAACGGCGTGCTGGACATAGAGACCAATAAGGAATTCAAGGACCACGCCGACTGGGTGGCCGCCCAGGCCGCGATCTACACCCGGCTGAAGCCTTATATCTCCATGCCGGCCTGGGGCAGCGACCATGTGCCCTTCCTGGAAGCCGGCGTGCCGACCTACCTCTCGATAGAGAACTGGGAGGACCATAACCCCTGCTATCACCAGGCCTGCGACACCATGGAAAAGCTCTCCTGGACCTACGCGGCCGACCTGGTGCGCCTCAACCTGGCCGTGATCGCCCAGAAAGCCTCCCTCTCGCCGGCCAAGTAAGCGGCGGGAATAAAAGAAAGAAGCCCGGCCAGGCCGGGCTTTTTTCTTTGGGGTACGGGGAAGTTAATGGGCCTGGAACACGGCCTGGCCTACCTTCTCCACCAGGCGCGGATCGTCCACAAAGGGGTTCCTGTTGCCCTGGTAGGACTCTATCAGGTCGTTGCGGCGGCGCTCGGCGGCGTCCGGAGGGTCCTGCAGATGCCACTTCATGAACAAGGGGACTCGCGAGACCCAGAAATCCTTGTAGTCCATCCCGTCGCGGATCTTGCGGTCGTTATAGCGCGTGACGAAGTAGAGCAGGGCGCGGGCCACGTCGCCCTTCACCTCGTCCGCGGGCTCGAAGCCCTCTGACCCCAGGCGGGAGCCGCTGTTGGTGGAGTAGACGAAATTGGAAACTTCCGCGAAAGGCTCGCTGCCGCGGGAGTTGTTGACGGTCATGAAGGTGGGGAAGATATGGTGCAGGTCCGACTTCATCGGCTTGGCCTCGTCGAAAAAGCCCTGCGGCCAGACATGTTCGGCGTTCATGCCCTGGTCGTCCACTATGCCGTCGTCGTTGGCGTCGCCCGGTTCCTTGTACTCGGCGCCATGCTCGCTGGAACCGGGCACGCAGACGAGGGAGTAGAAGCAGGTGACGCCCGGCCGGCCATTGCAGCCGGTATTATCGGCCACGGAGAACATGTACTTCTTGGCCCGGAGATAATCGGTGCCGACGCCGCTGGGCGGGTACTCGGTGGCGGTGTGGAGGAACTGGAAAAGTTTTTCACCGGTCAGGCCGGCGGCGGGGGACAGATAAGAAGCGCGGGAACGCAGGGGGACGGGAGGCGCAGGGAGGTCCGCCTGCGCGGGCAGGACGGAATAAAGCTGGGTCAGGCTCGCGAGGTCCCCGGCTTGCGCGGGGGTCCAGGCGAAGGCGGCTGCGGCAAGTACGGCGAACAGCAGGCTGCGGATCACGATGCCTCCGGACTTTGTCTTTTAACGCCGAAGATATTATACATAAATATAGTGCGCGCGCCCCCGCTTTTGCTATAGTTGCTGGACAAGTTCCGGGGGGAACGTCTTTAGGGGATATTACGATGAAGAGATCCTTTTTAGCGGCCGCGGCCGTGCTTTGCCTGCTCGCCTCGGCGCGGGCCCAGGAGCAGTCGGGAGGGGTGGATTTCTTCCAGTCCGCCCTGGGCGACATACTGGATACGCCGCTGCTGTCGGCTTCCTACGCCGAGGAGCGCCCGGCCGACACCGCGGCCACCGCCTACGTGGTGACCGGGGACACCATCCGCAAGCGCGGTTACGCCTCGCTGGCGGACCTGCTCAACGACACGCCGCAGTTCCAGGTGCAGCGCAACTCCGACGTGCGGCGCCTCAACCTGGTCAGCGTGCGCGGAATCCCCAACAACGAGCGCCTGCTGATACTTTACGACGGCGTCAGGGTGTCCCCGCCAACCGGGGACCTCCTGGCCCTGGCCGGTCAGTTCTCTCTGCGGGACGCGGAGAAGGTGGAGATAGTGCTGGGCCCCATGTCCTCGGTCTACGGGGCGGACGCTTTCAGCGGTGTGGTCAACGTGGTCTCCCGCTCCGGCAAGGAGAGCGGCGCGGAGGCCGCTTACGGCTCCTTCGATTCCCGGGTCTTCTCCATATCCGCCGGCACGGACCTCTCCAGGGAGAAAGAAGGCACCAGCCGCCCATACGCCCGGGTGACCTATGAGACCAGGGAATCCGAAGGCCCCAGGCTGCCCTCCTTCTACCGCCGGGACTATGCCTGGTACAATAACCAGTACCGCTCCGGCCTGGCCCAGAAAAAATATTACGACAGTTCCACAACGGCCGTGCCGGTGCGGCACTACGACGCCGATGAGGATTCCTCCTTCATCAACGCCCGCCTAAAGACGGGGGACCTGGAGACCGGCGTCATAAAGATGCGTGAATCCCATTCCTCCTCCATAGGCGTAAAGCCGGAGCTCACGCTGTATGCGGAAGACGCCCGCTTCGCCACCGAATACTGGACCGTTTTCGCCAAGCACGTTTACACCTCGCCCGACGACCGGTGGCAGTTCGGCAGCATGGCGTCCTATTACCATTACGAGATACTGCCGGAGACCAAGTTCATGAACAGCTTCTCCGATTACAACGACGCCTATAAGTACGCCTATGCCGGCACCACTTATATCGAGGAGACCGTGGCCTTCGAGCCGGCGGAGGGCTTCCCCGCCCTGCTCGGCCTCGGCTACCAGGAGAACTCGGTGCTGCCCTATACCACCGACCTGGCCCGCAAGTTCGACCCGGACGCCAGCCCGGCCACTCAGGACTTCACCTATACCGGCTCCACCATACCGGTGAATTTCTACTCCATGAATTACAGCAATATCGGCGCCTTCCTGCGCCTGCAGGCCAGGGAGTTAGGCAATGTCTCTTTGTCCGCCGGCCTGCGCTATGACCGCAATTCCGCCTACGGCGAGACCTGGAACCCGAGGGCGGGACTGGTCTGGAAGCCCGGCGGCGAGGACCGTACCGTGGTGAAGCTGCTCTACGGCGAGGCCTACCTGGCCCCTTCGCCTTTCAGCAGCCACAAGCATTTCGGCGCCTTCACGCCTTCCGGCGGCTGGTATACCAGCGGCTTCTTCCACGTGCCGAACCCGGACCTGGAACCCGAGAAGATCCGCTCGGTGGAGGGCTCGCTGACCCACGACCTCTCCCGCGGCCTGCGCCTGGCCTTCAACCCCTACTACAACAAGGTCACGCACCTCATCCAGGACGTGACCGTCGGGGCCGGGACCTTCCTGAACGTGCCCGTCGCCAGCATCGAGCGCGCCGAGAACCGCGGGACCATGGAGACATATGGCGGCACGCTGCGCCTGGACGCGCTGCTCCGGGCCGGCCGCTGGCGGCTGGAATCCTGGGCCGCCTATACCTATTCCGAAGGCCGGCTGGAAGGGGACGCCATCCCCTTCAACTCCATCAACACGCTGCAGGGCGGAGTATCGGCCAGCCTGGGCCATTGGACCTTTACCCCCAAGCTGCTGCACCGCTCCGCCAGCCGCAACCAGGACGGCACCAGGGTGCCGCAATTCACCACGGCGGATCTTTTTATCCGCTACGACTGCAGCCGGATCTCGGGGCTTAACGCCTACCTGCAGGCCAGGAACCTGCTGGACCGGCGCTACTACAACGCGGCCTACGGCGGCGGGCCCGACCGGCTCGACGGCGCGCCGCAGGCCCCCTTCGAGTTCTTTGGAGGATTGAACTACAGGTTCTAGCGGGACATCTATGGCCTTCCACCTCGACAGAGCGCTGCGCGCGGGCTGCCTTACGGCGGCCCTGGCTCCCCTCTGCGCCTGGCCGGCGGCGGCAGCGGACCTGGCGGCGGTGCTCTCCTCCGGGTCGGGGCCCTATGCAGAAGCCTACGCCGCCTTCGAAAAGGCGCTGGGCCTCGAACATAAGCGCTACGAACTGTCCAGGAAAGGCGGCAACCCGCCCGACGAAGCCGGGCTGACGGTGGCTTTCGGGGCCAAGGCCGCCGCCCTCAACTACCCGCCCGGGACGCACCTGGTCTACGCGCTGACCCCGGTGCACCTGCGCGGCAGGGGCTGGCATGAGATCTCCATGCTGCCGGAGCCGGCGAGGGCCCTGGCGGCCTACAAAGGCCTGCAGCCAGGCCTCAGGCGGCTGGCGGTTTTCTGGACGGCTTATCCGGGGGAAGGCTACCTCTCCGAACTGAAGCGGGCCGGGGAGGCGGCCGGGGTGCAGGTGATAGCGTCGCGCCTGAAATCAGCGGAGGGTTTCCCCGAGCGCCTGCGCTCCCTGCTGGGCAGGATGGACGCCTTCTGGCTCATGCCCGACCCGCCGCTCATCACCCAGTCGAGCATAATGGTGCTTTCAAAATTTTCCTGCGACAATGCCATACCTTTCTACGCGCCTACCCAGGCGCTGGTGGCCAGCGGCGCCACCGCCGCCTACGCCCCGGGCTTCGCCGAGAGCGGGGCGGCCGCGGCCAGGGCCGTGAAACTGATCCTCTCCGGAGCCCGCCCGCCGCAGACGGTCTATCCCGAACACCCGGTGCTGCGGGTCAGCGACCTGCCGCCGGATAAATGCCGCTGGCCTATCGCCCGGCCCGCCCCCTGAAAAACAAAAGGCCCCTGTTCGGGGCCTTTTTGCTTGCCGGGGATGCGGGTCAGTGCGCCATGAACACTTCCGCGCTTATGCGCTCGGCCAGCTCCGGCTCGTCTATGAAGGGGTTCCTGTTGCCCTGGAATTCCTCCACCAGCGCGTTGCGGCGGCGCTCGGCGGCGTCGGGGGGGTCCTGGCGGTTCCACTCCAGCAGCATCCGCACATTGGCGGTCCAGAACTCCGAGTAATTCATCCCCTGGCGGATATTCCTGTCGCTGTAGCGCACGATGAAGTAGAACATGGCGCGCGCCACGTTGCCCTTCACCGCGTCGGCGGGCTCGAACCCGCCGCTGCCCAGCTTGGACCCGGCGCTGGTGGCGTAGGTGGCCCTGGCGACCCGCGAGAACTTCAGGTTGCCGCGGCGGCCGTTGGGGGTGACGAAGGTGGGGGCCAGGTGGTGCAGGTCGGCCACCATGGGCAGGGCGCTTTTGAAATAGCTCTGCGGCCAGATATGCTCGGCGTTGATGAAGGAGTCCACCACGCCGTCGCCGTTGGAGTCGCCGCTCTCCTTATAGCTATCCCCGGTGTCGGAGGAACCGGGCACGCAGACCTGGGAGTAAAAGGTCAGCACCCCGGGGCGGCCGCCGCAGCCGGAATTGTCCGCCTTGGAATACATGAAGGCCTTGGAAGCCTTATAAGAAGGCTGCAGGCGGGGGGCGGGCACGGTGGTCTCGTGCAGGTAGTCGAAAAGCGCCTCGCCCGAAAGTTCGCGCCCTTCGGCGCGCGGGGCGTTGAAGAGGACGCTGGCTTCGGGCAAAGGGACCTGGAATTGAGAAACCCCGGCAGCCGAGTTCCTTAAAGACTCGAAGACCGGGGCCTGCGCCGCCAGGGGAGAAAGGGAGAGGACTGCTATTACAGCCGCTGCGAGTATAGACGTGATGCGCTTCAAGGCTCCTCCGCTTGACCTAAATCAATGACTTAAATCAAACATAGTTTAAGCCATATGGCCCATAAAGCAAGGGCCAAAAGACCTATATAGCATATAGGCCCTTTGGGCAAAAGGATGGGGACGTTGGTTAGTTGGTTAGTATTTGCGGCAGGGAAAATTCCCAGCGGGCATTCTCGCGTCAAATACTAACCAACTAACCAACGTCCCCTAAAAGGCGGAGTTTCGCTCCGGGACGGGCTTCAGCCGGCGGCTATCAGGCCGCTCAGGCCCTCCCAGACTATCTGCACGCCGATGGCGAGCAGGATGAAGGCGGAGATCTTGGAGATGGTCTGTGCCCCGGCCCGGCCCAGGCGGCGCAGGAAATTCTCGGAATACCTGTAGAAAAGGAAAACGCTGAGGGCGGCCAGGGCTATGCCGGTCGCGTCCGCGGCGAATTTGAGCCAGGTATAGGAGCTGAGCAGGGAACCGGCCGGCACCAGGGTCAGCGTAACGGCTATGGAGCCGGGGCCGGCCGTGACCGGCATGGTCATCGGGAAGAAGGCCTTGTCGGTCATGCGGGCCTTGAGCTCCTCCTGCTCGGAGGCCGAGAAGCGCGAGGAACTGTTGAGCATCTGCCAGGCGGTGTTGAAGAGCAGCAGGCCGCCGGCCACGCGGATGACCGGCACCGAAATGCCGAAAACCTTTAGCAGCCACCCGCCGGCCACCAGCACGCAGAAGAGCAGCATGAAAGTATATTTACCTATAAGGCCGGCCAGGCGGTGCCGGTCGTCGTCCGGCAGGGCCGAGGTCATGTCCAGGAAGATAGGGGCCATGGCGGGGGGGTTCAGGATGGGGAACAGGGCCAGGAAGGAGAAGGCGGCGAGGGAGAGGAAATCGTGTAGCATAGCACTGATATTATCGCATTTTGGCCGTATTTTGTATCATTAAGGTATGCCAGCCACGTCGGCCGCCCTCAAAATAACACGCCTGCGCTCACCGGCGCGCCTGAAAGCCGCGGCCGCCCTGATGGCGGCCTCCGACCCGTGGCGGCGCCTGGGCATTGACGAGGAGCGCTGCCTCGGCGCCCTCCGGGGCCCTTTCCGGGAAACCTATGCCGCCCACAGCGGGGGGCGCTTCGCGGGGCTGGCCGCCGTGGCGATGTACGGCACCTTCAAAGGATATATACAAGCCCTGTTCGTGGCGGAAGGCTTCAGGGGCCGCGGCGTGGGAGAGCGGCTGCTCGCCGCCGCGGAAAAGCGCATCTTCAGGGAGTCGCCCAATGTCTTCCTGTGCGTGTCCTCCTTCAACTCCGGGGCGCGGCGCTTCTACCGCCGGCTCGGTTACGCCGAGATCGGCTTGCTCCGGAACTTGGTGCGCGAAGGGCTGCACGAAGTGCTGCTCAGGAAGACCAAAGGGCCGCTGGGCGGCCGCAAAGGAAAAAATGGCTGACAACAAGACCAGGATCTCTTTCCACGGGGCCGCCGGAGAAGTTACCGGTTCGCGCCACCTGCTGGAGACGCCCTCGGGCTCGCTGCTGATGGACTGCGGCATGTTCCAGGGCCACCGCAACGACGCGCAGAAGAAGAACCGCTCTTTCGCCTTCCCGCCGGCCTCGGTGGACGCGGTGCTGCTCAGCCACGCGCACATAGACCATTCGGGCCTGCTGCCCTCGCTATACCGCGACGGCTGCGACGCCCCGCTCTACGCCACCCACGGCACCTCCGAGATAGCCGGCGTCATGCTGGCCGACTCCGCCCGCCTGCAGGTGGCCGACGCCGCTTTCTTCAACAAGATCCACGCCGCCGAGAAACTGAAGATCGAGCCCCTCTATAACGAGGAGGACGCCAAGCTGGCCCTCGGCCACCTCAAACCCGTGGAGTACGGCACCGTCTTCGAGCCGCTGCCCGGGGTGCAGGCGCGCTTTCTCAACGCCGGGCATGTGATGGGCTCGGCGATGACCCAGCTGGACCTCCCGGTGAACGGCGGCAGGCGCCGCCTGCTCTATACCGGCGACCTGGGCCGCCAGGAAGGGCTGCTGATGGAGACGCCCGCCTCCCCGCAGGGCGTGGACTACCTGGTAGTTGAGAGCACCTACGGCGGCCGCTACCACGAGAAGCTCGCCGACGCCGACACCAAGCTGGCCGAGGTCATCAAGCGCGCGGTGAAGACCGGCGCCAAGGTGGTGATACCCAGCTTCGCCCTGGAACGCACGCAGGAGATAGTCTTCATCCTCGACAAGCTTTTCCGGGAGAACCTCGCGCCGAGGATACCGGTCTACGTGGACAGCCCCATGGCGGTCAGCCTCACCGAGATATTCAACAAGCGCCGGGAGGATTTCTCCTTCGACGACAAGTTCCGCGACTACGCCCGCATGGACGGGGACCCTTTCGGCTTCGACTATATCCGGTACCTGCGCACCAAGGACGAATCGCAGGCGCTGAACGGCAAGCGGGGCCCTATGCTCGTCATCTCGGCCTCGGGCATGTGCGAAGGCGGCCGCGTGCTGCATCACCTGCGCAACAATATCGGCGACGGCGACAACATAGTGCTGCTGGTGGGCTACCAGGCGCAGGGCACCCTGGGCCGCCGCCTGCAGGACGGCGAGAAGAAGGTGAAGATCTTCGGCCTGGAGCACGAGGTGGCGGCCTCCATAGAGACCATGCACGTGTTCTCCTCGCACGCGGACCACGGCGACATAGTCGCCTTCGTGAAGGCCGCCCGCCCGGAGCGCGGCGTCTTCCTGGTGCACGGAGAACCGGAGGCCAGGGCGGCCCTCGCGGAAGCCCTCGAGAAGGAGGGCATAGGCAACGTGAAGTGCCCCGCCCCCGGCGAGGAATTCGAATTAGATTAGCTAGAGGCCGACCGGGATGTTGTTCCTAACGCCAGTTGGGGAAGGGAGGCTCCAAAACCGCAGGTTTTGGAGGGGAACCGCGCAAC
>CAYSYJ010000095.1:0-9130 GCA_964435105.1 uncultured Elusimicrobiaceae bacterium
CACCATGGCCTTGGTGATGGAGAGGCCCAGCCCGGTGCCGCCCACCTTTTCACCCGCGGCCACCTGCGCGAACTTCTCGAAGATCTTGGCCTGGTCCTCTTTCTTTATGCCGCAGCCGCTGTCCTTGACCGAGAAGAAGGAGAAGCCGGCCAGCGAATCCTTGCCGGCGTCGGCCGAGACCTCTATGGCGCCGCCCTGGGGCGTGAACTTGATGGCGTTGGAGATCAGGTTGATGAGCACCTGCACGGTGCGGCGCTTGTCCGCGTAGACGTGCTGCACCCCCGTCTCGGAGGCGACGGTCAGGTTTACGCCTTTCGAGGTGGCCCAGGCCTTCATGGCCTCGGCCGCCTCCTTGGCTATCTCCGCGGCCGGCACGCCTTCCTGGTGGAACACCATCTTGCCGGACTGCAGCTTGGAGAAATCCAGTATGTCCGTGATGATGGAGTTGAGGCGTTCGGTATTGCGTATGGCCGTGTTCAGCACGCCTTTGGCCGCGTCCTGCGCCCCGGACTCGCGGCCGAGTATCTCAAGGGCCGCCTTGATGGAGGTGAGCGGGGAGCGCAGCTCGTGCGTCATGTTGGCGATGAAATCCTGCTGCAGCTGCTCCACCTGCTTGAGCTTGACCGCGTCGGTGGGGATGGAGACGGCGCCCACGATCTTGCCGTCCTCGTTCTGGATGATGGCGGTGGCCTTCTTTACGGTTTCCGCCAGTTCGGCCGGGCCCGTCTTCAGGACTTCCTTGGAGATGTCGCCTTTATTCTCGCTCTTGATCTCCTTGGCGAGGGAGACCACCTGGTTCTCGATCTGCGACAGGTCCACTATCTTCTTGCCGGAGAGCTCCGCCAGCGGCTTGCCGGAAATGGCCTCCGCCTGCGGGTTCATCATCAGGATCTTGCCTTCCTTGTCCACCGTCACCACGCCCTCGGCGATGCTGGTCATGACCGACTCGGTGCGGGCCATGTCGTTCTCGATCTTCTTCTTCTCGCGGCGCACTTCCTCCAGGGCGCGCGCCACGCCGGCCTCCACGGCCTCCTTGAACTTGGCCTCCAGCAGCTCTATCACCCGGCGCTGCTCGCCCGGGTCGCTGGTGACGCGGCTGACCACCGTGGCCAGCGCGTTCTCGAAGCTCTGGCCGCCTATTTTATCGGCCACCTTCTCCTGCGGGCCGGCCGCCTGGCCCTGCCCGCCGCCGCCGGCCGCGCCGGCCTGTCCCGGCTCCACCACGGCACCGGGGGCCTGGCCCGCCTCCACCTTGGCGTAGACCGCCTCGTTCAGGGCGATGCGCTCCACGCCCTTTTCGGCCAGGAAGGCCTTGGCCTCGCCCTTGTGGGCCTGCACCTGGCAGAGGGCCAGCAGGTCGTCGCCGGTGGCGCCGGGCCTGAAGGTGATGGTCTGGATGCGGAACTTTGTGTAGAGGTTCTTGAGCGAGTTGGGCAGCTTGTCGGCGGTCAGCAGGGGCACGCCGTTGATCAGCAGCTTGTCGTTGTCCAGCGTCACGGACAAGTCCCCGCCGCCCAGGGAATCCGCTATCCGGGCCAGCAGGGCCTGGCCCTCCTCCAGGGCCTGCTTCACCTGGGGATGGTCCGGTTTGTACAGGTTGATCTGTACCAGCGCCCTGGTGAAGGCCTTGAGGAAGCCGAACCAGAGAAGTTTGGGGTCCTGGTCGTCGGTCATAGCCGGAAGATGTTCCGTCCTTTCAGGCCCTTGGTGGCGTTCCTGGTGTCGAAGACCAGCCTGGCTTTTTTCGCTATCTCCGCGTAATCTACGCAGGAGTGGGGCGTGACGATGAGTACGCAGTCGTAGTCCTTGATCCGCTTGAGGGCGTCCCGCCGCGAGCGCCGCACCTCGCCCTCCACGTCGGTCTCGGCCACGTAGGGGTCGTAGAAATCGGCCTTCGCCCCGGTCTTTTCGAGCAGGATCAGCACGTCCCGGGCCGGGCTTTCGCGCGGGTCCGAGATGTCCGGCTTATAGGCCATGCCGATCATCAGCACCTTGGAGCGGCTGAGCGCCTTGCCCTTGAGGTTCAGGATCTCGGCCAGCCGGGCTACCACATGCTCGGGCATGGCCGAGTTTATGGCGCCGGCCAGCTCGATGAAGCGCGGCTCGAAGTTGAGGGTCTTCATCTTCCAGCCGAGGTAGTGGGGGTCCAGCGGGATGCAGTGGCCGCCTATGCCGGGGCCGGGATAGAAAGGCATGAAGCCGAAAGGCTTGGAGGCCGCCGCCCCTATGACCTCCCAGACGTCGAGGCCCAGCTTGTGGCACATCAGCGCCATCTCGTTGATCATGCCGATATTGACCGCGCGGAAGGTGTTCTCGAGCAGCTTCACCAGCTCGGCCGCCTCGGTGCTGGAGACTTTCAGCACCTTGTCGATGGCGGCGCCGTAGAGCAGGCCCGCGAGTTCGGTGCAGGCCGCGGTGTGGCCGCCCACCACCTTGGGGGTGTTCTTGACGCCGTACTTCTTGTTGCCCGGGTCCACCCGCTCCGGCGAGAAAGCGAGGAAGAAGTCCTTGCCGGCCTTCAGGCCGGAGGCCTCGAGCATGGGCTTCACCAGCTCCCGGGTGGTGCCGGGATAGGTGGTGCTCTCGAGGACGATCAGCTGCCCGCGGCGCAGGTACTTGCGGGCCTCCTTGACCGAGGCCACTATATAGGAAACGTCCGGGTCCTTGCTCTTGCGCAGGGGGGTGGGCACGCAGATGATGACGGCGTCCATCTTCTTGAGGCCCGAGAAATCCAGGGTGGCGGAGAGCAGGCCCTTCCTTACCAGCCCGGCCACCTCGGCCGTGGGAACGTCGGGGATATAGGAGACGCCGGCCTTGATGTCGCGCGCTTTCTGCGCGTCCACCTCGAAGCCGGTCACCCGCAGGCCGGCCTTGCCGAATTCGGCCGCGAGCGGCAGGCCCACGTAGCCCAGGCCGACTATGCCCACCCGGGCCTGGCCGGAAGCTATCAGTTTTTTAAGTTTTTCCATTGCGCGGATCCCCTGAAAATTCACCTAGAATTATACTAAAACAAGGGGACGCTGATTACTATATTACTATTTGGGTAACACCCGCTTGCCGGCGGGCTTAAGGCTGGCGGGGGCGCATGATGTTTACGTGCCCAGACCGGGCAAATAGTAATATAGTAATCAGCGTCCCCTATTAATTTAATATAATTGGTCCTTATGGAGTGGATTTTACAGCTCCCGGTGCTGTTTTTTTCGGTCATTTTCCACGAATTCGCGCACGGCTTCGCGGCCTACAGGCGCGGGGACGATACCGCTTACCTGTCCGGGCGCCTCTCTTTCAACCCCCTGCCGCATATCGACCCGGTAGGCACGGTGCTTATCCCGGCCGCCTGCGCTTTCATGAATTTCCCCATGATAGGCTGGGCCAAGCCGGTGCCGGTCAACCCTTACCGCATGCGCAGCCCGCGCCGCGACATGGCGCTGGTGGCCTTCAGCGGGCCGCTCTCCAATATCCTGCTCGCCGGGCTGGCCGTTATCGCCGTCAGGGTGCTGATGCTGGATTTCCTGCCGGGCGACCTTACGCTGACGCTGCTGCGGATGTTCGGTTTCGCGGTGCTCATCAACCTGATGCTCGCCGTCTTCAACCTGATCCCGCTGTTCCCGCTCGACGGCAGCCAGATCGCCCTGGGCCTGCTCAAGGGCCGCGCGCTGGAGATCTACGAGAAGCATGTCCCCTACGGCATGTATATCCTGCTCGGCCTGGTGTTCACCGGGCTGCTGCAGAAGATAATGGCCCCGGTGCTTTCGCTGGCGCTGGTGCTGACGGCCTCGCTCATGGGCGCTTTTTGAACTATGGAAAACAATAAGAAACCCGTCGTAGTTTCCGGCGCCAGGCCCACCGGCCGGCTGCACCTGGGCAATTACTGGGGCACCCTCAGGAACTGGGTGGAGCTGCAGAACAAGTTCGACTGCTATTTCTTCGTGGCCGACTGGCACGCGCTGACCACCGGCGCCGACAAGAGCGAGAACATCGCGGCCAATACCCGCGAGATGGCGCTGGACTGGATGGCCATCGGGCTGGACCCGGCCAAGGCCGTCTTCTTCCGGCAGAGCGACGTGAAGGCGCACGCCGAGCTGGCGCTGCTGCTCGGCATGGTGACGCCCATCAGCTGGTTGCTGCGCAACCCCACCTTCAAGGACCAGCTGCAGGAGCTCTACAAGGCCAAGTACAAGGGCCAGGAAGACAAGATGAAGAAGGCCGAGGGCGTGACGAAGCAGCTCGCCGAGGCCCACGGCCACGACGCCGACGCGCTGGCGCTGCACAGCGATATGGCCGTCTACGGCTTCCTCGGCTACCCGGTGCTGATGGCGGCCGACATCCTGCTCTACGACGCCACGCACGTGCCGATAGGCAGGGACCAGCTGCCGCACCTGGAGCTGACCCGCGACATGGTGCGCCGCTTCAACCATATGTTCGGCGGCGACGTGCTGAAGGAGCCGGAACCGCTGTTCACCAGCTCGCCGACCGTGCCCGGCCTGGACGGCCGCAAGATGAGCAAGTCCTACGGCAACACCATCTTCATCTTCGAGGAGACAAAAGAGCTCGAGGCCAAGATCCGGAAGATGTACACCGACCCGCAGAAGGTGAAGGCGGACTCGCCCGGCCACCCCGAGGGCTGCGTGGTCTGCGCCTTCCACAAACTTTATAACGCCGACTGGAAGACCCGCGAGCAGGAATGCCGCGAGGGGAAGATAGGCTGCGGCGCCTGCAAGAAGCACCTGCTGGAACTGATGGAGAAGGAAATGGGGCCGATGCGCGCCCGCAGGGCGGAGCTCGCCGCCTCGGCGGACACGGAGAAGCTCCTGGCCGAAGGGGCCGCCCGCGCGCGCGCCGTGGCCGACGCCAAGATGAAGGCCGCTTCCAAAGCGGCGGGGCTGGTCTGATGAACGCCATAGACATACACCTGGAGAATTTCGAGGGCCCCCTGGACCTCCTGATGCACCTCATCAGGAAGAACAACCTGGACATCTACGATATCCCGATAGCGCAGATCACCGGCGAGTACCTGCAGTACCTCGAGGTGATGAAGAGCCTGAACCTGGAGGTGGCCGGCGAGTTCCTGGTGATGGCCGCCACGCTCATGCAGATCAAGGCCAAGATGCTGCTGCCCGCGCCCGAGGTGGAGGGCGGCGAGCACGGCCCCGACCCGCGCGGCGCGCTGGTGAGCATGCTCGAGGAGTACCAGCGCTACAAGGAAGCCTCCAAGGAGATGAACACGCGGTTCAACAAGTTCAAGGACGCCTTCTACCGCGGCTCCCCGGTCTTCTCCAGCGAGGAGAAGTACCTGGACCTGGATTTCTACACCCTGATGGACGCCGTCAAGCGCGCCTTCGAGCGGGCCGAGCCCAGCCGCGAGGTGGAGGCCGACCAGTTCCCCATCGAGTCCCGCGTGGAGAAGATCCAGAAGATGCTGGAGGGCCGCGAGTGGCTGCTGCTCGACGACGTTTTCCTGTCCGAGACCAAGCGCCTGGGCGTGATCACCTGCTTCATGGCCCTGCTGGAGCTCATCAAGCAGCGCAAGATCCTGGTCTCCCAGGACGAGGCCTACAGCGAGGTGCGCATCTACCCGGCCCCGCCCCAGGCGGCCCCGGCGCCGGAAACCCCGGCGCAAACGCCCGAGCCGGCCGCCGTAGCGGCGGGGAGCGCCCCCCGGCCCGCCCCGGAGGCCGCCGCCGCCGACGCCCCGGACGCCGGCACGGCGAACTGACTTTAAGGAACACCCCCAAGAGGTAATATGGAAGACGTTGAACTCAAGAAAGTGCTCGAAACCCTGCTTTTCATCACCGACGCCCCGCTGCCGGTGAGCCGCCTGGCCCAGCTCTGCGAGGTCCGCAGCAAGGACAGGCTGGAGAACCTGCTGCAGGAGCTGCGCAAGACCTACGACGAGGAAGGCCGCACCCTGCAGGTGATGCAGGTGGCCGGCGGCTGGCAGCTGGCCACCCGCCCC
Organism: uncultured Elusimicrobiaceae bacterium; assembly: GCA_964435105.1. GTDB lineage: Bacteria > Elusimicrobiota > Elusimicrobia > Elusimicrobiales > UBA9959 > UBA9959. The sequence continues at coordinate 5,957 of CAYSYJ010000095.1, forward strand.
GAGCACGGGCTCTGGGTGCGCAAGCTCTACCAGAACAAGATGACGGTGCGCCTCACGCAGGCCGCCCTGGAGACCCTCTGCATCATCGCCTACAAGCAGCCCCTGACCCGCGCCGAGATCGAGGCCATCCGCGGCGTGGAGGTGATAGGCCCGATCGAGACGCTGACCCAGCGCAAGCTCATCACCGTGGTGGGCCGCCGCGAGAGCATAGGCCGCCCGATCCTTTACGGCACCACCAGCGAGTTCCTGCGCCAGTTCGGCCTTAACTCCCTGGACGACCTGCCCAAGCTGGAAAGCTTCAATGTCGAGAACGTGGCCGCGGCCGCGCAGAGCACCGCCGTGGAGCTGATAGAGCAGGAGGCCACGCCCGAGCCCGAGCCGGTCGCCGAGGGCGCTCCGCCCGCGGACCCCGTCCAGGCCGCGACGGAGGCTGAGCCTCCGCTCGCCGCGCAGGAGGCGCCCCCGGCCGGAGAGCCCGCCGCGGAGGCTGAGCCTCAGCCGGCCGCGGAGGAGCCCCTGCCCGAAGCCGCCGCCGGAGAGGCGCCCGTAGAGGCCGCCGTCGCGGAACAGGCGGAGCCGCCCTCCGAAGAGAACAAAGATAACAACTGAACTTTACCGCGGTCCAGAAAGATGCCTGAAATAAGAAAAGACCCCGTTTTCGGACGCTGGGTGATCATAGCTTCCGAGCGCGGCCTGCGCCCCAACGAGTTCAGGGCCGGCCAGGACCCGGCTTATTCCTGCCCCTTCTGCGCCGGCCACGAGGACCTGACCCCGCCGGAGATCTACTCCCTGCCGGGGCCGGAAGGCCGCTGGCGCCTGCGCGTGGTGCGCAATAAATATCCCGCCCTCGAGGCCGGCGGCTCGGTGGAGAACCGCCGCGCCGGCATCTACGACCGCATGGACGGCATGGGCTTTCACGAGGTCGTGATCGAGACCCCGGAGCACGGCCGGCTGCTCGAGCAGATGCCCGAGGAGGCCGTGGCCGACGTGCTCCGCACTTTCGCCCTGCGCGTCAGGGAGATCAAGAAGGACCCCCGCATCAAGTACGTGATGGTCTTCAAGAACCACGGCCGCAACGCCGGGGCGAGCCTGCTGCACCCGCATTCCCAGATCATCGCCATGCCCATGGCCCCGCTGCGCGTGATGCAGGAGATAGAGGGCGCGGCCGACTATCACCGCGAGCGCGGCACCTGCGTTTTCTGCGACATCGTAAAGGAAGAGACGGATTTCGCGAAAAGGGTGGTGGGGGAGAACGCCGACTTCCTGGCCGTCACGCCCTACGCCAGCAGGTTCTCCTTCGAGACCTGGATCCTGCCCAAGCGGCACGCCAGCCATTTCGAGGACCTGACCAGCGGCCAGGCGGCGTCCCTGGCCGGGGCGCTCAAGACGGCGCTGGGCAAGCTCGCGGCCTCGCTGCCCGACCTGTCCTATAACCTGATCTTCCATACCATGCCGGTGCAGGAAGCGCCGGCGGAGCATTATCACTGGCACGTGGAGATCATGCCCAAGCTGACCCACGTGGCCGGTTTCGAATGGGGCACCGGGTTCTACATCAACACCGTTTCCCCCGAGGACGCCGCCGAAATACTGAACTCCGGCCGGCAGTTCAAGTTCTGAGCAGGAGAGGACCATGAAGATACTGATAGCCGCCAGCGAAGCCTTCCCGTTCTGCAAGACCGGCGGCCTGGCCGACGTGACCGGCGCCCTGACGCAGGTGTTCTCGCGCGCCGAGGGCGCCGAGGTGGTGCTGTTCCTGCCGCGCTACCGCAACGTCGGCGGCGGGGCCTTCTCGCCCAAGGCCACCGGCGGCAGCTTCCTCATCCCGGTGGGGGGCCGCACCGAGACGGCCACCATGAGCCGCGTGCAGTGGGGCAAGGCGGCGGTCTACTTCATAGAGAACCCCAAGTTCTTCGACCGGCCCGGCATCTACCGCACCCCGCAGGGGGATTACGAGGATAACGACGAGCGCTTTGTCTTCTTCTCGCGCGCGGTGCTGGAGGGCGCCAAGTTCATAGGCTTCAAGCCCGACGTGATCCACTGCCACGACTGGCAGACCGGCCTGGTGCCCGCCTACCTGCGGACGCTGTACCGCATCGACTCCTTCTTCGCCAAGACCGCCTCGGTGTTCACCATCCACAATATCGCCTACCAGGGGATGTTCGGCAAGGAGACGCTGCTCAAGGCCGGCTTCTCCTGGCTGGATTTCACCCCCGAGCGGCTGGAATTCTACGGCGGGATCAACTTCATGAAGTCGGCCCTGGTGTTCGCGGACCTCCTCACCACGGTGAGCCCCACCTACGCCAGCGAGATCCAGTACCGCCCGGAGTTCGGCCACGGGCTGGAGGGCGTGCTCAAGCACCGCACGGCGGACCTGTTCGGCATCCTCAACGGCATCGACGAGGAGATCTGGGACCCGGCCACGGATACCTTCCTGGACCGCGGCTACGAGCTCAAGAGTTTCCAGCGCGGCAAGGCCGCCTGCAAGAAGGCTCTGCAGAAGGAGCTGGGCCTGGAGGAGAACAAGGACCTGATCCTGGCGGGCGTGGTGAGCCGGCTCGACCAGCAGAAGGGCCTGGACGCGCTGCTCAAGGCGGCGCCGGACTTCCTGGACAAGATGCAGTTCGTGGTGCTGGGCGCCGGCGACCCGGGCCTGGCGGACGCCTTCTCGGCGCTGGCCGCGGCCAACCCCAAGAAGGTGGCTTTCCGCACCGGCATGGACGAGGCTCTGGCGCATAAGATCTACGGCGGCTCGGATATTTTCGTGATGCCCTCGCGCTTCGAGCCCTGCGGGCTCAGCCAGATGATCTCCATGCGCTACGGCACGCTGCCGGTGGTCACCCGCACCGGGGGCCTCAAGGACACGGTGTTCTACAACGGGGAGCCCAAGGATTCCAACGGCTTCGCCATCGATTACGCGGACGCGGGCCAGCTGCACTCGGTGCTGGGCCACATCGTGTCGCTGTACGGCTGGCGCGAGAACTGGAACATGATGGTGCGCAACGCCATGAAGGGCGACTACGCCTGGCACAAGTCGGCCGAGGCCTACCTGAAGCTGTTCAATATCGCCGCCCAGCGCCGCCAGCTCTAGAAATTCCGGTCCGGCCGGGGTGTTCCCCCGTGAACCAGGACTGCAGGGAACCGTTGCGCGGTTCCCCTCCACCGCCTTCGGCGGCG
>CAYSYJ010000096.1:0-8854 GCA_964435105.1 uncultured Elusimicrobiaceae bacterium
CGGGCCAGCTTCAGCAGGCTGGCGGAGCGGCCGGTGCCGATGTTCACGCACTCGCCGCGCCCCAACCCGGGGCCCGTGAGCGCCAGGGCGTTGGCTTTTGCCACGTCGCCCACGTAGACGAAATCCCTGGTCTGTTCCCCGTCCCCGAAAATATTTATTTTTTCTCCGGCGGAAAGCGCCGCCGCGAACCGGCTGATGACGCCGGAATACTGGCTGGTCAGGCTCTGTTTGGGGCCGAAGACATTGAAGTAGCGCAGGCAGACCGTCTCCAGCCCGTAGAGGTTGGAGAAAACGGAAGCGTAGTGTTCCACGGCCAGCTTGCCTGCGGCATACGGGGATTCCGCCCTGAGCGGCATGGTCTCGCGCTTGGGCAGGCCCGGGAGATTGCCGTACACCGCGGCCGAACTCGCCGAGACCACGCGTTTGACGCCGCAGGCCGCCGCGGCCTCGAAAACGTTGAAAGAGCCGGTCTCGTTTATCTCATGCGACCGCCGCGGGAACTTTACGCTTTCCGCCACCGACACCAGCGCCGCCAGGTGGAGGACGGCGTCCACGCCTTTCATGGCCGCACGCAGGGCCGCCGGCCGGCGGATATCCCCTTTCATGAACTCCACCCGGAGCCCGGAAAGGTTCTCAAGGCGGCCCGTGGACAGATCGTCAAGGACGCGTACCCGCCAACCGAGGCCAAGCATATACTCCGCCGTATTGGAACCGATGAACCCGGCTCCGCCGGTAATGAGGATTTTCACTTCCCCTCTCCGACACGGTTCAGGCGTTTTTTATAGACGTAGTTGGCGCCCTGGTAGAAGGCGACGGCCTCTTCCTCCAGGGCTTTGTCTTCCGGAATTTCGGCGAGGCTCTTGCCCGCCTCGTCCCAGGCATAGGTCTTCAGGTATTTCTTCGGCCCCAGCACGGCCAGGCGGCCGTCCTTGAGCAGCCCCAGCTTCTGAAAAGTGGAGACGAAGGCCCGGCCCGGGCCGGCTCCGGCGAGCGCGTCCCTGCCGAAAAAGCGGCTCTCGTAGGAAACGCCCAGCAGCCCGAGCACCGTCGGGGCCAGGTCCGCCTGCGCCGCCAGCGATTCCACGACCGCGGGCTTTATGTGCGCCGGGGCGTAGATCAGCAGCGGTATGTGGTAATTCCGCACCGGGATCTCGGCCTTGCCGGCGGAATTGGCGCAATGGTCAGCGGTGATCACGAAAATGGTGTCCTTGAACCAGGGCCGCTTCTCCGCGGCGGCCAGGAACTCGCCTATGGCCTGGTCGGCGTACTTGATGGCGCCGGTGCGGCTCTGCGCCGAGGGCGGGATGTCTATCTTACCCTCCGGGTAGGTGAAGGGGCGGTGATTGCTGGTGGTCATCACCATGTAGAAGAAAGGCCTGCCGGCCTTGTGGTCGGCGTCCGCCTCCTTCACGGTCTTGGCCAGCAGGTCGCCGTCGCAGACGCCCCAGATATTGGCGAAGGTGACCTCGTCCTTGGCGAAATTGGCCCGGTCCACTATCCCGAAACCGTTGCCGGCGTAGAACGCGTTCATGTTGTCGAAATAGCCGTAGCCGGCGTAAATATACTTGTTCGAGTAGCCGAGGGCCTTCATCACCGAGCCCCAGGAGAAGAAGCCGCCATTGTCGGGGCGCTTAACTATGGAGGTGCCGGGCAGCGGCGGGATGGACAGCGTCATGGCCTCGAGCCCGCGCACAGTGCGCGTGCCCGCCGCGTAATAGCGTTTAAAGAACAGCGACCGGCCGGCGAGCCGGTTCAGGTTGGGCAGCGTGTCCTTGCCCTTGGCGGCGCCAAAGGCCTCCAGGTACTCGGCGCTCAGGCTTTCCTCCACTATCACCACCACGTTCAGGCGGCGGCGCGGGCCGCGCGCCTTTATCCGGCGCTCGATGTCTCGGCCGGTGAACTCCGCCCCCGGCTGGGCCAGCGCCGCCCGCAGGCGGGCGAGCGCGGCGTCGTTATCCGCCGAGGCGTAGAATTTCTCGTAGGGCAGTTCGTTATTGAGGAAGGCGGAACCGAAGGAGTAGAGGCCGTTCATGGCGACTTCGGAGGCGTACTCGTTGTCCGAGACGCGGGCCAGGCGCCCGTCGAGCAGCAGGAAGAGCAGGCCCGGCAGGGCCAGCGCCGGCAGGCCCCAGGCCAGGCGGCGGCGCAAGGGCAGCGGTTCGGCGAAGCGCAGGGAAAGCCGGCGGCCGAAGAGCCATAGGGCGCCCGCCGCCAGCGCCGTCACCAGCGGCAGCACCACCGGCAGGTTATAGGACTCCCTGATATTGCCCACCACCTCGCTGGTATAGACCAGGTAGTCCACGGCTATGAAGTTATAGCGCACCCCGAACTCGTAAAAGAAATAATACTCGGCGGCCAGGTTAAAGGCGAGCAGGAAGGCGGAGACGAAGAAGGCCAGGTACATCGCCGGCCTGTGCCAGGGATGGGCGTAGGCGCGCTCCGGCAGGGCCAGCAGGTACAGCGCCAGGGGCGCGCCGGCGTAGGAGAAGGCCGCCCCGTCGTAAAGCAGGCCGGCCGCGAACATCTTTATGAGCGTCCAGGCGCCGCCGTCCAGTTCGGGCCAGGCCATGACCAGCAGGGTGAGGCGGGTCAGCAGGGAAAACCCCAGGAAAAGCAGGAGGAAATCCAGGAAGAGGCCGCGGCGGTCCTTGAGCATCCCCTATATTTTACTAAATAGGGGCGCCGGGGTCAGACAGGCTTCAGGCAGTCCGGGGAATCGTTCTTCGGGTCGTTGACAACGTCGGAAACGCGGTAGCCGTGCATCAGGGAGGAATCGTAGGCCCGCAGCAGCGGCAGCAGGGTCTCGCTGTCACGGAACCTGGGGTCCAGCCAGAGCGCCTCGTGGCGGCGCTCGATTATCACCGGCATGCGGTGGTGCACCGGGCGCACCAGGGCGCTGGCGGCCGTGGTGATGATGGCGAAGGTATTGCTTTTCTCCTCGTAAACGCCGGCCATGCCGAAGAGGCCCTTATCGCGCATCTCGAAGCGGTACGGCGCCCTGGCGCCGGCGGAGCTGTGCCACTCGTAAAAGCCGTCGGCCGGGATTATGCAGCGGCAGCGGTAGAAAGCGGACCGGAAAGCAGGCCGGGAGGCGATGCCCTCGGCCCTGGCGTTGATGAAGCCCTCCCGTTCCTGCGGCGCGGCCTTTTCGGGCTCCGTCTCCTCCGAAAATTTCCGCTCCAGCGTATTGCCGGCCGAGAAAAGCGGCATGGACTGGCCCAGGCCGGAGGCCCCCGCGGACCAGGCGGGGACGAAGCCCCATTTCATCTGCCGCAGGCCCGCGGCGCAGATCACGGCCGGGCTGGTGCCGGGCGCGATATTGTAGCCGGGCTTATCGTGGAAAGGCGGCTGCTTCACCCCGAAGCGTTTCATCACCTCGGCTATGTCCAAAGTCCTGGAATACCTGCCGCACATAACTAGCCCCCCCGCCCTTTCGGCCCGGGGATATGGAAACGGAACACCGCGCCGGGCCCCGGCCCGGACTCCACCCAGATACGCCCGCCGTGCGCCTCCACGGCCAGCTTGCAGAAAGCCAGGCCCAGGCCCTTGCCGCCCCACTTGCGTGGCGCCGGGTCGTCCAGCTGGAAGAACTTCTCGAAGATCTTCCCGTGGTACTCCGCCGGGATGGCGGCCCCGCGGTTCTTCACGTAAAATTCCACCCCGGTCCCGGCGGCCGCGGCCCCGGCCTCTATCTCGGTGCCGGCCGGCGCGAACTTTATGGCGTTGACCAGCAGGTTCTCCAGGATCCTGCGCAGCAGTTCCCGGTCGCAGCGCAGTTCCGGCAGGCCGGACCCGCCCCGGACGCGTATGCGCTTGTGCTCCGGCTCGCCGGCCATGCGCACGGAGGCGGCGGCCTCGCGCAATAGCTTTTCGGGCCGCTGCGGCTCCAGCTTCAGCGGCAGGCGCCCGTCCTCCATGCGGTTGATCTCCAGGATATTGGCGATCATGCCGTTCATCTCCCTGGCCAGGGCATTTAGCACGCGCAGGGTGTCGCGCTCCTCCAGCTTGAGGCGGCGGTCCAGCCCCTCCTCGAGCAGCTGCCCGGCCACGGTGATGGAGGCCAGCGGGTTCTTGAGGTCGTGCACGATGGTGTGCGTCAGGAAATCCTTCATGCCGGCCAGTTTCTCGCGCTCGGCGGAGGCGATGGCCAGCGCCGCGAAGTCGGCCACGGCGCCCAGCAGGGTCTGCTCGTCGGGGCTCCAGGCCCCGGCGCGCCGGAACCGCTCCGCCGATATCACCCCGGCCACCTTATGGCCCGAAGAGATGGCGAAGCTGAGTATCGAGGCGATCTTCTTGGGTTTGATATAGGTCTCGCGCAGGTCCCGCACCCGGAAATCGGCGGCGGCGTCGTCCACCACCAGTACCCGCTCCCGCTCCAGCAGTTTGAAAAAGGCCGGGTAATCCGCGGCGGCCAGCAAAGGGCCCGAGGAATGGGTATGGGAAGCCCGCTCGTACATGGCCGCGCAGGACAGCAGGGTGTGGTCCTCGTTGAAAAGCCAGACGCCCACCCGGTCCGCCTCGAGCGCGGAAGAGGCCGTCTCCGCGGCTTCCCGGAAAGCCTCGCCCGGGTCCCGGCCCGCGGCCGCCCGGCCGCGGCCGAGCTCGGCGAGCGCCGCGTTATGCACGCTCAGGCGTTCCTTGGTGGCCCGCAGTTCAGCCTCCATGCGGCGGCGCTCCGTCATGTCGCTGAAAGTGATGACCGCGCCGGAGACCTCGCCCTTGACGTACATGGGCCGCGCGGAATAGCGGACATAAAAGCCCGTGCCGTCCCGGCGCCAGAGCATCTCGTCCTGCACCACCCTCTCCTTCTCGGCGGTATAGGCGGCGTACATCGGGCATTCGGCCAGCGGGTAATGGCTGCCGTCGGGCCTTTTGGAGTGGATTATCCCGTGCAAGTTGCGGCCGCGGAGCTCCTCCAGGGTCCAGCCGAGCGCGGCCTGGGCGGCCTCGTTCATGAACAGTATCCGGCCGGCCCCGTCCACGCCGAGGATCCCGTCGCCGACCGAGCTCAGTATGAGGCGCCGGAATTCCTCCGACTTGCGCAGGGATTCCTCCGCCGCCTTCTGCGTGGTGATGTCGTCGAGGCAGAGCAGGAGTTGGGGCTCCGCCTTGGTCTTTATCAGAGCCGTGGACAGCAGGAAATAGACCCGGCCCGCGGCCGTCTCCAGCGAGGCCTCCAGGCGGTTCACCGGCCGGCCGGTGCGCATGGTGGCGGTGACGGCCCCGCGCACCTGGCAGTTGCGGCACGCCTTACCCCTGCCGCAGTTCACGCCCCTGGCGTTCACGCAGCGCAGCACCTCGCCGGTTAGGGTCCCTCGCCGGGAGGCGGAATTGCTCCGGATGACCCGGTAGGCGCTGTCCAGCAGCATGATCTGCACCGGCGTCCTGTCGAAAACGGTCTTGAGCTCCGCGGTGCGCTCGGCCACCAGAGCCTCCAGGCCGGCGCGGTAGCTTTCCAGTTCTTTCGCTGTCTTCACCTGGGCCGTCACGTCGTGGGCGATGCCCTCCACAAAGCGCACCCGGCCGTCGGGCCCCTTTACCGGCACCTCGAAAACCTCCAGCCAGCGGCGGCCGCCGTTGGCGTGGAAGGTCTCGAGCCGGTAGGGTTCCTGCGGCTCTCCCCGGAGGCTGCACTTGGTGTATTTTACGGCCTCGCGGTTGGCGGGATTGTCGGTCAGGTACTCGGAAAAATGTTTAAGGAAACTGCCGGGGGCGTAACCGAGGATGTTCTTCACCGAGGGGCTGACATAGGTGAAGACGCCCTTATTGTCGTGCTGGTAAAAGAAATACTCGCCCTTGAGGCCCTCCACCAGGCGGCGGTAGCGCTCTTCGGCTTTCTCTTCGGCGGCTCGCTCTTTCCCCATATCCCCCCTCGCCCCGCCCCTCTCAGACCGCCGTCTTCAGGCGCTCTATGCGGTCTTCCAGCGGCGGGTGCGTGGAGAAAAGGGCGAAGAAGCCCCTCTTGCCGGAGATCTTCAGCGTGGCCAGAGATTCCTTGCCGGTCAGGTCGGCGTAATTGACCGAGCGGCGCAGGGCCTCGAGCGCGGCTATCATCTTCTCCCGCCCGGCCAGGCCGGCCCCGCCGGCGTCGGCGCGGTACTCGCGGTAGCGGGAGAAGGCCGCCACCACGAGCATGCCCAGGAAGCTCAGGCCTATCTCGAGCAGCATGATCACCAGGTAATTCGGCGCGGAGGACCCTTCGGAATCGCGGCCGCGGTTGGCCAGGAAGAAAGCGATGACGCGGGCCAGGAACATGACGAAGGCGTTGATGATGCCCTGCACCAGGGTCATGGTCACCATGTCGCCGTTGGCGACATGGGCAACCTCGTGCGCGAGCACGCCCTCCACCTGGGCGCGGTCCATGCGTTCGAGCAGGCCGGCCGAGACGGCCACCAGCGCGCGGGCCTTGGTGGGCCCGGTGGCGAAAGCGTTTACCTCGGGGCTCGGGTAATAGCCGACCTCGGGCATCTTGGGCAGGCCCGCCGCCTTGGCGAGGGCGTGTACGGTGTTCACCAGCCAGGCCAGGTTGGCGTCGGCAGTGGCCGGGTCGATCACGACCACGCCCATCATCATCTTGGCCAGCACGCGCGACAGCGCCAGGGAGATAAAGGCGCCGCCCATGCCCCAGACGAGGCAGAAGGCCATCAGCGAACCGTAATCTATGCCGCGGGCGGTGAAATAATGCCCGATACCGAGCAGGTTCAGAGTTATGGAGAGGGTGACCAGGATCAGCAGGTTCACCCCGATGAAGATGATAGTTCGTTTAGCCATTCCCCACATATACGTACCTCCTGGAAAACCAGACATCAATATTCTATCACAGCCCGGCCCTTCAGGGACGGGCGGTACCGGGGCCGGGAGCGGCGGCGGGCTCCCAGGCGCGGAAATCGTTCACGACCCGCTCCGGGATGCGGGCCGGCCGGCCGGTCTTGTAGTTTATCCACACCCAGACGCTCCGGCCGCAGCAGGCCTTTTTGCCGTCCGACTTCCGGAGTATCTCGTACTGCCGCTCGGAAGACGCCTTCTCGGCGGTCTCTATCCAGGTGCGCATGACCACGGTCTCGCCGGGCATGACCGGCAGCAGGTAGTCTATCTCGTGGCGGCGCACCACCCAGCCCTCGCCGGTCTCCAGCAGGCGCTTTATCCCCCAGCCGGCGGCCGCCGAGTGGGCGGTGGCGGCCTGCATGAACCATTCCAGGTAGACCTGGTTGTTCACGTGCCCGAGGCCGTCTATCTCCTCCGGCCCCACCTTGTGTTCGTACTCGTAAACCTTGGATATCGCCATGATAAGTATATTTTACTAAATATCCTTTTTCCCCCCGGCGCGGTAGATGGAGGAGCGCCCGAACTTCTCGCGGATGGCCTCGATGGCCTTATGGGCCTTCTCCCGCTTTTCGTCGCCTTCCGGTTCGAACAGGCTTTCCTTCTCGCCGGCGGGCATCAGGGAGGAAACCTTAACGCCCAGCAGGCGGACTTTTCTCCGCCCCCGGTCGAAGGCCGCGAACAGGGCCAGCGCCTCGCGGGCGAGCACGTCCGCGTAATTGCTGGCGAGCGTGAGGGTGCGGGCCCGGGTATGGGTCTCGAAACCTTCCAGCCGCACTTTCAGCGTCACGGTGCGGCCTTTCAGGCCCGCTTCCCGCAGGCGGGAGGACACCTTGTCCGCCAGCGCCACCAGGGATTCTTTCAGCTCGCGCGCGTCGGCGGTGTCCCGCTCGAAGGTGACCTCGTTGCCCACGGACTTGGCCTCGCCGCCGGCCCGAACCTCGCGCGGGTCCTCGCCCAGGGCCAGCAGCCTGAGCTCCCGGCCGTGCGCGCCCAGGCCCCGCAGCTCGTCGGCCTCGGCCGCGGCCAGCTCGCCTACGGTATTTATGCCGCGGGCGCGCAGCACCTCGGCGGTCCTGGGCCCCAGCCCCCAGAGCCGGGAGATGTCCAGCGGCGCCAGGAAATCGCGCAGCCCCTCCGGCTTCACCTCCACCAGCCCGTCCGGTTTTTTAAGGTCGGAAGCTATCTTGGCGGCCATCTTGGTGGGCGCGAGGCCCACCGAGCAGGTGAGCCCCGTCAGCTCCTTGACCCGCGCCTTGATCCGGCGGCAGGTCTCCAGCGGCCCGCCGAACAGGTGGGCGCTGCGCGTGACGTCCAGGAAGGCCTCGTCGATGCTGACCTGCTCGATGTCGGGGGTGAACTCGTAGAAAGCGGCGAGGACCTTCCGCGAAGCCTCCTCGTAGCGCCGGAAGTCCGGCCGCAGGTAGACGCCCCGGGGGCAGCGGCGCCAGGCCTCGGAAATGGGCATGGCGGACCGCACGCCGAATTTCCTCGCCTCGTAGGAGCAGGTGGAGACCACGCCGCGCCCGCGGCCTCCCTTGGGGTCGGCGCCGACTATGACCGGGCGGCCCTTGAGGGCCGGGTCGTCGCGCTGTTCCACGGCCGCGAAGAAAGCGTCCATGTCCACGTGCACTATGCTGCGCTCCATCCCCAAATCCTATAAAAAAGAGGGCCGCCGGGCCTATTCCCGCCTGGGCCATAATAGGACCCGCCGCTGGGCCCTTGGCCCGTAGGCGGGAGGCCGCCTTGCTGGTATCATATACTCATACAGTCCATACGCAGGGGGAGGCATTTACAGATGAAAAGAACTATATTAACCGCCGCGGCTCTCTTCGCCGCCGCCGGCTTCGCCAGGGCGGCCACAGTGGAAACGATGTCGGCCGACCTCGAGAAGGCCGGCTTCACCGTCAGCGCGGGCGCGCAGCACCAGGCCCCGCAGCCCGGCACGCCGCATCCCGCGCCCAAACCGCCTTCGACGCACCAGACGCACCCCGCGCACCCGTCGACCCCCGCGCACCCGACCCATCCCGCG
>CAYSYJ010000097.1:0-8711 GCA_964435105.1 uncultured Elusimicrobiaceae bacterium
CGTCGTAGTCCTTGTCCCATTTCTCGCTGATGGCCTCGCGGAACTCGACCACGTCTATGGCGCCGAGCACGTCGAGCAGCAGCTCGCCGATATTGGTGATCTGCAGCTGGCAGCCCTCGCAGGAGGCGAAGTCGAAGAACGCCACCTTGGGCTTGGCGGCGGCCTTGGGGGCCTGAGCCGGAGCTTTCACGGTTTTCTTAGAGGTTTTCATTCTTGTTTTCTCCGTATTAAAGTTTCTTCGATTCCTTCACTTCCTCGTAGGTGAAGGTGGGGCCGTCCTTGCAGCAGTAGTAGTTCTTGGGGTGGTCGATCTGGCAGTGGCCGCACTTGCCCATGCCGCACTTCATGTGCCGCTCGAGCGACAGGATGATCTGCTTCTCGGGCAGGTTCTTCTTGAGGAGCTCGGCGATGACGAACTTGTACATGATGGGCGGGCCCACCACCACGCCGAAGGTCTTCTCCGGGTTGATGGTCACGCCGGGGATCAGGCTGGTGATCAGGCCCACGTTGCCCTTCCAGTCGGGGGCCGTGCGGTCCACCGTGCAGGAGAAGTTCACGTCCAGGCGCTTCTGCCACTCCTTGATCTCGTCGCCGAACAGCATGTCGGTGGGCGTCTTGCAGCCCAGCAGGATGTCCACCTTGCCGAACTCGCGGCGGTTGTCCATCACGTAATTGATCAGCGAGCGCAGCGGCGCTATGCCCAGGCCGCCCGCCACGAACAGCAGGTCGTTGCCGGTCATCAGCTTCACCGGGAAAGGCTTGCCGAAGGGCCCGCGGATGCCCAGCCAGTCGCCCTTGCCCATGGAATGCATGTGCTTGGTCAGGCGGCCGGCGGAGCGCACGGTCAGCTCGAAAGAGCCGCGCTTGGTCGGGGAGGAGCAGACGGAGATCGGGGCTTCGCCCACGCCGTACAGCTCCACCTGCACGAACTGCCCGGGCTCGTGGTCCAGGTCGCCGTCCTCCAGCTTGATGTCGAACCACTTCTCGGTGGCCGTCATCTGCTTGGCGGCTATGATCTGGCCCTTGCGGAGCCTCCAGTTGGAATTTTCGATGTTTATGTTTTCCATGGTGTCCCCTTATTTGTGCTCGGCGGCCAGGGCCTTGAGCGTGTCCTTGAGGTTGATCTTGGCCATGCAGGTCCGGGTGCAGCGGCCGCAGCCGGTGCAGAAGGAGCGGTAGAACTTGTCGAGCGGGTACTTGAACTTGCGGTAGAAGCGGTGGCGCTGCCGGTGGGCGCGCTCCTCGCGGAAGTTCTCCCCGCCCGCCACCGTAGCGAACGTCTCGAACTGGCAGGAGTCCCAGGTGCGGTTGCGCGACCCGGTCTTCATGTCCAGGTTGATCGTGTCGGCCATGTCGAAGCAGTAGCAGGTGGGGCAGACATTGGTGCAGTTGCCGCAGCTCACGCACCTGGCGCCCACGTCGTGCCAGACCTTGCTCTCCATGCCCTTGGCGAAGATCTCGGGCAGCTTCTTGGGGTCCACGCCGATCTCGTTCTGGAAGGCGTGCTTCTTGCCCTCGCGGACCTTGTCCAGCGCGGCCAGGTCGGCGGAGGAGGCCTTGGCCAGGCCCATGCCCTCCACCAGCTCCTCGCCCTTCTGCGTGTTCACGTGGATGACGTACTTGTCGCCGATGTCGGTGAAGAAGAGGTCGTAGCCGCCGTTCGGGTAGTGGTTGCCCACCAGCGCGCAGCTGGCGTTGGAGTCGCAGTACTTGTTGCACTCCAGGCCCACGATGAAGATGTTCTCCTTGCGCAGCAGGTAGTTGTAATCGCGCGGTTTCTCGGAGAAGACCATGTTCAGGCACTGGATGCCGGCCAGGTCGCAGGTGTGCACCGCGAAGACCGCCAGCTTCTCGGCCTCCAGCACGGCCTTGTCCTGGGGCTTCTCGCCGGTCAGGTCGAAGTCCAGCATCTTCTCGCGCGGCGGCATGAAGTATTTCTTGGGCGGGAGGATCGTGGGGATGTACTCCATCGCGATCTCGTCGGCCGAGGTCACTTCCTCGAAAGCGAAACTGTTGTGCCCTTTGGCGACAGGGGCGCAGACCTTCATTTTCTTGGAGAGCTTCTTGATGAAAACGTCCAGCTCCCCCTTCATCAGTATGTGGTAATTCACTTGCGACCTCCGTTTGTGTATTAACGCGTGCTGCAAGAATATTATATTAATTTCTCCGCTAAAGTCCCCCCCGCCGGCGTTCTCTTTCGACATGGGGCCCGCCCGGGGTATTAGCCGCGCTTATACCGCCGCGCCCCGGGCGCCGCCCCTTCCCCATCGGCGGGAAGCCGCCCGCCCCGGCGGGAAAACCTCCCCGCCCGCGGATTAGAAGAATTAATATTCGCGGGTAATCGTTATTTTTTAACGGCGCCGTTACCGCCTCCCGCCTCCCCCCCGGCTCCCCGAATTTGTAGAATATACCCGATATGGACGAACTTGTGCTCATGCGCCACGGCCACGCCCTCGGCGCCCGCGAAGCGGGCGTACCCTCGGATTCCGAACGCCCGCTCTCGCCCCTGGGCGAGGAGGAGGCGCTGGAGACCGCCCGCCGCCTTTTCGCGGCCGGGTTCAGGCCCGCCCTGATATTATCCAGCCCCTTCGTCCGCGCCGCCCGCACCGCCGAACTGGCGGCTACCGTTTTCACCTCCGCCCGCCGCTCGACCTCCGCCGCCCTCAGCGACGGGCCCGCGCAGGCGGTACTGGACCTGGCCGAGTCCGTCCCGGCCGGCTCCGTGCTCCTGGTGGGGCACCAGCCGCTGCTCGGGGCCGTGGCCGGCTTCCTCGCCGGCGCCTCCGCGCTGGACCTGGCCCCCGCCGGCTTCGCGCGCCTCAAGCGCGGCGCCCGCGGGCGCGAAGCGCTGCTGGAATTCTACGATCCCGCCCAGACCGGGGGACGCGCCGTTTGAAGCCCCTGCTGCTGCTCCTCCTCCTGCAGGTCCTGCCCGCCGCCGCCGCCGAGACGGTGGATATAAGGCTTTTCTCGCTCCATAAAAAGAGCGCCGTCTACCTGGAGACCGACGGTCCCGTTTCGGTGGACGGCCGCCGCTTCTCCGGCAGGACCCGGATCTCCGTGCGCGGCTCGCAGGTGGCCATGGACGGCGACCTGAAGGCGGGCCCGGTCAAGGCGCTGAAGGTCCTGGTCTCCGGCCACGCCTGGCTCTCCGGCCCCGGCCTGCCGCGCCGCCGCTACTCGGGACTGCTCACCATAACCGCCAAGGAACGCTTCCTCAAGATAATCAATTCCGTCCCCCTGGAGCCCTATATAGCCGGCGTGGTCACCGGAGAAGCCTCCGACCTGTCCCACCCCGAGGCCTACAAGGCGCAGGCCGTGGCCGCCCGCACCTATATCCTCAAGCACCTGCGCAACCACTCCGGCGAGGGCTATCATCTCTGCGATTCCACCCACTGCCAGCTCTACACCGGCGACGGCCATGTCAGCCACAAAGCCCGCGCCGCCGCCGAGGCTACCCGCGGGGAGCTGCTCTACTACAAAGGGAAACCGGCGGCCACCTACTACCATTCCATCTGCGGCGGGCGCACAGCGCTGATGACCAGCGTCTGGCCCTACGAGGGCAAGCCCTACCTGGTCTCCGTCAAGGACGGTCCTCCGGGCCGCCCCTACTGCGCCATCGCCCCGCGCTTCTACTGGAAGACCAAGTTCTACTATACCGGCCTCACGCGCCTGGCCCGCCAGGCCGGCTGGATCCTGCGCGACGAGGAGGCCAGGTCCCTGCGCGTGGTGCGCTGGGGAGTGTCGGGCCGCGCCGAAACGCTGGAGATCCGCACGCAGCGCCGCCCCGTGCTGGTCCCCGTCACCGAGTTCTACCACGGCATAGGCCGGCGCGCCGGCTGGCAGGCCGTACGCAGCGCATACTTCAGCATAGTGGCCGGCAAGGATTACGTTCTTCTCGACGGGAAAGGCAACGGCCACGGCGTGGGTATGTGCCAGTGGGGCGCAGAGGGCATGGCCCGCAAGGGCTTCAAGTACCAGGACATCCTGAAGCATTACTACCCGGGCACGGAGGTAAAGCGTGACTGAGTTCCAGGCCGTTATTTTGGGGATACTGCAGGGAGCCGGGGAATTCCTCCCCATCTCCAGCTCGGCGCACCTGGCCCTGGCGCCGCGCCTGTTCGGCTGGGAGTACCAGGGGCTCGCTTACGACGTGATGCTGCATTTGGGCACGCTGCTCGCGGTCCTCATCTATTTCGCGAAAGACTGGCTTAACATCTTCAAGGACGCCTTTACCGCCCCCCGCTCCCCCGGCGGCCGCATGCTGCCCCTGCTGGCGCTGGCCTCGGTGCCGGCCGCCCTGGCCGGCCTGCTGCTCAACGATTACGCGGAAACCCTCTTCCGCGACCCGGCCTGGATAGCCGCCAATCTCATAGGGTTCTCGGCGCTGATAGCCTGGGCGGACCTGCGCCCCGCCCAGGCCGCGGACGAGAGCGCCTTCTCGGCGCGCCACGCCCTGCTCATCGGCCTCGCGCAATGCCTGGCCCTCATGCCCGGGGCGTCCCGCTCGGGCATGACCATCATGGCGGCCCTGTTCCTGGGCTATACCCGCTCCTCGGCCGCGCGCATCTCCTTCCTGATGAGCACCCCGGTGATACTGGGCGCGGCCCTGCTCGAGAGCCGCAAGATCACGCCGGACCAGCTCAACCCGGCCTTCGCCTGGGGCCTGCTGGCCTCCTTCCTCTCCGGCCTCGCCTTCATCTGGCTGCTGATGTCCTGGATGAAGCGCCGCACCCTCGCCCCCTTCCTCGCCTACCGGGTGCTCCTCGGCGCCGCCATCCTCCACTTCCTCTAAAATAGGGACGGAGCCCTATTTTTGGAATAGCGGGGAATACAAGAACATGATAGAAAACGCCCCTTGAATAAGGGGCGTTTTCTTTTGGAAATAGGGCTCCGTCCCTAATTTATGGGCCGGTGAAAGGGAAGAAGGCCTTTACCACTCCGCCGGCGGGGGCGTTCTCCAGCCGCATCCACCCCCCGTGCTTCTTCATGATCTGGTCGCAGACATAAAGGCCCAGGCCGGTGCCGCCTTTGTCCTTGCGGGTGGTGCCGAAAGCCTTCACCCCGGCGGCCAGCATCCCGGCCGGGAAGCCCGGGCCGTTGTCGGAGACCTCGGCCAGTACGCCGCCTTCCACCTCTCCGGCCTTCACGCGCACCCAGCCGCCTTCGGGCACGAAGGAAAGGGAATTGGAAATGGTGTTTATGAAAAAGCGCTCGACATGCACCTTGCTGAAGCGCAGTTCCGGCAGGCCGGCGGGGAAATCCAGTTCCACCTTGGCCTGTTTCTTGCGCGCCGAGTAGGAGGTCAGCATGGCCGCGTTATCGGCCGCCTCGCCCAGGGACGCCTTTTCGAAAAGGTACTCCTGCCCCCGCACTATGCTGAAGGCGCTGGAGATGACGCCCTTGGCGTAGCGGGCCGCCTTGAGGATGCGCGCGACGTCCTCCTTCTGCGCCTGCTCCTCGTCGGAGGCTATCTGCGCGGTCAGCAGGATCACCGACACGGCGTTGCCCAGGTCGTGCAGCACGCCGGCCGCGAGCGTGCCCACCTCGCCGGCCGAGGCGCTCTGCACCAGCTCGTTCTCCTTCTCGGAGATCTCCTGCTCCAGCTTCTCCACCTGGGTGCGCTTGAAGGCGAGCCCCGCCTCGGCCCGCTTCTTGGACTGGGCCGTAGTGTAGACCACGCCCGCGGAGAAGGCCAGTACCGCCGCCTTGATGCCCAGGGCCAGCACGGCGGCCAGTTCCCCGCCGCCCAGCGGCCAGGACATGGCCCCTACCGCCAGCACGCACAGGAAAACTATGCCGAAGGCGTCCTTAAAGCTCGCCATCAGGGAAGCGGCGAAGACGGGCAGCAGGTACAGCGTCCAGAAATAAGAATTGCCGCGGCCCGAGAACCAGACCACGCCGGTTATGACCCAGAAATTGGAGACCAGCACCAGGTCCAGCAGCCACAGGTTGACGGAACTGCGCCGCCGCAGCATCACGTTGAAGACCAGGTTGGTGCCGAGCAGCAGCAGGAAGAAATAGAGGATGGTCGGGTATTCTATCTGCGGGCTGTTGCGGTAGAAATAAGCCAGGGCCACCATGAAAATGGAGAACACCACTTCATAGGAATTACGGGAGAAGGCCGTGACCTCCCCGCGGTCCATCGCGCGCAGGAATTTGTTCATCGTTACGGCTTGAAATATAACATTTTGGCCGGCGGGCAGTATAGTATAATTGCCTTATGAACCACCTGCCGCCGCCGCCGAAACTGCTGCGCTTCGACAAGGCCCAGCTCTTTAACTTTTTCTTCTTCGGCATCCTGCTGTTCCTGCTCTACCAGCTGCTGCGCATCCTCTCGCCGTTCATCGCGGCCATCATCGTGGCGGCCACCTTCGCCCTGATCTTCTTCCCCCTCAACACCTGGCTGCGCAAGCGCGTCTTCGCCAACCGCTCGCTCGCGGCCGCCGCCTCCACGCTGACCACCCTGGTCACCCTGGTGCTGCCGCTGCTCGTCTTCGGCTGGCTGCTGTTCAAGGAATCCCGCGAGCTGTACCCCAGGACCAACGAGTGGCTCACCAGCATCTCCCAGCGGGAGTTCGACCTGCACCTGCCGGACCGCCTGAAGGCCTACGTGGACCTGGACGTCCAGGAAGTGGTGGCCGGGAACATCAAGATCCTGCAGGAGAAGATCACCCGCTCCGGCGCCGGCCTGCTCAAGAACATCTTCCTGTTCCTGGTGAACTTCGGCGTGATGGTCTTCGCCCTGTTCGTGCTCTTCCGCGACGGCGAGAGGTTCCTCAACTGGCTCATCGACATCATCCCCATGGACCAGGAATACAAGCACCGGGTGGCCAACCAGCTCTACACCACCGCCATGGCCGTGGTGCGCGGCCTGCTGCTGACCGCCATGATCCAGGGCTTCATAGCCGCCTTCGGCTACTGGCTGGCCGGGGTCAAGTCCCCCGCCCTCTTCGGCGTGCTCACCTCTTTCGCCGCGCTGATCCCCTTCGTGGGCACCAGCCTGGTCTGGCTGCCGCTGGCCGCGGCCATGTACGTGCTGGCCGGCCTCAAGACCGGCCTCTTCGTGCTGCTCTGGGGCGCGGTCGCCGTGGGCCTGACCGACAATATCATCCGCCCGGTGCTGATAGGCAAGGGCGCCAAGCTGCCCATCTTCCTGCTGTTCCTGGGCATCTTCGGCGGGCTGCAGGTCTACGGGCCCATAGGCATCTTCCTGTGGCCGCTGCTGATCTCCTGCGTCATCGTGTTCCTGCAGATCTACCGGGAGCACAAGAACCTGCCCCACGCCAATCCCCCCACCCTGCCGCCGCCCCAGCCCTGAGAGGCGCTCGCCAAAAAGAAAAGCCCGGCCGGTGCCGGGCTTTTTTTTGCGCGCGCGGCGCTTCAGGCGGGCTTGCTCCTGGCCTCCGACTCCGGGCACAGCTCCCGGATGGGGCAGCGGGCGCAGGCGCCCTTGCGGCCCATGTCCAGGGCCAGCATCTTCTCCGCCGTGGCGCGGATCAGGTCCAGGGTCGCCTCCTCGCGGGCCTTGTCATAGGGCGCGGAAACCTTCCTCAGCGAGCTCAGGATGAAATAGCCCGTGGAGACCACGTTATGGCGCAGCGCCCGGGACACGCCCAGCGCGTAAATGGCCAGCTGCAGGCTGCCGGCCACGTCCCATTCGTCGCGGTCCTCGAAACCCATCTTGTAGTCGAGGACCTCGACGTCCAGGGTCTTGCCGTCGCCGCCGGGCAGCTGGTCCACCCGGTCTATCGTGCCCTTTATCGTCCAGCGCTCG
This sequence comes from uncultured Elusimicrobiaceae bacterium, assembly GCA_964435105.1. Taxonomy (GTDB): domain Bacteria; phylum Elusimicrobiota; class Elusimicrobia; order Elusimicrobiales; family UBA9959; genus UBA9959. Next base: position 7,778 of record CAYSYJ010000097.1, read on the forward strand.
AAGGAGAACTCGAAGAAACGCTCGGCGTACAGCACCTTGGCCGGGTTGGCCTGCCAGTGCGCCCACCAGGCCTCCAGCACCTTGGCGCCCTTGTTGTAGAACTCCATGCTCTGCTGCGCCTTGGCGTAGCCCTGGTGCAGCCAGTTGTCCTCGTAATGGCGCAGCAGGTCGTCCAGGCCGCCGGGGCGCGCGTGGAAGGCCGCCAGCGCCTTGTGCACCGACAGCCCCAGCGAGGAATGCGCGCTGGGCGGCGCGAAGCGGCGCTCGACGTAGATATGGCGGTAGAGGAAAGGACAGTCCAGGTAGGCCCGCAGCTTGCTGTAGTTGAGCTCGAGCGGGTCGAAGATCATTTCTTGACGGGGCGGAAGAAATCCACGTCCGTGTCCCCGTACTTTTCCTTGCGGACGTGCACCAGGCCTTCGGGAGCCGGCGTCACGGGTTCCTTGCGGTGGTGCTGCACCACTATGGTGGCGCCGGGGTTGGCTATCCCGGCCTGGGCCAGCAGGGTCAGCGTCTCCAGGCTGTAGAAGAGCGGCAGGTTCTCCTCCGTGCGGTAGGGCGGCCCCATGAAAACGATGTCGTAGCCCTTGTAATCGGAGTAATGCTCCAGCCATTTCAGGCCGCTCAGCACGTCGGCCTTCAGGGCCTTGGCCTTGTCGCCGAAGCCGAGGGCGGCGATGTTCTTCTCTATCACCTTCATGCACTGGCCGTCCTTCTCCACGAACACCGTCCTGGCGGCGCCGCGGCTGAGGGCCTCCAGGCCCACCGCGCCGGTGCCGGCGTACAGGTCCAGGAAAACGGCCCCGGTGATATAGGGGCGCAGCATGTCGAACAGGGATTGCCGGATGCGCCCCGAGATGGGCTTTACGAACTTATCCTTGGGGATGGTATAGATTGTGCGGCCCCGGTGGGTGCCCGCGATGATGCGCATCAT
>CAYSYJ010000098.1:0-8593 GCA_964435105.1 uncultured Elusimicrobiaceae bacterium
GGTCACCATGTAGGCGCCGATATGCTGGGTGATCTGCCCGGCCTCGGTGTCGACGACGTTGGACTCGCGCAGCGCGTCCAGCAGGGTCGTTTTACCGTGGTCGACGTGGCCCATGATCGTGATGATCGGGTAGCGGTGCTTGAGGTTCTCGGGCTTCTCCTGCTCGATCTCCTCTTTGAGCTCGTCCTCGCCGTACATCGGGATCATCTCCAGCTCGTAGCCGTAATCGGCGGCTATCAGCTGGGCGGCGTCCTCTTCGATGCGCTGGTTGATGGTGGCGAACACGCCCATACCCATCAGCTTCTTGATGAGGTCGGTCGTCTTAACGCCGAGCTTTTCCGCCAGTTCGCGCACGATGACGTTGGTGGAGACCTTCAGCTTGGGCAGGGCTCCGTTCTCGCCTTCGGCGGCGGGCTGAGGCGCCGGCGCCGCCGGCTTGGGGGCCGGGGCCGCGGGCTTGGCGGCGGGCTTGGCCGCCGGCTTGGGCGGCATGGGCTTGGCCGGGCCCTGGCCGGGGCGGGGAGGCAGCTGCGGCCTGGGCGGCAGCGGCCCGGGGCGCATCGTCGGGGCGGAAGGCTTGATGAGCGGCGGTATGATGAGGCGCGGCGCGGGCCTGGGGGCCTGCGGCAGCACCGGGGGCTTGGAAGCCGGCGGCAGGGCCGGCTTAAGGCCGGGGGCCGCAGGCTTGGCCAGGGGCGGCAACACCGGGCGCGGCCCGGGGCCGGCGGGGGCGGCTGGCTTGGCCGGAGCGGGGCCGGCGGCGGGAGCGGCCGGCGCCTGGGCCTGGGCGGGGGCGGCGGGCTTGGCCTGTTCAGCGGGCTTGGCCTCCTCCTTGGCCCCGGTCGGGCCGGCGGCGATGGTGCCTTCGGCCGTGGAATGGGAGAACATGAAGCGCTTGAGGTCCGGCTTCTTGGGGAGCTCCGGCTCGGGGGCCGGCGGCTCCTCGGCCTTGGCCTTCTTGGCCTTGGCGGGGGCCTTGGCGGGTTTTACCGCGGCGGCGTCGCCGGGCTCGGCGGCTTTCCTGGCCTTGGGGGCGGCGGCCTTCCTGGCCGGCGCCTTCGCCGGCTTCTCTTCCGCGCCTTCTTCCTTCTTCTTCGGGGCGGCCTTCTTCTTAGCGGTCTTCGCCTCGCCCTCGGCCTTCGCGGCGGCCTTCTTCTCTAAATCCTCATTTTCCTTCTTCTTGGCTGTCATTTTTCACCTCTTCGGTCGCGGGCGCCTCTTCGGGGGCGGGCTGCTGGCCGTAATTAGGGTTCTCTTCGATGAACTTCTTGGCGCCGGCCAGGATCTTCTGAGCGGTCTTCTCGCCTATGCCCTCGAGGGAGCAGAGCTCCTCCTCGGTGAGGCCGGCGACGGTGCGGATGTCGAGCACGTTCATCTTGATCAGGGTCTCGGCCACCTTGGAACCGATGCCGTCGATCTTGAGCAGGTCCTGCATGGCGGTGTCGGTGACCCGGCGGTTCTCCTCGTTGCGCTCGCCCTCGGACTTGACCTCTATCTCCCAGCCGGTCAGGCGGCTGGCGAGGCGGATGTTCTGGCCCTCGCGGCCGATGGCCATCGCGAGCTGGTCGTCGGGGACGATGACCACGGCCTTCTTGGCCTCGCGGTCCAGCACCTTCACGGAGCTGACGGTGGCCGGGGAGAAGGCCTTGGCGATCATGGTCAGCGTGTCGTCGATGAAGGGGATCAGGTCGATCTTCTCGTTGGCGAGCTCGCTCATGATGACGCGGATGCGGGAACCGCGGATGCCCACGCAGGCGCCCACGGGGTCCACCTTGGGGGAGTTGCTGCGGACCAGCACCTTGGCGCGGAAGCCGGGGTCGCGGACCACGTCCACGATCTCGATGACCTTCTCGGCGATCTCGGGCACCTCGGCCTCGAACAGGGCCTTCAGGAAGGCGCCGGAAGCGCGGGAGAGGACGATCTGCAGCCCCTTGTTCTCCTTGTCCACGCGGTGGATGATGGCGCGCACGCGCTGGTTGACGCTGTAGTGCTCGCGGCGTATCTGCTCGGAGAAGGGGAGGATGGCCTCGGCCTTGCCCAGGTCCACGAAGATGTCGCGGCCGGCCACGTGGTGCACCAGGCCGGTGACGATCTCGCCCTCGCGGGGCTTATACTCGTCGAAGATGCGGACCTTCTCGATCTCGCGGATCTTCTGGATCAGCACCTGCTTGGCGGTCTGCGCCGCGATGCGGGAGAAATCCTGGATCGGCACCGGCATGTGCACGTCCTCGCCCAGCTTGGCGCCGGGCTGGTGCTTCTGGGCCTCTTCCACGGAGATCTCGAGCTCCGGGGTCACCACGGGGTCCGCCACCTTCTTGACCAGGAAGCCGGCCATTTCTCCGGTCTCCGGGTCGATGCCGGCCATGATCTGGGCGGTCTTGCCGAAATACTTGCGCAGCGCGCTCACCAGCGAGTCGGTGATCGTCTTGAAGACGTCCTCGCGCTTTATGTTCTTCTCGCGCTCGAGCTGCTCCAGCGCCAGTAAGAGTTCCGATTTATTTTCCTTGCTCATTTTGGTCTTACCCCTTTTATTTCCTTTTGAAGATCTCGTCGTCGGCCGGGTGAAGCCTGGCTTCGTCGATATCCCCGAGGCTGAATTTTAGGTCCCCGGACAGGAGCACCCGCCCGTTCTCAAAGCCCTCTATGTTCCCGTAATAGACCCGGGAGCCGTTGAGCGGCAGCTTCAGGCGGACCTTGACCTGCTTGCCGGTGAAGCGTTTGAAATCCTTTTCCTTCCTGAGGACGCGGTCCATGCCGGCCGAGCCGACCTCGAGGAAGTACCCGTTGGGGTAAAAATCGTTGGCGTCGAGGCATTCCCCGACCTTCTCGCTGAGCTTTTCGCAGTCGTCCAGGTTGATCCCGCCGTTCTCCCTGTCGGTGAAGACCTGGATGAGCGGCTTGCCGTTATGGCTGGCGAGCTTGAGGTCCACCAGTTCGAAACCGGCGGCGTCCAGCGCCTTTTCCACTTCGCTCTCGAGTTTTGACTTGTCCATAAAAATCGGGCCTATTATTAAAAAAAGCGGCCTGTACGACAGCCACCTTCTATAATTATAATAGCAATTCCGCTATCCCGATACAAGCGCTAAATCCGCCTCCCGCCCGGTTTTACACGGATTTTACAGCCGGCGCGGCCCGTGACGGGGGGCTAAAAGTTATAATTTCAGCATGCACACACCTGAACATTCCGCCGCCTACCGCTTCCGCCGGGCCCTCAACTGGATCCCTCTCGGTTTCGCCTACGCCTTCCTCTACATGGGCCGCTACAACCTCACGGTCTCCAGGAGCGTGATGGGCGACGCGCTCATGACCAAGGCGCAGTTCGGAGAGATCTTCGCCGTGGGCGCCTGGGTGTACGCGCTCTCGTTCCTGGTCACCGGGCCGCTCGCCGACAAGCTGGGCGGGCGCCTGGCGATGCTTATCGGCACCGGCGGCGCCCTGCTGGTGAACTTCCTGATGGGCCTCGCGCTCTACGGCATGGCCAACTGGGGCTGGCAGATCTCGGTGTTCTCCTCGTTCATGGCGCTCTACGCCCTGAACATGCACTTCCAGAGCTACGGCGCCATCTCCATCGTGACCGTCAAGGCGCCCTGGTTCCACGTGCGCGAGCGCGGCACCTTCTCCACCATCTTCGGGGCGATGATCGCCTTCGGCCTGTACTTCGCCTTCGACTGGGGCTTCGCCGTGGCCGAGGCCAGCCGCGCCGTGGCCGGCGCGGAGCCCTCCGTGATGGCCAGGGTCTTCGCTGCGGTCTTCGGCCTCGGCAAAGCGGGGGTGGACCAGAACTGGTGGCTCTTCTTCGTGCCGGCCGCCTTCCTGGCCCTCTTCTGGCTCATCATGTTCTTCTTCCTGCGCAATACCCCCGGCGAGGCCGGCTACAAGGACTTCGACACCGGCGAGGAGTCGGTCTCCGATTCCGGCGAGCGCCTGCCGGTCAAGAAGGTCTTCGTTAAGATCCTGACCCACCCCGTGCTGCTGGTGGTCTGCGGCATCGAGTTCTGCAGCGGCGTGATCCGCAACGGCGTCATGCAGTGGTACCCCATCTACGCCGCCGAGCTGGGCTTCAAAAAAACCTTCTGGGTCTCCAACAACTGGGGCCTGATGCTGCTGCTGACGGGCCTGGCCGGCTCCTTCCTGACCGGCTGGTGCTCGGACAAGCTCTTCCAGTCCCGCCGCGGCCCCATGGCCGCCATCCTCTACGGCGTGATGGGCGCGAGCGCCGGCGTGATGGCGCTGACCCTGGGCGCCAACCTGTGGTGGGCGGGCGCGGCCACCATGCTCATCTCCATGTCGGTGACCGGCGTGCACGGCATCCTGTCCGGCACTTCCACCACCGACTTCGGCGGCGCCAAGAACGCCGGCGCGGCAACGGGCATCGTGGACGGCATGGTGTATCTGGGCACGGGCCTGCAGTCCATCGTGATAGGCCATATCACCCCGGTGGGCGAGCTCGCCAAGGACCCTGCCAACTGGCGGATGTGGCCCGTCTTCCTGGTGCCTTTCTCCCTCATCGGCTTCTTCCTGGCTATGAAGATCTGGAACGCCCTGCCGAAGAAAGCGCGGCAGCCCGCCGCCGTCCCCGCCGAGCCAGAATACCAGCCCGGCAACTGACAGTTCACTCAGCCAATCTAAAACCGCCGGCCCCAAGCCGGCGGTTTCGCTTTCAAACCATTGATGTCCACCGCCCTATTTTATACAACATAGAGCGAGGGGATTTGATGAAAAGCACGGCCGCTATCCCATATCTGACAGGACTTTCAAGACAATCAGACCCATTCATCAGCAGAAACGCTTCGATGGCTCTTAGAACTATCGCGACAAAAATCGTTCAACAACCAATCAAGCAGGAGCATCCACGACCATGAAAATACTTTTCATAAAAACCGCTGTTTTGGGGCTTTTGATTGTGCCTGCCTGCGCATGCGCACAGAGCAAACAGTTCGACCCGGCCTCCGTAGAGGAGTCCGATTTGATCCTACCTACCACGAACTACTACTACACATGGATCGAGCAAAGAAAGCGCGACAGCACAACCTCCTACTACATCGCGATTACAACTTCAGCGAATCCGGTTTCAGTATTGCTTTGGCACTTTCGATACGCGAAAGGCATTGTGTTTTTAGCCGACGCAATTAACTATTGGGACTCTCCTATTGGGACAATAGTGTGCACTAATCCTTCAAAAACAGCGAAGGAGGTTTGCAAGAGGGCCAAGAGAGAATACGGGGAAATAACCGCCAACTTCAAGAAATGCGATAGGGAAGGCCTGAAAAAAAATGTTGAGCATTGTGCCCGCATGCACAAACAGTATACCTACAGATTTCCCAGGGTGGAGGTTTTAGAGAAAGTTGGTTTCACCCAAGTTGAGCCTAAACCGTGACCCCACGGGGCCGGTAGTTAGCCTACAAGAACGAGAGGATACCGCCGAGGAGGAGGACGGCGACGAAACCCAGGAGCATCAAAAGGATGGTCCTGCCTGAAAGCTGGCCGGTGCCTCCGCCCTTACGGGGCCTGACATCGATATCCCGCAGCATCTGCCCGGTAACGTCCCCGCACAGGACGTCCGGTTCATGCCAATTCTTGCAGCCGGCGCAATATTGCTTCATAGACGCGGATTACTTCAGCCCCTTGGCGAAATGCTCGAAGGCCCGGGCGAAAGGCTCGGGCGGAGCGCTGAGCACGCCGGCGCCCACCTGGCCCACGCCGGGGTCCTTATGCGCCACGCCGGTATCGATGAAGGGCAGGATGCCGGTCCTAGCCACCTTTATCACATCTATGCCCGTGGGCGTGCCGCGGAAATCCAGTGACGGGATCTTGTAGATCGGGCTCTCGCCCGCCGTGATCTCGTACATCGCCAGCGTATAGTTCAGTGCGTCGGAAGCGGTGCCGCCCACGAACTGCACTATGGCCGGCGCCGCCGCGATGGCGAAACCGCCCAACCCGTTGGTCTCCGTGATGGCCGAGTCCCCGATGTCGGGATTGGCGTCCGCCTTGGTATAGCCGGGGAAGTAAAGCGCGTCCGGCACCGGCGCGGGGCCCGTGAACCACTTGCCGCCCGTGCCCGAGAGCTGCACGCCGAACTCCGTGCCGTTGCGGGCCATCACTGTAACGAGCGAGGAATCCTTCACGCCGCGCCCGGCGTCCAGCGAGGCCTTGGACAGCGCCATGGAGAGGTTCAGGAAGAAATGGTCGTTGCCGTTGATGAATTCCAGCACCTTGGCCGCCGTGCCGGGGTCCTTGCAGGTATTGATCACCGCAGGGGCGATGGCGCGATAGAGCAGCGAGGTGCCGGCGCGGTTGCGGTTATGCACCTCGTCGCCCATGTGCAGCGCCTGCGCCACCATGCTCTTGAGGTCGATGCGGCCAAGGTATTCGATGCCGTCCTTGAGCGCGGGGTAGAGCACCTTCTCCATCCAGCGCAGGCGCTCTATCACCTCGGGGGAATAGGCGCCGTAGCGCAGCACCTTGCCCAGGCCCTCGTTCTGCGTGGCGTAGGCGTAGTTGCCGTGCTCCTCGTTCTTGACGATGAACACCGGCATGGAGGCGGAGATGATGCCGGCCATGGGGCCGACGGCGTTATGCTCGTGGCAGGGCTCGAACTTTATCTTTCCCGACGCGGCCAGGGCAATGGCCTCTTCCGGGGTTTTGGCCAGCTTCTCGTACATCAGTGCGGCCATCACGCCGCCGCGCATGGGGCCGCACATGTCGCCCCATTTCACGGGGGGGCCGGCGTGGAGGATCAGGTCCTTGCGCATGCCGGGCACGGTGTCGAGGGCTATGCCCATGCCGACGAGTGCCGGTTTGGCCGCGAGCACCCGGGCCAGGGCGGCCTGGTTGGCCTTCTCGATCTTCGCCGCGTGTTTGGCGGCCTTGGCGAAAAGCGCCGGGTCCTGCACGAGCGGCGGCTTGAACTGCGCCTGCACGCTCGCCACGCCGGTATCCTTCAACCCCTGGCGGAAGGACTCCAGGCCGATATTCACGACTTTTAGTTCGGTCTCGAAAAGTTTCATGGTCTTACCTCTTCCCCGCGGCCAGGCGCGCGATCTGTCCTGCCAGGCGGCAGGCCCCGGCGTTTGAAGGCATCACCAGCACCCCGGCGGCCTCCAGCGCCTTCACCACCTTGAAGCGGGCCTGCGGGTCCGCCTCGGTGCCGGTGACCGACGCCACGACGGAAAGCTCCTTGTTCTGGATGAACGCCTCCACTATCGCCGGCATCAGGTCCTCGAGCGGCCGCAGGTTGGCGCCGTAACCCAGCACCAGGTCCAGCAGCAGGACCGAGACTTCGGGCTTCGCCGCCTCGGAAACTATCAGCTTGTTGCGCAGCGAGAAGTCTATCATCGGGTGGGGGCGGCCCACGGTGAACTCGTCCTCGCCCAGGTCTATCACGGCGTGGCCGTGCAGTTCCATGGAGTTCTTCAGCTTCAATTTCTTGTCGAGGGGCGCGTTGGAGCGCACCTCGCCGACCAGCTCGGGCAGGATCACCTGCGCCTCGCTCACGAAAGTGCCGCCGGAGAACAGCCCGCGGATGAAGCGGCTTTTTTTCTTCTTCGCCGCCTCCTTCTTGGCGGCTTCGCCCTCGGCCAGGCGGATATCGTAGATCATCTCCTTCGCCTTGGAGACTTCCTGGCCCTTGCCCAGGCAGGCGGCCTTGAAAGCGGCCTCCTCCAGGGTTTTCGCCGGGTAGAAATTCTCTTTCACCTTCTCCTTGATCTCGCCGCCCAAGAAAACGGCCACCACGGGCTTGCGCACCCGCTTCACTTCGGCCAGGACCTTTTTAAGCACCGGGGGGGCGGGGGGCTTGGAGACCAGCAGGATCACGGCCGTGCCGGGATCCTCGGCGAGCATCTTCAAGCCCTGGAGGAAGGTCAGCGCTCCCACCTCGGCCTTCACGTCGCGGCCGCCTGTGCCTATGCACTGGGAGATGCCGGCGCCGGCGTTGGAAACCAGCGTGGTTACCTCCTGGGCGCCGGTGCCGGAGGCGGCGACCACGCCGATATTGCCGCGGCGCACGGCGTTGGCGAAAGCTATGGGAGCCCCGTTGACGATGGCGGTGCCGCAATCGGGCCCCATCACCAGCAGGCCTTTTTTAACGGCGGCCTTCTTGAGGGCGATCTCCGTCTCCAGCGGCACATTGTCCGAGAAAAGCATGACATTGAGCCCTTTTTCCAGGCAGTCGGCGGCGAGGGCGCCGGCGAAGCGGCCGGCCACCGAGATGACGGCGAGGTTCGCGCCCGGCAGGGCCTTCACGGCGTCGTCCAGGCCGGCGGCCTTGCGGTCCCCGGCGGCGGCGGCCGCCGGTTTCTTGTTGAGCAGCCGCTCGGCGGCGGCTATGGCGGCTTCGGCCGCGGCCAGGGTCGCGGCGCTCACGGCTATGGCCAGGTCATTGTCGCCGGCGGCCAGTATCTCCGGCGTCAGCAGGCCCGAGGCCTTTATGATGCCCTTGTTCTCGGGAGTGGCCATAACCACCGCCGATTCCTTCACGCCGGGCATGGCGCGCAAGGCGCTGGCGGCCTGCATGAGCATCACCGAGTCAAAATAGGCGCCCTTCCTGATCACTGTCTTTATCATAGTCTTGTCCTCATGGAAAAGCCGCCGC
>CAYSYJ010000099.1:0-8568 GCA_964435105.1 uncultured Elusimicrobiaceae bacterium
CCGAGGGCATTTTCGAAAGGATAGCGGTCAACAAGGCGGTGCGCCGATGAACCTCAACGCCGTATGGGCCCTGCTGCTGCGCGAAGCCAAGATCTTCCTGCGCGAGAAGGAGCGCATCATCTCCATCCTCATCTCGCCCCTGCTGTTCCTGTTCGTGATGGGCAAGGGCATGGCCGGGGGCCAGAGCCCGGTGCCCGGCTTCACCTACCAGCAGTACATCTTCCCCGGCATCATGGCCATGGTGATCCTCTTCACGTCGATCACCTACGGCCTCTACATCATCTGGGACAAGCGCCTGGACTTCCTCAAAGAAGTGCTGGCGGCGCCCATCTCGCGGGCCACGCTGTTCTTCGGCAAGTCGCTGGGAGGCATGCTGGGGTCGATGATCGAGACCCTGCTGCTGCTGGTCATCGGCGCCCTGTTCATCCTGCCGCAGAGCCCGCTGCAGGTGCTCTTATGCCTGCTCGCCGCCGTGCCGGTGGCCTACATGATCACCAACATGGGCCTTACCATCGGCGCGAAGATGAAATCGATGGAAGGATTCGGCCTGGTCATGAGCTTCCTCACCTGGCCGCTGTTCTTCTTCAGCGGGGCGCTGTTCGACCTCGCCGGGGCGGCGCCCTATATCCGGGCCATCAGCCTGATAGACCCGGTCACCTACGCGGTGGACCTGATGCGGATAATAATGCTGGGGAAGGGCTACTTCAGCGTCTGGGCGGACCTGGGGGCCATAGCGGCCTTCTGCCTGGCGACTACCGCCCTCGGCGTGGCCGCCTTCGGCAAACTGCAGCAGGAAAAATAAAACTTACCTCAAGAGGCCCATGTAACGGGCGAATTCGCCCCAAGCGCCGTCGCGCGCCCAAGCGAGCCCGTCGTAAAGCGTCAGGTAGCCGCGCGCCGGCACGTACACCGACACGCCGTGGCTGCGGTCGTCCTGCGCCCAGTTGGCTATGAGCAGCTCTTCTTTCTGGAAGCGGCGCAGGTCGTCGCCCAGGGCCTTCAGGGCCGGGTCGCCGGCGTATTCAGAGACCAGCCCGACGAGGTCGTAAAGGTCCTTGAAGTCGGGGTCCTCGCCGAAGATCTTGGCCTTGTACTTGGCCTTGCGCAGGGCGGCCGGGTCCGCCTTAATGGCGGCCAGCGCCCAGGCGTCCGCCTTGAGGCGGAACTCGTCCATCCGGGCGAGGCGCAGCGCGCTCTGCGTCACAGGCGCGCCCTCGTTATCTCCCTGCTGGGTCAGGAAATAGTCGCGGTAGGCGGTCACGGTATTGGCCGCGAATTCCTCCGGGCCCATGCCCGGCCGGGCGTTGAGCAGGCCCAAGAACTGCGCGTAGCGCACCACTATGCCGGGCTCGGTCTCCTCGGAGGCGGTCAGCGCCGCCGCGCCTTTGCGCAGCTCGTAAGCCACCGAGGCCATGGCCATATTGCAGCCGTCCAGCATCAGGAAATCCACACCGCCGGTAACCCTCAGCGCCTCGGCCATCTGCGGGATCGAGAATTCGTTGCCCGTCTCGTCGTCCAGCGAAAATCCTTTCAGGGAATTGAAAGCGGCGGCGTTGCCGTAATTGAGCGGCTTCCAGCCGTTGCCGTGGTCCCAGAGCACCAGCGCGTAGCGGCGGGCAGGGTAATTGGCCTTTGACCAGCGGATGAAATCGGCGAGTTCCTTCCAGGAGCCCATGTCGGCGCGGCCGCGGTCCTCCAGCACGGGGGAGAGTATGCGGGAGGTGTCGGCGTCCCTGCGCACCAGGTAGCGGCGCACGCCGGTCCAGTCGCCGTCGGCGTGGTCGTCGTCTTCGCCGTGGCCGTTGACGCGGCCCAGCTCGGCGGTGATCTTGACCTTGTCGGTCGAGCCCACCAGCTCCAGCTGGTTCATGTCCATCAGGCCGGAGAACTCCAGGTTGTTCTTGCTGTTGATGAAATACATCACCGTCCAGTCGGCGGCGGGGAGGGCCGGGGCGCAGAAAAGCAGCAGGCCCGGCAGCAGGCTTTTGGATAGCATGACTCTATTATAAGGGACTGAACGGCGGGCCGGGAGGGGCGAAAGGCCTAAAACGGGCCGGCCTTTTGGCCGGCCAGGAGGCGCCGGGCGGCCGCTTTCTCGTCGGGGGAGATCAGGCCCAGCAGCCAGGCCGCGGCGGGGAAGGCGGCCAGGCAGGCGGCCTTCAGCAGCAGGCCCGGCAGGCCGGCGGGGGCCAGCAGCAGCGGCGGCAGGGCGCAGGCCGCGGCCAGGGCGGCCGCGCCGGCCAGGCGCCCGAACTCGTAAGGCACGGCGTAGAATTCGCGCCCGCGCAGGTACATGAGGGCCGCCATGACCAGGTAGGAGGCCAGCGCGGCCCAGGCCGCGCCCATCAGGCCGAAGGCGGGTATCAGGGCGAAGTTGCCGGCTATGCTCACCGCGGCCCCGGCCAGCGTGACGGAGAGGATGGCCCCCGTGCGCTTGGCGATGATGACCGGGGCGAGGAAATTAACGTAGACGCCGTTGAGCAGGTAGGCGGCCAGCACCACGGGCACTATGGCGAGGCCCGGCCAGTAATCCGGGTGGATCAGCGGCACGCCGGCCACCTTCAGGCGCACCAGGTCCCCGATGAAGAAGGAGAGTCCCAGCCAGAGAGCCAGGCCGCCGAGCGAGAACCAGGTAAGCACCCGCGCGAACAGCGCCGGAGCCCCGGGCTGGTGGGAGCGCTCGATGAAGAAAGGCCGCCAGGCCTGGTCGAACATGGTCACGACCATCATCATGAAGATGCCCAGCCTGTAATTGGCCTGGTAGACGCCCACCGCGGCCGGGTCGGCGAGGCGCAGCATGATGGGCCGGTCCAGCACCTGCACGGCCATGGAGCCCAGGCCCGCCGGCAGCAGCGGCAGGGCGAAAGCGAGCAGGTCCCGCAGCACCGCCCGGTCCAGCGCCGGGCGCCAGGCGGAGAGTTCGGGCAGCAGCAGCAGCAGGGCCGCGCCGGAAGAGACTATGTTGGCCCAGAACACGCCCTCCACTCCCAGGTCGAGCCGGGCGAGGAAGACGATGTTCAGCAGCACGTTCAGGGCTATCGAAGCCGTTCTCACGCCGGCGAAGCGCAGGGCCTTGTGGCGCATGCGCAGGTCCGCGAAAGGGATGATGGTGGCCGTGTCCAGCGCTAGGATGGCCGCCGAGAACCAGACCAGCCGGTAATTCTCCGGCCCTATGCCGGCGGCGCCCGCCCAGAAGCCGGGGAACAGGCACAGCGCCGCGCTCAGCAGCAGCGAGGTGCCGGCCAGGCAGGTCAGCGCGGCGGGGAAGGCCCGGTCCCGGTCGGCGTAATGGCGCATATAGGCCTGGTCCAGGCCGTAATGGTAGACGATGTTGAGGAAGGCGATATAGGAGAAGACCGCCGCCACCACGCCGTACTCCGCCGGCAGCAGGTAATGCGTGTAGAACGGCATCAGCAGGAAATTGAGCAGGCGGGCCCCGACGGTGGAGAGGCCGTAGACTAGGGATTCCTTCCCGAGGGCTTTCAGGTCCTTGAACATCCGCTGCTATTCTATCAAATGACGGGGGGGGCCGAAATAAGATATAATCTAGTTGAACCCGACGACAGTTCGGGTGGGGGAAAACAGAAATGGACAGATTCACCAAGAACCAGGCGCCCGACTGCGCCGTTTGCCGATTCAAGGCTTCCTGCTTTTACAACAAGCTCGACGCGCAGGCCCAGAAGGCCTGGAACGCCGCCAAGCTGGGCCGCAAATTTTCCGACGAGGAAGGCATCTACAACGAATTCCAGCAGCCGCTGGGCGTCTACACCGTCTGCAAGGGCCGCGCCAAGGTGTTCTCCACCGACGCCAAGGGCCAGCAGATGATCACCTGGATCCGCCATCCCGGCGAGACCTTCGGCCACATCGCGCTCTTCTCGGAGAACGACTATTTCTGCAACAGCCGCGCCATGGGCGACACCATCCTCTCCTTCGTGGACAAGAAGAGCCTGGAGCATTTCCTCAACGAACACCCGAAGACCTACAAGCTCTTCCTGCAAAAGGTGGCCACGGAGATGCGCGGCCTGCAGCTCAAGCTCAAGGACACCGCCTACAAGCCGGCCCGTTCCAAGGTGGCCCGCGCCCTGCTCAACGCCATCTCCTACAAGACCAAGGACACCGCGCACCCGGCCATCCACGGCCTCAAGCGCACGGAGATCGCCGAGATCACCGGCCTCGCGCTCGAGACCGTGGTCCGCACGCTGGCCGACCTGGAGAAGCGCAGCATCATCAAGCGCGAGACCAAGGCCATCAAGATCCTGGACTACCCCACGCTGCAGCGCGTGGCGGACCCGCACGCCAAGCGCTGACGGGCTCCCCGCAAAAGAAGAAGGGGCGGCTTTCGGAGCCGCCCCTTCTTTTTGCCTGCCCGGCGCCGTCAGGCGGTGCCGAACATCCGGTCCCCGGCGTCGCCGAGGCCGGGCACTATGTAGCCGTGCGAGTTGAGCTTATCGTCCACAGCCCCGACGTAGATCGGCATCTCCGGGTGCGCGGAGGACAGGCGCTTTATGCCCTCTTTCGAGGCGATCATGCAGAGGAAGCAGATATGTTTGGCGCCGCGGCTCTTCATGATCTCCACGGCCTCTACGGCGGAGCCGCCGGTGGCGAGCATGGGGTCCGCGATGACCACCAGGCTGTCGGCCACGTTCTCCGGCAGGCGCACGTAGTACTTAACGGGCTTCAGGGTCTCCTCGTCGCGGTAGATGCCGATATGGGCGAGCTTCGCCTCGGGGCAGAGCTTCACCAGGCCGTCCACCATGCCGAGGCCCGCGCGCAGGATGGCCACGAACACCAGGTCGTGGGCGAGCTTCTGGGCCTGCGCCACGCCCACGGGCGTGCGCACCCTGGCCTTGCGCACCCGCGCGTGCTGGAAAGCGTCGTGGGCGAGGAACATCGCCAGCTCGCCCATCAGCCGCCGGAAATCGGCGACGCTGGTGCGCTTGTCGCGCATCCTGGCGATCTTATCCAGCACTACCGGGTGCTTCGAGATATGGACGTTCTTCATCCGGCCTCCGTTACCTGATGATCTCCCTGATCAGCGGTTCCTTGCGGGGCGCCCTGGGCCCGTAAGCGAGCGACGACTCGAACATCTTCACGCCCTCGGCCAGCTTCGGCGCGGAGGAGGCGTAGGCGGTGGCTATCAGGTCGCCGGGCTTCACCCGGTCGCCGGGCTTCTTCGCCAGGATGAACCCGGCGCCGAAATCCACGGCGTCCTCGGCCTTGGCGCGGCCGGCGCCCAGCGCCACCGCGGCGAAGCCCACGGTGCGGGCTTCCATGGCGGTGAGGTAGCCGGCCTTCTTCGCCAGGATCCTCTTCGAAAGCTTCGCCAGGGGCATGTGGCGGTCGGGGTCGTCGGCCACCCGCGGGTCGGAGCCCTGCCACTTGGCCATCAGGCGGAACTTTTCCAGGGCGCTGCCGTCGGCGATGGCCCGGCGGGCCTTCTCCGCGCCTTCCTCGGCGCTGCGGGCCTTGCCGCCCAAATGTATCATCCAGCCGGCCAGGGTCTCGAGCACCTTCGTGAAATCCTCCGGGCCCTTCTCGCCCCGCAGGATCCTGACGCAGGCGGAGGTCTCGATGCCGTTGCCTATGGCGACGCCCAGCGGCTCGTTCATGGCGGTCATCACGGCCACGCAGCGGATGCCGAGCAGCTTAGCGGTCTTCATCAGGGCCACGGCGAGCTTGCGGCTCTTCTTGAAATCCTTGAGGAAGGCCCCGCTGCCGTATTTCACGTCCATCACCAGGCCGGTGATGTCCTCGGCGTATTTCTTGGAGAGGATGCTGGCGACTATCAGCGGCAGCGCTTCCACGGTGCAGCTCGCGTCGCGCAGGGCGTAGAGCTTCTTGTCGCTGGGCGCCAGGCGCTCGGTCTGGCCGAACATGGAGAGGCCGGTGGCCTTGAGCTGCTTCACCACGTATTCCGGGGCGAGGCGCACCTTGAAGCCCTTCATGGCCTCCAGCTTGTCCAGCGTGCCGCCGGTGTGGCCCAGGCCGCGGCCGCTCATCATGGGCACCACCACGCCGCAGGCCGCGGCTATCGGCGCGAGGGCTATGGAAATGCCGTCGCCCACGCCGCCGGTGGAATGCTTGTCCACCTTGATGCCCTTTATGGAGGAAAGGTCCAGGCGGTCGCCGGAGCGCGCCATGGCCTTGGTCAGGGCGGCGGTCTCGGCGGGGGTCAGGCCGTTCAGGAAGGCCGCCATCAGCCAGGCGGAGAGCTGGTAATCGGGGATGGAGCCGTCCGCCGCTCCCATGGCGATGAACTCTATCTCGGCGGGGGTGTGCTCCAGGGCGGAGCGTTTCTTGAGAAGAAGGTCGAGCATCCTCATGATATTATCCTTTTATGGCCTTGGACTTGAGCAGGCCTTCGAGTATCTGCTGCATCTTGCCGGAGACCTTGGCGCCCAGCGCCAGCACCTCCTCGTGGGTCAGCACCTGCTTGGAGATGCCGCTGCAGAAATTGGAGACCCAGCACAGGCCGGCCACGCGCAGCTTGAGCTGGCGGGCGGCGATGGTCTCGGGCACCACGCTCATGCCGGCGATGTCGCCGCCGAGCATGCGGTACATCTTCACCTCGGCCGGCGTCTCGTAGGAAGGGCCGGTCACGGCGGTGTAGACGCCTTCCACGGCCCGTACCTTCGCCTTCTTCGCCAGCTTCACGGCCTCCTTGCGCAGCGCCTTGTCGTAAGGGTCGTTCATGTCGGGGAACATCTCGCCGAAAGCCGGGTGGTGGTTGCCCATCAGCGGGTTGGAACCCATCAGGTTGATATGGTCCTTGAGGATCACCAGCTGGCCGGGCTTGATGCCGGGCTTGAGCGAGCCCACGGCCGCGGTCAGGAACAGCTCCTTCACGCCGAGGGCCGCCAGCACGCGGATAGGGAAAGCTATGAAGGAGAGCGGGCGCCCCTCGTAGTAGTGGAAGCGGCCCTTCATCATGACCACGTCGCGGCCGCCCATGCGGCCGAAGAGCATCTCTCCGGCGTGGCCCTTTACCGTGGTGACGGGGAAGCCGGGTATGTCCTTGTAGGAGACGGCTACCTTGTCCTCCAGGCGCGGCAGCGCCGCGCCCAGGCCGGAACCGGCGATTATGGCCGCCCGGGGCTTGAAGCCGGAGGCCAGCTTCTTGAGCCAGGCCGCGGTCTTTTCCACGTTCAGCAGTATTTCAGAGGATTCCATGTTGCTCTCCTTGATGGCCCCGGTCAGAAACCGCCGGGCCCGGCGTCGAAAGCGCCTTCTATATGTTCCGGCTCGCGGCCGGGGACTATGCCTATCACGTCGAACCGGTAGCTTTCCGCGCCCGGGCGCCGCGCCTTGAGATAGGCCTGCGCGGCTTTCACCAGTTTAGCCTGCTTGGATCGGGTCACGCTCTCGGCCGGGGTCCCGTAATCCGGGTTGGACCGGGCCCGCACTTCGACGAAAACCAGCGTGCCGCCTTTTTCCGCCACTATGTCCAGCTCGCCCATGGGGCAGGCCCAGTTGCGGTCGACTATCCTGAACCCGGCCGCCTCCAGGTAAGCCGCGGCCTGCGCCTCGTAGGCGGCGCCGCGGCCGTTCACGCGCGCGCCCCGGCGGCCCCGCGCACCGGCGCGAAACTCAGGCGGTGTTCCGGCGAGGGCCCCAGGCGCCGCAGCGCCTCCAGGTGGGCGGCGGTGCCGTAACCCTTGTGGCCGGCCAGGCCGTAGCCCGGGTGGCGGCCGTCCAGCACGCCCATCCAGCGGTCGCGCAGCACCTTGGCGAAAACGCTCGCCGCGGCGACGGAGAGGGACCTGGCGTCCCCGCCTATCACCGGCTCCTGCGCGCAGTCCAGGCGCTTGATCCGGTGCGGGCCGTCCACCAGCACCAGCGCCCGGCGCGGGTCGGCGCCGGTATAAAGGAAAAGGCGCCGCGCGGCGGCGCCCATGGCGTTGAAAGTGGCTTCCAGGATATTGACCCTGTCGATCTCGGCGGGCAGCGCGTAGCCGAAGCCGAAGCGCACCCCGGCGGCGAGCATCGCGGCGAAGGCGCGCTCCCGGCGGGCCGCGGAAAGTTTCTTGCTGTCGTCTACGAGGGGGGAGATCAGGGGGACCGCGGCAGGGGGCACCCACGCCGCGCAGGCGGTGACCGGGCCGGCCAATGGGCCGCGGCCGGCTTCGTCTACGCCCGCCAGGAAAGCCGGTTTTCTGTTCTCAAGTATCTCTGCGTCGAAATCGCTGAGATGCACGGTGGGTCCCGCCCGTCCCGGCGCCTGGAGGCGCCGGGTCCGCGGCCGGCTTACTTACCGGCGGGTTCGGCCTTGGGCTGTTCCGGGGCCGGGGCCGCTTCCTGCTGCTCCACTTCCTCGAGCCTGGCGGCCTTGCCGGCCAGCCCGCGGAGGTAGTAGATCTTGGAGCGGCGCACCTTGCCGGTCTTCACCACTTCGATCTTCTCGATGCGGGGGGAATGCAGGGGGAACACGCGCTCCACTCCCACGCCGTAGGAGATCTTGCGCACGGTGAAGCTCTCGGAGATGCCGCTGCCGCGCCGGGCGATAACGACGCCGTCGAAGATCTGGATGCGCTCGCTGTCGCCTTCCACCACTTTGGTGTGGACCTTCAC
>CAYSYJ010000100.1:0-8531 GCA_964435105.1 uncultured Elusimicrobiaceae bacterium
TCGCAGCTCAAGGAAAGGCGCGCCCAATTGGACGCCTTAATAGTGGAGCGCCGCGTAAAGGGCCCCTCCTCCACCCGCCTCAGGAGCATGACCGGCTCCGGCATGCTGCGGACCAACAGTATAGAGAAGATAATCCGGAGCCTGCAGGCCGATGAAAGGCGCGACATGGAGACCTTAGAGATGTCGGCGCGGGCGCGGCGCACCCAGAGCGATATGCTGCTGACCGCTTTTTCCCTGCTGCTGTTGCTCGTGCTTGCCGGCTCGCTTTGGGTGGCCGTCTACGTCTCCCGCCGCCACCGCCTGGCCAAGGAGGACCTGGCCGACGTCAACGCCCGCCTGAACAGCGTGCTGAACGCGGCGAACCAGATCTCGATAATCGCCACGGACCTGAAAGGCACCATAACCCTCTTGAATTCCGGCGCGGAGCGGATGCTGGGCTACAAGTCCGGGGAGCTGGTCGGCAAAGCCACCCCGGAAGCCCTGCACCTGCGCGAGGAAGTGGAGGCCCGCGGCCGGGAGCTCACCGAAAGGCTGGGCAGGGAGATAAAAGGTTTCGGCGTTTTCACGGAGGCCCTGCAGCAGGGCAATTTCGAGAACCGGGAATGGACCTATGTAAGGAAGGACGGCCGGCATTTCCCCGTGGAGCTGGTGGTGACGGGCATCAAGGACCATGCCGGCCGCCTTACCGGCTACCTCGGCATCGCCATAGATATCAGCGCCAGGCGCAGCTCGCAGCTCAGGATGCGCAAGCTCTCGGCCGCGATCAAGGCCAGCCCCACCTCCATAGTTATCACCGACAAGAGCGCGAGGATAGAATACGCCAATCCGAAATTCTTAGAATTGACGGGCTACACCGAGCGCGAACTGCTGGGCAAGGACCCGAAGATCATGGCCTCGGGCAATACCCCCAAGGCCGTCTACAAAAACATGTGGGACACCCTGCTGGCCGGCAAGGTCTGGCAGGGGGAACTCCTGAACCGCAAGAAGAGCGGCGAACTTTTCTGGGAGCACGCCTCCATCTCCCCGGTCAAGGACCCGCACGGCAATATCACCAGCTTCGTGGCGGTCAAGATGGACATCACCGACCACATCCTGGCGCAGAAGGAAACGGAGAAAGCGCGCGACGCGGCGGTGGAACTGGCCCGCCTTAAATCCGAATTCCTGGCCAATATGAGCCACGAGATCCGCACGCCGATGAACGCCATTATAGGCATGACCGGCCTGCTGCTGGACTCCCAGCTCACCCCGCAGCAGCGCGACTATGTAAAGACCGTCAACGGGGCGGGCGAGGCCCTGCTGGACATCATAAACGACATCCTGGATTTCTCCAAGATAGAATCCGGCAAGCTGCACATAGAGAACCTGGATTTCAGCCTGCGCGACACCATCGAGACCACGGCCGACCTGCTGGCCCCGCGCGCCCAGGCCAAGGGGATAGAACTCGCGTATTTCATAGAGGAAAGCGTCCCCCCGCTGCTGAACGGGGACCAGGGCCGGCTGCGCCAGGTGCTGCTCAACCTGCTGGGCAACGCGGTCAAGTTCACGGAAAAAGTGGAAGTGGTGCTGCGCGCCTCCAAGCTCCGCGAGGAAGGCGGAACCGCGCTGATAAGGTTCGAGGTCCGGGACACCGGCATAGGCATCCCCGCTCAGGCCCAGAAGAACCTCTTCCAGGTCTTTACCCAGGCCGACGCCTCCACCACCCGCAAATACGGCGGCACGGGGCTTGGCCTCTCCATCTCAAAGAAGCTCGTGGAGCTGATGGGCGGCGAGATAGGCCTGGAGAGCGAGCACGGCAAAGGCTCCTCTTTCTGGTTCACTCTACCCCTGGGCGTACCCGCCGCCGCCCCGGCCCCGGAGCCGGTAGCGGCCGACGTGGCCGGTGTCCGCGCCCTTGTGGTGGACGACAACGCGGCCAACCGCGAGATCGTACGCAACTACCTGCGGGTCTGGCGGCTGCGCCCCGAGGAGGCCGTCTCCGGCCCGGAGGCGCTGGAGATCCTGCGCCGGGAAGCCGCCGGGAAAGATCCTTTCCGCCTGGCCGTGCTGGACATGCAGATGCCGGGCATGGACGGGCTTATGCTGGGCGCCGCGATGAAGGACGATCCCGCGCTGGCGGGGGTCAGGAAAGTGATGATGACCTCCCTGGGCCACGAGATCCGGCAGCCGGAACTGGACGCGGCCGGCATCTACGCCTGCCTGCCCAAGCCGGTACGCCCAAAGGCCCTGCTGAGGAAGATCTCACAGGCCCTCGGCGCGGCGGTCGCGGCGGATAATGCCGCGGCCCCCGCCCCCCAGGCCGAGGCCCGGAAATATTTCCGGGTGCTCGTGGCGGAGGATAATATAGTCAACCAGAAAGTTACCCTCAAACAGCTGGAAAAACTGGGCTACGAGGCTGACGTGGCGGCCAACGGCCTGGAGGTGCTGGAGGCGCTCAAGCGGCGCCCCTACGACCTGGTGCTGATGGACTGCCAGATGCCGGAGATGGACGGTTTCCAGGCCACGGCCGAGATCCGCAAGGGCGAGGACGACGGCCACCGGCTGCCCATAGTGGCCATGACCGCCAACGCCCTGCAGGGCGACAGGGAGCGCTGCCTCGCGGCCGGCATGGACGGCTATATCCCCAAACCGGTGCGCATAGAAAGCCTGGCCGAGAACCTCGCCCGCTGGGACACCTCCATGGACGCCTCCGTGCTGAAGGACCTGAAGGACCTGGCCGGCCCCGGCAACCCGGGCTTCATGGCGGAACTGGCCAACGCCTACCTGGGCGACCTGCCCGGCAGGCTGAAAGCGATCGCGGACGCGGTCCGGGCCGGCGACCCGGATGCCCTGCGCCAGGCCGCCCACGCGCTCAAGGGCAGCAGCGGCAATGTGGGCGCCAGGAGGGTGCAGAAGATCTGCCTGCTGCTGGAGCAGGCCGGCCGTGACAAGGAACTGGGCTGCGCGCCCGAACTGCTGGCCGACCTGGAGAAGGAGGCTTCCTCCGCCAGGGCGGCGCTCGAGAAGGAGGCCGGCCTGCCGGCCAAGCCCGCCTGACGGCGGCCAGGCCCGGACAGGGAGAACCCCCGGCCCCCAAGGCCGGGGGTTTTCCTTTGGGCCCAAAAGGCAGGGGGTCCTTGGGCCGCCAAATTAGAGGTCCTTGGACCTTTGTGCGCCCTCCTTTAAGAAGGAATAATATATAGGCGGACAAAATACCGGAGGTTCAATGAACAAACTGTTTAAATCCGTTTCCCTACTCACCGCGGCCCTCTTCATCCCGGCCGCGGCTTTTGCCGGCAGGAGCATCTACGGCGCGGACGACCGCCTGGATTATTTCGAGGCCCCGGCCCCCATGCAGCGCCTGGCCGATTCCGTGGTCTCGCTGTGGCCCTCCAAGCAGGTCAAGGAGCTCAACGGGAACGTGATGCTGGCGACCATCAGCTTCGGCGACGCCCTTAACCTCTGCCCGGGCGAGAAGTTCCGCGAACAGCCCATCGGCGCCTTCTGCTCCGGCACCCTAATCGGCGAGGACATAGTCCTCACCGCCGATCACTGCATCACCGACGAAGCCTCGTGCGCCGACACCAAGTTCGTCTTCGGCTACAACATCTCCAAGGCCGGCGGCTCCGCCCCGGTCACGACCACCAAACCCTCCGACGTCTACGGCTGCAAGCGCATCATCAAGCGCGACCTGGACAAGCAGGGCTCCGGCATCATCGGCACCGGCATTGCCATCATCGGCGCCCTCCTCAACAAGGCGGGCCCCGACTTCGCCGTGGTGCAGCTGGACCGCAAAGTGACCGGCCGCAAGCCGCTCGAGCTCAACCGCGGCGGCGACATCGGCAACGGCGCCAAGGTCTTCGTGATAGGCCACCCCGTGGGCCTGCCCCTCAAGGTCACCGGCAACGGCAGCGTGCGCGACAATAAACCGCGCGCCTTCTTCCTCACCGACCTGGACACCTTCGGCGGCAACTCCGGCAGCGCGGTCTTCAACGCGGCCACCAACAAGATCGAGGGCATCCTGGTGCGCGGCGGCACCGACTTCGTGGACAGCCCCCAGGGCTGCAAGGTGCAGTACAAGATCGGCCAGAACGAGGGTAAGGGCGAAGCCGTGACCAAGGTGGAGAAGTTCCAGAAGTACGTGCCGGCCATCGGCGCCACCAAGTCCGCCCCCGACCTGCTGGACATGGCCGTGGAAGAGGTCCCGGCCCCTTCCGAGCAGCTCAGCCGCCAGATCGCCTTTTAAGAGGTCCGGCTTAAAAAGAAGAACCCCGCCCAGGCGGGGTTCTTTTTTTCCGCCGGGAGGGGTTCAGGCGACCTTGGCGGCCAGGGCGGCCGCCTGCGTGACGATGGCCCTGAGATACTGCGCCGTGAAGTAACCCTCCCGCCCGAAAGTGCAGGTAAGCTCGTTGCCGTTTATCTCCAGGAATTTGAAGCCGTACTTGTCCTGGAAAACGGTGTTGGGAATGGAGCGGGCGCCGGCCAGCAGGCGCTCGGCCGCGTCCGGCGGCTCGGAATGCACGCTGTGCCAGTCCCAGTAGGGGACATGTTCCACGCTTGGCGGCAGGGCCTTGAGCGGCCTCCCGCCGAGCCCGCCGGGGTAGGCGGCCACCCGCACGCCGGCGGTATTGGCCACCCTGCAGCGCACGTCCAAAGCTATTGAATGCCGGTTGTTCCTGGTCGCCTCGTAGGTGGACCCGTCCAGGAGCACCTCCACCCCGTTCACGGTTCCCCTCAGGTCATAGCGGCCGTCGGGCCTGGTCAGCCCGCTGTCGGCCGGGGCGAAGCCTATCTCCGCCGCCAGCTGGAGCAGGTCGGAGTTGATGTGGTAGCGGAAGCCGTAGATCATGGCCAGCACGCCGCCGGCCATGCCCGCGTAGCCAAGTATGGAGGAGAGGAGGGCGCCGGGCCGCTCTTTCTCGCCCAGGTAGACCATCACCGCGACGAAGCCTGAAAAAGCGGCCGCCGCCCCCGCCAGGAAAACCAGCGACCTGACGGTGTTCTGCCGGCGGGGTACGTCCTGGCCCAGGTAATACCAGACGCCTACCAGCAGGCAGCCGGCGCAGCAGAAACCCGCGCCCAGCGCGCCGGTGCCCAGCCCCGGCGGGGAGAGGAAAACCAGCAACGCCCCGCTGACGGCGACGAACAGCCCGAAGAACAAAGAAGTTTCCCTCATCTTATTTTTTGATAAAAGTGCCTTTCCTGTATTCCTCGAAAGCGGTGCGCAGTTCCGCGTCGGTGTTCATCACTATGGGGCCGCGCCAGGCCACCGGCTCGCCCAGCGGCTTGCCGGCCGCCAGCATGAAGCGGAACCCGCCCGGGCCCGCCTCGCAATGCAGGACCTCCCCCTCCGTCATCACCGCCAGCTGGCCCGGCTTCAATTCATCGCCTTTGTCCAGGCGGCCGCCGCCTTCGAAAACATAGCAGAGCACCTTATCCTCCGGCCGGGTCTTCAGGTAAGCGGCCGCGCCGGGCTCAATACGCACGTCTAAAAGCCAGGGGTCTATTATGATCTCCTGCGCTGCCCCTTTCACGCCGGCGTACTCGCCGCAGATCACCTTCATGCTCCAGCCTGGCCCCTTGGCCTCCGGTATGGCGTCGGCCCGGATGTCGCGGTAGCGCGGCCGGGTCATCTTGTGCGCCTTCGGCAGGTTGGTCCACAGCTGGAAGCCGCGCATCTCGCCCTCGTAGGCCCGCGGCATCTCCTGGTGCACTATGCCGGAGCCGGCCGTCATCCACTGCACCTGCCCGTTGCGTATCACGCCGGTATTGCCCAGCGAGTCGCCGTGCTCCACGATACCTTCCAGCATATAGGTCACGGTCTCGATGCCGCGGTGCGGGTGCCAGGGGAAGCCGGCGATATAGTCGGCCGGGTCCTTGGAACCGAAATGGTCGAGCAGCAGGAAAGGGTCGGTCAGCGAGGTATCGCCGAAGCCGAAGATCCGGCGCAGCCGCACCCCCGCCCCCTCCATAACCTCTTCGCCTTCCAGCACGGCCTTGATCTTTCGAGTTTTCATATCGGTCCCCCCGGTATTTCTAGCAAATGCCTTTTGCCGCGGCAAGGCCAAAAAAAGGCCGGGCAAGCCCGGCCTGGTCGGTGCGCCGCCTTTTCTCAGGCTTTCCCGGCCAGCTTCTCCAGCACCCTCGCCAGCTGGTCGGAACAGGAAGTGGCCTTGTCCCCGCAGGTGATGCCCTTCAGCTTTTTCACCGCCGAGCGCACGGGCATACCCTCCAGGAGCAGGGCCAGCGCCGTCAGGTTGCCGGGACACCCCTTGTGGAATTTGACGCCCTTGAGCCTGCCGGCAGCCACGGAGAAAGTGACGGACTTGGAGCAGACGCCGCTCAGCTTGCGCTTCATGCGCGGAGCCTGGCCCCGAAGTTCTTAGCCAGTTTTTCCTGGATGGAGGTCATCCTGGCGCCTACCTCGGCGTCGTTCAGGGTCTTCTCCATCGAGGAGAAGGTGAAGCGGATGGTCAGGCTGCGCTGCCCGGCGGGGATGTTCTTGCCCTTGTAGACGTCCACCAGGCGGGCGCTCGCGAGGTCCTGCACGCCGGAGAAGGCGCGCTCTATCTCGCCCCACCCGTGGCGCTCTTCCAGCACTATGGAGAGGTCGCGCCAGTTCTGCGGGAAGGCCGAGACGGGCTTGACCTTGGAGATCTTCTGCCAGAACTCGGTCTTGCCGGCCTGGGCCAGGCAGGAGAGAGGTATCTCGAATAGGAAGACGGCGTCGTCCTTGAGGTCGGCCGCGGCGGCCGCCTCGCGGGAAAGCCTGCCCAGGCGGCCGGCCGCGGAAGCGCCGAGCCGCATCTCCAGGCACAGGCCCGGCTGGAAATAGGCCGGGGCTTTTTTCGGATTCTCGTAACGGAAGCCGCCTTTGCCGGCGAAGAGCCGGCTCATGACGCCCTTGAGATGGTAGAAACCGGCTTTGGCCGAACCGCCCTGCCAGGAGCCGCCCTCGGGGAACTCGCCGTACATCAGGCCGGAGCAGTAGACCTCTTCGGCCTTGCCGGCGTCGCGGCGGGCATAGGCGGTGCCGCATTCGAAGACCAGCACGGTCTCGCGCCCGCGGTTGAGGTTATAGCGCAGGGTCTTGAGCAGGCCGGGCAGCAGCGTCGGGCGCATGTACTGGAAGTCGGCGGACAGCGGGTTCTTGACCTCCAGCGCGGCCTCGGGCGCCGTGCCGCAGACCTTGAGCTCTTTCGCAGAGACGAAATCGTAATTATAGGCCTCGTTGAAACCGAGCCCGGCCAGCGCGGCCTTGAGCTCGGAGAGGGCCGTCCACTGCGGCGTCAGGGTGGAAGGCCGCATGGGCATGGCCGACACCGACGGGATCACGTCGTAGCCCACGTAGCGGGCCACTTCCTCGGCCACGTCGTAGACGCTCTCCAGTTCGGTGCGATAGGACGGCACCGTGAACTTCCAGGGCTTGGAATCCTTCAGGTCCGGCTGGAAGGACTTGAGGCAGCCGTATATCACGCTGTCGGCCAGGCCGGTGCCCAGTATAGCGTTGATCTTCTCCGGGGATACCTCTATCACCGGCGGCTGGTACCTGACCGGGTAGGCGTCGGAGACCTGCTCCACCCGGGCGCCGGGCGCGGCCTCGAGTATCAGCGCGGCCAGGCGGCGGGCGGCCTTGAGCGGCAGCTCGGAGTCCACGCCGCGCTCGAAGCGGTAAGAGGATTCGCTCTTGATGCCGCTGGCTTTGGAGGCCAGGCGCACATTGGAGGGCTTGAACTTGGCGGATTCTATCAGCACGGCGTCGGTGCCGTCTGAAACGGCGGTCTCGGCGCCGCCCATCACGCCGGCGAGGGCCACGGGCCTGGAGGAGTCGGCTATCACCATCATGCCGGGGTCCAGTTTGAGGTCCTGGCCGTCGAGTGTCTTGAGCATCTCGCCGGGCAGCGCCTTGCGGACCAGGATCTTGGGGCCGCCGAGCCGGGCTATGTCGAAACAATGCGTCGGCTGGCCGAGCTCGTACATCACGTAGTTGGAACCGTCGATAAGGAGGTTCCCCTTGGGATTGGAACCCATCGCGCGCAGGCGCGCGGCCATCCACTCCGGGGTCCTGGCGCCTTTCACGCCTTTCAGCACGATGGCGCCGTAGCGCAGGCACAGGTCCGGGACCTTCACTTCCACCGGCACGGCGACGGCCGGGTTGTCCAGCGCGGGCACGGCGGGCTCCCGGAACTTCAGGCCGTAGAAAAGGCAGAGCTCGCGGGCGATGGCGTAATGGGAAAGGCAGTAGCCGAGGTTCGGCAGCATCTCTATCTCGAGCAGGTAGTCGGCTTTCGGGAAAAGGGTGGCCGCGTCCGCGCCCACCTGCGCGGTATCGGGCAGCACCAGGATGCCGGTATTGTCGTAGCCATCGAGGCCGAGTTCCCCGGCGGAGCAGATCATGCCCTCGCTCTCGACGCCGCGGATCTTGGCCTTCTTCAGCTCGCCCTCGGCCAGCTGCGCGCCCACCTTGGCGAAAGGGATCTTCTGGCCGACGGCGATGTTCTTGGCGCCGCAGACCACGCGCATCGTGGCGGCGCCGTCATGCACGTCCACCAGCG
>CAYSYJ010000101.1:0-8527 GCA_964435105.1 uncultured Elusimicrobiaceae bacterium
GGCCGGTATTGATGAAGAACAGGAAATCCTCCATCACCGGGTAGAGGGCTTCCTCCACCGCCGCGTTCAAGCGGTGGATCTCGTCGATAAAGAGGATGTCGCCCTCGGCCAGCTCCGTGGTGAGCATGGCGGCGAGGTCGCCGGGCTTGGACAGCACGGGGCCGGAGGTGACCTTGATGTTCACGCCCATCTCGCGGGCGAGGATATGGGAAAGGGTGGTCTTGCCGAGGCCCGGGGGGGAGTAGAAAAGACAGTGGTCCAGCGGCTCCTTGCGGCCGCGGGCGGCCTGGATGAAAACTTTCAGGTTCTCCTTGAGGCGGGCCTGGCCCACGAACTCGTCGAGGCAGGTGGGGCGCAGGGCGGACTCGAGGCGGCCGGCGTCGTCGGGCCCGGGGCGGGCTGAAAGTATTTCTTTGTTGGTCATTTGGGGGAGAGGCGTTTAAGCGCCAGGCGGATGATGGCTTCGGCGCCGGCCTTGGGACCGGCCTCGGCCGCGGCTTCCTCCAGCGCGGCGCGGGCCTCGGAAGCCCGGAAACCGAGCCCCGTAAGCGCGCTCATGGCCTGCGTATAGGCCGCGGCGGCGGCGCCCTGCGGGCCGGCGGGAACGGCCAGGCCGGAGGCCGGCAGCTTGTCCTTGAGGGCGGTTATGAGCTTTTCGGCCGTCTTGGCGGTGAAGCCGAAGATGGCGGTAAGCGGCTTGGCGTCCTTGGCGGCAACGGCGCGGGTGAAATCGGGCAGCGATTTTACCGCCTTGCCGAGGTAGTCCATGGCCTTCTTGGCGCCGGTATTGGGCACGGCGTCGCGCAGCAGGTCGAAGAGGAGTTTCTCGTCGCGCGTCAGGAAACCGTAAAGGGCGGTGCCGCCGTACATGCTGATGGATTCGGCAATGAACACCGAGGCCTGGGAGCCCTCGGGGGGCAGGGCTTCCAGCGAGGGCTCGCAGAAGAAGACCTCGTAGCCCACTCCGGCGGTCTCGATGACGGCGCTTTCGGCGTTCTTGGCCACCACGGTGCCGCGCAGGTAGGCGATCATGCCAGCCCCGCCCTGGCCTTCGCGGCCGCCACGGCCCGCGAGAAAGGCGCCAGGCGCAGGTGGCAGAGCCCGGCCGCCATGGCGTCGGCCACGTCGTCGGGCTCCGGCACGGAGGCCAGGTTGAGGGAGATCTGCACCACGCGCTGTATCTGCCGCTTCTCGGCGGTGCCGCTGCCGGAGACGGTCTTCTTTATCACGCGCGGGTTATAGGCGCTGATAGGCAGGGAATTCTTCTCGCAGGCGAGCAGGATCACGCCGCGGGCGTGGGTGGTATTGGCCTGGGTGTCGGCGCGCTTGGAGAAGAACACTTCCTCTATGGCGGCCTCCGCCGGGCGATGCTCGGCGATCAGGGCGCAGAAAGCGTCGTAGATGGCCGCCAGGCGTTTTTCGAGGGGGGTGTTCTTGGGAGTGTGGATGAGCCCGGAAGCGGCCAGAGAGGGGGGCGCCGGGCCGTCCTTTTCCAGTACGGCCCAGCCGGTCCTGTCCAGCCCGGGGTCTATCCCAAGTATCCTCACGCCGCTTATTTCTCCAGCTTGGCCAGTATGTCCTCGGGGATGTTGAAGTTGGAGTAGACCTTCTGCACGTCGTCGTGGTCCTCCAGCTCCTCCATCAGGTCGAGCACCTGCTTGGCCTTGTCCTCGCCGATATTGACCTCGTTCTTGGGCAGCATCGTGACCTCGGCGGTGCCGAGCGGGACCTTTTTTTCCTGGAGCTTGGCCTTGACGGCCTCGAAATCCTGGGGGGCGGTGATGATCTCGAACTCTTCTCCGTCGGGAGAGCGGAAATCCTCGGCGCCGACCTCGAGGGCGAGGTTCATCAGCTCGTCCTCCTTGGCGTCGGCCTTGGGCACGGAAATGTAGCCCTTCTGTTCGAACATCCAGCCCACGCAGCCGGCCGAGCCCATATTCCCGCCGTGGCTGTCGAGGATCTTGCGGATCTCGCTGGCGGCGCGGTTCTTGCTGTCGGTGGTGATATTGATGATGACGGCGATGCCGCCGGGGCCGTAGCCCTCGTAGACCATTTCCTCGTAAACGACGCCGGGCTCCTGGCCGGTGCCGCGCATGACGGCGCGCTTGACGTTGTCGAGCGGCATGTTGGCGGCCTTGGCGTCGTCTATGGCCTTGCGCAGGCGGGGATTATCCTCGGGCTTGCCGCCGCCGGTGCGGGCCGCGATGGTGATCTCCTTGATGATCTTGGTCCAGACCTTGCCGCGCTTCGCGTCGGTTATGGCCTTCTTGTGCTTGATGCCCGCCCAGTGTGAATGTCCGCCCATTTTAGACTCCTTAGCTTCGTGCTTTACGGGAAAATTCAGCGGCCTTATTGGGGCCGCGATTAAATAAATTCTATAATAATCGGGCGGCGCTCCACAACCGCCAGGACTTCCTTTTAGGAGGGGTTCAGCGGAGCCGGAGCTTCAAGGCGACGGCGCAGCGACGATGAAATGGGGAACCTTAGGTTCCCCCTGTGAAGCACCCGGCCGACGAAGGCCGGGCGGCAGCCCGCCCCGCACTTTGTGCGGGGTGCGACAGAGGCCCTCTTAGCTCAACTGGATAGAGCATCCGCCTTCGAAGCGGCAGGTTGCAGGTTCGAGTCCTGCAGAGGGCACGAGTTTACGAGGGCCCTCTGAGCGGGCCATAATCATGGCCCGCGCCAGGGCTCGAAAGGCGGAGGCGCGAGGCCAGGGGGCCGCAGCGCCGAGCCGGGGTCGCGGCCTCGAGCCGGCGGCGGCCGGCGAGAGAGCCGTGACCGGGTCCTGCAGAGGGCACGAGTTGCGGGGGCATCCGCGCCACCCGGGCGGGGGGGAGCCCCGTAACGAATTTGTAACCAAAAGTTAACCTTAACGCAAATACCGGAAAGATAGAATCTAGATATATGGCGGTCAAAGCGCTCGTTCTTGCACTGCTGCTCGCGCCCTGCTTCTGCGCGGCGCAGGACGCGTCGCGCCCGGAGCTGGGGCGCAAGGCCCTCGCCCTGGTGGTGGAGCACCTCAAGAGCGGGGACCCGGAGATCCGCGCCCAGGCCGCCGAGATACTCGGCGCGGCCGGCAACCCCTCCGCTTCGGGCATGCTCAAGCGGCTGCTGCAGGACAAGGACAAGTATGTCCGCATCGCGGCGGCCCGCGCCCTCTGGGAGCTGGGCAGCCCGGCCGGGGTAAAGACGCTTTACGCCATGATCAACGACCTGCCGGCGCAGGGCCCCATACCGGTGACCAACGCCCCGCTGGTCGAGCTCAAGGTGATCTCCCAGAACAAGATCCGCGAGCGCGCCATGGAGGCCGTCGCGGCCATGAAGGGGAAAAAGGCCGCGGAGCTGCTTTACGCCCTGAAGAACGACAATTACGGCACTATCCGGGACGCCGCCGCCCGGGAGCTGGCCCGCGTAGGCTACGACGACGAACTGGCACAGTTCTCCGACGCCCTGGCCTCGGAGGACGAGGCCCTGCGCTACGAGGGAGCCCTTACCATGGGCAAGGTCTGCTCCGAAGCCTCGGCCTCTCCGCTGACCGAACTGCTCCGGACCGAGAAGTCGGTCCGCGTAAAGATGGCCGCCCTGGACGCCCTGAAATGCAACCCCGGGCGCAAGGCCGCCCTGGAAGAACTCCTCAAGCTTGCCGACGAGGAAAATCCCACGATCAAGCACAAGGCGGCCTCCGCCCTCGCCGCCATAAAGGACAGCCGGGCCCGGGCCAAGCTGGAGGCCATGGCGGCCTCCACTTCCGACATCAGGCTTAAGATCACCGCCCAGAAGGGGCTGGTGACGAACGGGGCGACCCCGGACCTGAACACCGCCCGCTCGGCCATGTCCGCGGCCAGCCCCGAGATCAAGCTCGAGGCCCTCGATGTCATAGCCGCATTCACGGACGACGACGCCGTGCCCCTGCTCGCGGCGGCCCTGGACGACGTCAGCGTGCAGGTTAAACTTGCCTCGGCCCTGCAGATCATCAGGAGATTCTCCCGGAAATGACGCGACTTATGACCAAGACCGCCGCCCTTTGCGCAGCCCTGCTGCTCCTGGCCCCCCTGGGGGAGGTCTCGGCCGCGTCCGCGAAAAAGATCTCGCCGCTTTCGGACTCTATAAGGAAGATGCGCCGGATGCCCGCCCCCGGGGTGCGCGAGGCTTTCCGCAAATTCACCTCCCGCCACGGCAGCGCCTGGAAGGTGCGCTACAGCCCCCGCACCGCCCTGCCCGAGGCCGTCACCGGCGGCGAGGGCATACGCTACGGGGGTACTCCCGAGCAGGCCGCGGCCGCCTTCCTAAACGATAATAAGGACCTCCTTAAGGCGGACCCGCAGGCGCTGCGCCTGGTCAACAAGAAAGAATTTCTGGGGGTGACGCATCTGCAGTACCAGCAGTACAAGGACGGCATCCCCGTGGAGTTCGCCTACGCGAGGGTGCATGTTTCCGCCGAAGGCAGGGTGACGGGCTACCAGGCCAAGTTCGAGCCGGACCTGGGCTCCTTCCCGGCCCCGGCGGTCTCCGAAAGCGCCGCCGTCATGGCCGCCGCGGCCGACCTGGGGCGCCCGCTGCCCGCCACCAGGGTCGAGCTGGTCGTTTTCCCCGACGAAGAGTCAGGAGAGCGCCGGCTGGCCTGGAAGATAAGGGCCCGCAATAACGGGCTCTGGGTCTACTATGTCGACGCCGCCAGCGGCAAGGTGCTGCTGAAATACGACGCGCTGCACCGCGCCGGCTGCCCCGGCTACCTGGGCGCCGTCGGAACTTCCTCCGGCACCGTGTACGAGATCTCGCCTATCCCTACCGACCCCGCCAGCGGCAATATGCAGGAAATAAGCTGGACCGGCCCGAAGGACCTGGGGCTGCGCGACCAGTATGTCTGGGTGGGCGGCTACTCCAGCATGACCGTTACCAACCGGTACGGCGACTACTGCACCAACCAGGCCGGCAAGGCCTACTCCTCGTTAAAGGGCCCTTATTTCGCGGTAACCAACTTCAGGGGGGAGAGCGCACGCTGGACCAACGGCACTTTCGACACCGTCACCCCGGCCACGCCCCTGCAGAGCCCGCATCCTTACGACAATTCCCAGACCTATGAGTATCCGGTAACGCTCTCCGACATCTGGACTCCGGCCGGCAAGACCTTCGCCATGGCCCTGCCCCGCTTCACCTCCTTCAGCGCCGGAGAGCTGGACATCTACGGCTCCATGAACGACGCGGACCAGGTGCAGATACTCAACAACGGCCTTTCCGGCAACAGCATGGTGGCCTCCTATACCGGCCTGCGCCGCAACGCCTTCTACGGCGCCTCCGTGGAGTACCCCTCTTTCAACGTAAAGCTCAAGACCGACGGGAGCGGCACCTATAACGGCTTCGTGATAGACCATACCAAGGTGCTGATGCTGGGTGCGGGCCACGCCGCCACCAGCAATCCCACCGGTTCGGTGGTTTGGAAAGTCGGCCAGAGCGGGGTTTACCTGGACAATGGCCTGGGCGACACCAATGCCCTGGCCGAAGGCAACGCTTTCTACCACCTCAATAAGGTACGCCGCTTCTTCGACCCGCTCAACCTGGACCCGGTATCGGGTAATCCCCCGGCGGACCTGTCCCGCCGGGTCCCGGTCATGGTACACGCCCACGGCGACGCCGACATGGTGGGCCAGAGCTGCGGCACCGGCTGCGGCGGCATGCTCAACGCCTACTACGACCTGGAGAACGACAATATCATGATGGGCGACGGGCCCATGGACGTCTACGGCAAGTACCGCAACTTCGCCCTGGACGGCACCATAGTGCGCCACGAGTATATCCACCTGGTGGTCAACCGCATCTACCCCATCATCAACTACGGCGAGTTCGGCGCCATCAGCGAGGCCATGGCCGACTATTTCGCCCTGGCCTCCTTCTGGAGCGATACCTGCGGCCCCGCCTGCACCTCGCTCACCAAGCTGGGAAATTTCATAGGTTCCGGCGAGGCCAGCACCCGCGACATCTCCGGCGCCGCGCCTACCGGCCTGCGCACCATGCCCGACGACTGGTGGGGGGAAGTGCACGAGGACAGCCTCCCGCTTTCCCAGGCCCTCTATAAGCTCACCCCGGCTGGCAGCCGCAGCCTCGGCACCTTCGCCGCCGGCACCTACGCGGGCCTGCGCAAGGCCGACGTGCTGACCTACGCGGCCCTGTTCTACTTCCCCGACACCTTCGCCAATTTCAAAGACGCCATGCTGGACGCCTGCCGCCAGTTCAATGTCCGCTGGGCCGGCAGCTGCAACGCCACCGCACAGGCTTCCATAAGCAACGCTTTTTCCGACCACGGCATAGGCACCTTCGCCGGCGGAGACGCCTACGAGGCCAGCCCTACCTCGGCCCTGTGCACCAGCAATAACGGCCCCGAATGCGCCGCCGAGCTGGAGGACGCCTCCTCGATCAACGCCACCATCTACCCCATGGCGGACGTGGATTATTACTCTATCCCGCTGGCGGCCGGCAATTTCACCGCCACCCTGGAGCTCCCCGCCGGCTCCCAGGAAGGGACCTATACCGCCTACTCGGTCTTCCTCTTCGACGCCGGCCGCGACTACGTGTCCGAGGCCGTGCCCGAGATCTACAATACCTACGACGGCTACTGCCCCTCCAGCGGGGACTGCCTGACCCTCTCGCGGACCGTTACCCTGTCCTACGCGGTGCCCAAGGCGGGCCGCTATTACCTGGTCGTGGCGGCCGCGCCCAACGAGTATTACGGCAACTCCGAGGCCAACTCCCAGCTGCCCTATACCCTGAAGCTGGACCGCACCCCCGCCGGCAGCGCCGCGGCCCGCCTCTACGCGGCCTCCTACGATAACGACGAGCTGAGCTTCGAGGCGCCTTTCAGCCTCTTCGCGGCCCTGAGCTGGCCTTCCTCCTCGACGGTGAACTGCGCCATGACGGGCTCGCCCGGCTGCCCGGAGCAGTTCTTCGAGTACGCCCAGCTGCGCGACCACAACTACGCACCGCTGGACCTGACGCGCACCAACCTGACCGGCGCCTACATGGCCGACCTGCCGGTGGCCAGGGCCTACCACACCGACTCGTTCGGCGTGAGCTACGTGTCCGGGCGCGTCAAGCTGCAGCCGGGCTTCGGCGCCCGCTACCCCGGCGTGGGCACCGTCTACCTGGAACTGTTCGGACGCAATCACCTGGGGCACGTGGTCTCCCTGGGCGTGTCCAACCCGGTCAACCTGAGCGCCTCCGCGGCCGAGGTCACCGCCTATAACAATATCATCACCGGCGCCGGCGGCAGCGCCATCATAAAGTACGCCGTCACCTCTCCGGGCTCGCTCTCCATCAAGGTCTACACGCAGAGCGGCTCGCTGGTAAAGACGGTGTTCGACGGGCCGGTGCCCGCGGGCAAGGGCACCGTGGACTGGGACGGGACCAATTCCTCGGGCGGGAAGGCCGCGAGCGGCATCTATTTCGTGAAGACCAAGGGCCCCGGGCTGGACCGGGTGGTTAAAGTGGCGGTGGTAAGGTAGCCTTATGAACTTTACTGCGCGCGAAATAAGGACTATGGCCGCGGCGGCGCTGCTGGCGGCCCTGCCCGCCTCCGCCCTCGCCGGCGGAGCCGGCTCCGTGGGCATGCAGGTGCTCAAGACCGACATGAGCCCCCGCGCCGCAGGCATGGGCGGCGCTTTCGCCGCCGTAGCCGACGACGTCTATTCCCTCAACTACAACCCCGCCGGGCTCGCCCGCCTCTACGTGCCGGAGGCCTCCGTGATGCACCTGGCCGGGTTCGACGATTCCACCCTGCAGTACGCCGCTTTCGCCATGCCGCTGCCCTTCATCGGCCTGGGCGGCCTGGAGAAGCCCGTGGCCGGCGTTTCGCTGATGCTGGCCAGCGCGGGAAAGTTCGACTACAAGTACATCATGCCGGACGGTTCCGTTCTGGCCAAGTCCTACGACGCCCAGAAGGACCTGGCCCTGACCTTCGGCTACTCCGAGAAGGTCTTTTCGGACGACGTCGACCTGGAAGGCTACCGCACCAAGGTGGAGCAGTACATAGGCCTTAACGCCAAGTATATCCGCTCGGTCCTGCTCGAGGACGAGGACCCGCCCTCCACCTTCGCCTTCGACGGAGGCTGGCTTGTCACTACCCCGGACCTGGGCCTGACCTTCGGCGCCTCGGCCGCCAATTTCGGCGGCGGCCTTAAGTACGGCAGCGAGATCACCAAGCTCCCGTCCATCCTCCGCCTGGGCCTGGCTTACGAGCGCCCGACCGTGATGGACCAGTCGGTGCTCCTGTCGGCCGAGTACGACCTTTACATGAACGAGGCCCTCAAGAGCGTGCGCCTGGGGCTCGAATACCACTTCCAGAAGATCTTCAACCTGCGCCTCGGCTACCGCGGCGCGGAGGATAATAAGGGCTTGTCCACCGGTATAGGCGTACATTACGAGGATATGTCCCTGGATTTCGCCATGGGCCTGGGCAACGAAGTTTACAACGCCTCCCAGGTCGCCTTCTCCTACAGGTTCAGCGGCGTCAAGGTCAAGGAGTACCGCCGCACGG
>CAYSYJ010000102.1:0-8458 GCA_964435105.1 uncultured Elusimicrobiaceae bacterium
GGGACTACGGCAGAGAGCACTGGCTTCATGAGAGGGTTCCTTTTGTCCGCAGCAGTTCGGAATAAAGCAGCTCCTGCTGCCTGACCATGAAATCTATGTCGAACTCCGCCAGGTCGGTGGCGGCCGCCCCGGCCGCCAGGCGCGCCCGGCGTTCAGGGTCGGCCACGAGGCCGCCCAGGGCCGCGCAGAAAGCGTCCAGGTCGTTCTGGGGCACCGGGATCCCGTTCACGCCGTCCTTCAGGATGTCGGTCACGCCGTCGGTGGCGTAGCAGACCGCGGGCAGGCCGGTCCGCAGGGCCTCCACCAGGCTGCGCGGCAGGCCTTCCCAGAGCGAGGTCAGGGCGAAGATGTCCGAGGCGGCCAGCAGGTCCGGGGTATCTTCCCGCCAGCCGGGGAAGAGGCAGGCGCGTGAAAGGCCGCGGGCCGCCGCCGCCGAGCGCAGTTTTTCCAGGTCCTCGCCGCCCCCGACGAAGACGAAGCGGGCCGAGGGGGCGGACGGGGCGATGCGGGCCGCGGCCTCGAGGAAATGCCCCGGGTTCTTCTGGGGCTTGGCGTTGCCGATGCTCAGCACTACGACGTCGGCCGGGGAGAGCCCGAGGGCCGCGCGCACGGCCGCCCTGTCGGCCTTGGACGGGTAATTGGAGAGGCGCACGCCGCTGCGGATGAGGCGGTACCTGCCCTCCTCGCCGATGCCCGCCTGCCGCGCCGTGTCCATGTTCGCCCGGGAGACGAAGACCAGCGCGCCGCAAAGCCTGGCGCAGAACTTCTCCAGCAGCACGAAGAAGGCCCTCTTGAGCGGGTTCTGGCGGGGATGGAAGCCGAAGCCGTGGAAGGTGTGCACTACGGCCGGGACTCCGGCCAGGGCCGCGGCCAGGCGCCCCAGTATGCCGGCCTTCGAGGAATGGGTGTGCACCAGGTCGGGCTTAAGGCGCCGGAGCATGGCGCGCAGTTCCAGCAGCGCCGCGAGGTCCCCGAGCGGGCGGATCTCCCGGCCGAGGCGGGAGGCGTGCAGCAGCCGCCCCGGCTCGGCCTTGCCGTCAAGGATGCCGCCAGGCCCGGCGATCACGGTCGCGTCGAAGCGGTCCTTGTCCAGGTGGGCCGCCGTATAGAGCGTGTTCGCCTGGGCGCCGCCGAAATCCAGCCGGGTGATAATGTGGACGACCTTGACCATCTTCAACGCGGCTTCCCTACCTTATATAAGGGGAAATAGTGGCGGAGGATGTCCCTGTACTTCGCCCCCCTAGCCTTGGCCAGGCCGCGGGCCCCGAGGATACAGAGTCCGCCGCCGTCGCCGGTACCGATCCCCCGTACTACGAAGAACCGCGGGTACTTGCCCCTGAAGACCGGGCGTATGCTGAACAGGTTCGAGCGCAGGGCGCCGGCGCCCAGCGCCGCCGCTATCGCCTCCGCCCCCTCCACGGTGACCGAGCCGGCCGTACCGTCGAAGCGCATGGCCTTTACCCTGCCGCCCGGTTCGCGCGCCAGCGGCACCGCGGCCCTCAGGTAGCCGACCTTGCCGGTACGGTTGAGGCGCGATTCTATCCAGCGCGGCTCCAGCAGCAGCGTCCAGTAGACGTCCGAACTTGTGGTCTTGTCCTCGGCCAGGCAGAGCAGCCCCTCGGGAGGGCCTTTGAGCGTGTGCGCGTAGAAATTGAACGGGGTCATGCGCGGCAGCGGGCGGGCGCCGTCGTTGGCGCCGGCCGCGGTCACGCCGCCGCAGGCCCGGTGGAAATCGGCCGGGGCCAGGCTGCCCCCGGTCAGCAGCGCCTCGCCGGCGGTGGCGGAGGCGGCCGCCGCGGAGGCGGCGCTTTCCGCCTGCAGGCCCGGGTAGGACAGGCAGTGGGGCGAGTCGCAGAGATGGTATTCCGGCGAGGAGTGGGAGGCCGCGCGCGCCAGGCGGGTAAGCCGGGTGCGCGCCGTGACCGCCAGGGCCTTGAGGTGCTCCGGCATCTTGGACCCGTCCGCCAGCACGGCGGTAACGGGGCTGACCATGTTCTCCAGCCGTGTCTCGTTGATCAGCCAGAAACCGGGCCCCCTGGCCAGGACCAGCAGTTCGCCGGAGATCTCCTTATCCCCCCTGTTGACCCCTTTGGCCCCCGGCAGTTCCGGGTTCTTGATGAGGATAACGCCGCCCGCGGTCTTGGGCACGATGCGCAGGCTGTTGTTGGTGGTGTGGGCCGTGGCGCCCATGCTGTCCCTGACTTCGTAGATGCGGTTCATCTCGTCGTAAGAGACGGTCCACTGCATCCCGCTCTTGCCGGCCACCACCTTGCCGAGCCGGGAGTCCAGTATGTCGAAGTCCGAGGCGCCGATGAAGCTGAACCCCTTCACCAGCGACAGTTCCCCGTCGCGGCCCGCGTAGAGGCCGACCTTGACCGGGGGCTTGCCGTCGCCGGGCAGCGGCGCCTTGTGGGCCGGCCAGGCCATCCGGGCCCAGTAGAGGAGGTTGTCGATCTTGCCCTTTACGAATTTGCGCAGCTTGCGCTCCTTCCCGGAGAAGAAACTCTCCGCCGGGTCCAGGTCGGACAGCGTGTAGTAGGTCTGCCAGGCCGGCACGTTGAAATCGGATTCCTCGTAGAGGCGGGCCAGGTCGATCTCGGCCTGGACGTTGCGCGGGTCGTAGGTCAGCGCTTCCTTTATGAAATTGACCGCGTGCGGCCTCTTCTTGATGCGTTCGAGGTTATAGCTGATGAGCTGCGCCGCCGGGGAGAGCAGGTATGGGTAGCGGGTGTAGACCGAGCGCAGGCCGTCTATCGCGGCCCCGGGCCCGGCGAGTTCGGCCTCCGCCAGGGCCAGGCCGAGCCGGGCCTGGCTGGCCAGGTCCTGGTCGGCGGTGAGGGTGGTCGCCTTCTCGAAGGCGGAGCGGGAGTCCTGGAACTTCTCCAGCGAGAGCAGGTTCCAGCCCTTCTCCAGGTGAACGAAGAAATCCTCCGGGGCTATCAGTTCGCCCTTGTCCAGGTAGGCCAGGGCCTCGGCGTTCTTGCCCGCCTCGGCGAGCAGGGCCGCCAGGTCCAGCAGGGCCGCCGCGCTCAGGGCCTGGTCCGTGGAGCGGTAGACCACGTACTTCAGCCCGCCCGCGGCGTCCTCGGGGCGGCCGTCGAGCCACTGGGCCGCGGCCTCCTGGTAGAGTTTGCGCAGGTCCTCCTGCGCGCGCAGCGGCGCCGCCGGCAGGGCGGCGAACAGGAGCAGGGCCGTAAGGCTCTTCGTCATAGAGACAAAATAGCAATTTCGGCGGGGCAAGGGAATACCGCGGCCCACGCCAAGAGTAAGGAAAATATTTTGAAATTTTTTTATTTTATGTATAATAGTTACGTAGCGACGGGCCATTAGCTCAACGGTAGAGCAGGCGCCTCTTAAGCGCAAGGTTACAGGTTCGAATCCCGTATGGCCCACACAGATTTCTTGACCGCGGAGTAATGAGTAGTCGGCGAGTAAAGGGCGAAGGCGCGACCTCCCCGAAGCTCAGAACTCATTACTCCTTTTTATTTGACGTGCCGCGTGGGGCGGCGTTCTCGCCGGGATGGCGGAATTGGCAGACGCGCATGGCTTAGGACCATGTGGGTTAACACCCGTCGGGGTTCAAGTCCCCGTCTCGGCACCAGGGCTTTGCAGCATCTTCGCGGAGGGATCCATGAAACTGACTTTAGGCTTCGGCGACAAGATAAAGAAGATCAAGCAGGAGGGCTGCGTGCACGTTTTCGCCGTTAACGTGGACGCGAAAGCGCTCGAGGAGGCCTCCCAGGAGGCGGTGGTGCGCCTGCAGAGCGTGGTGAGCCTGCCCGGCTTCCGCGTCGGCAAGGTGCCGCTCGCGATGATCAAGGCCCAGTTCCCCTCCATGATCAAGGACGAGGTCCTGGACATGGCGGCCAAGGCCGCGCTGCCCGAGATCCTCAAGGCTTCCGGCCTCAACCCCGTGGTGGCCCCGCTGCTCAAGAACGCCAACTACGAGGCCGGCAAGGCCCTCTACTTCGAGGTGCAGTTCGAGTGCTCGCCCGCGCTGGAGCCCAAGGGCTACGAGAAGATCGCCGCCGTGCGCAAGGTGCGCAAGGTCTCCGACGCCGACGTGCAGAAGTACATAGACCAGGTGCGCGAGTATAACGCCTACCTCAAGCCCGCCGAAGAGGGCGAGGCCGCCGCCAAGGACCACTTCGTGATCGTGGACTACGACACTTTCGAGAACGGCCAGCCCGTCAAGGACGGTTCCGTCAAGGGCGAGATCGTGGACCTCTCCAGCCCCCAGACCATCGCCGGCCTGGCGGACGCCGTGATAGGCGCCAGGAAGGGCGAGAGCCGCGAGTTCGACGCCCCCTTCGGCGACAAGAAGATGCACTTCCGGGTGACCCTGACCGAGCTCAAGCGCAAGGTGGTGCCCGCGCTCGACGATAATTTCCTGAAGGAAGCCGGCGTCAAGACGGTGGACGAGCTGAAGGCCAACGTCCGCAAGATGCTCGAGCAGGGCGCGTCCGAGAAGACCGAGAAGGACATGCTGGGGCAGCTGGAGGACGCGCTCATAAAGAACAACCCGCTTTCCCTCCCCCCGACCCTGGTAAGGGAGGAGGCGCAGGAGCTCCTGGAGCTCTTCAAGAAGCGCGCCCCGGTGGAGCAGCACCTGCCCGACGACTCCCTCCTGGAGAGGCTCAAGCCCGTCGCCGAGCGCAACCTGTCGCTGACCTATATCCTGCACCACATCGCGAAGAAGGAAAAGATCGAGGCCACCGACGCCGAGCTCGAGGCCGAGCTCGAGAAGGTCATGGCCCGCCTGAACACCGAAGAGGAAAAGCGGAAGGGCCGCGAACTGTTCGAGAAGCGCCGGGAGTATATCCGGGCCTCGATGGTGGAGAGCAAGACCATGGCGCTCGTCAAGGAGAAGGCCGTGATCAAGGAAGAGGCCGCCTGAGGGCCGCCAAAGACTAGGAGGACCGATGATAATCCCAACGATCATAGAGACCTGGAAAGGCGCGGGAGCGATGGTGGGGTATGACATATACTCCAAGCTGCTGAAGGAGCGCATCATCTTCATAGGCGACCCCGAAGGAGCCGTCTCGACGGCCTCCGCCAATACGGTCATCGCCCAGCTGCTCCATCTCGACGCGGAAGACCCGGAGAAAGAGATCAACCTCTACATCAATTCCCCCGGCGGCATGGTGACGGCCGGCCTCGCGGTCTACGACACCATGCAGTACATCAAGGCCCCGATCGCCACGATCTGCATGGGCATGGCCATGAGCTTCGGCGCGGTGCTGCTGGCCGCCGGCTCCAAGGGCAAGCGATACGCCCTCCCCAATTCCCGCATCATGATCCACCAGCCCCTTATCTGGGGCGGCGGCATCTCCGGGCAGGCTACCGACATAGAGATCGAGAGCCGCGAGATGCAGGAGAACAAGAAGCGCCTCATCGACATCATGGCCAAGCATACCGGCCAGACGGCGGAGAAGGTGCGCGCCGACATGGAGAGGAACTTCTACCTCTCGGCGGCGGAAGCCAAGGAATACGGCATCATAGACTCGGTGCTCGAGCACCGCAAGCAGTAAGCGGTCCCCTTCGCCGGCGGTCCCGTCCGCGCCCGCGGCCGGGCGCCGGCGGGACCGCCTTTTTTACGCCGCGAGCCGGCCAGGACAATAAAGAGATATGGACGACAAGGCCCCCAAAAAAGAGCAGACCTTCCCCGCGCAGCTCCCCGCTATCGCCATCAGGGACGTGGTCCTGTTCCCGCACATGGCGCTGCCGCTTTCCGTGGACAGGCCCAAATCCGTGGCCGCCATCGAGGCCGCCCTGGGCGCCGGCAAGTACCTGCTGGCCGTGGCCCAGCGCAAGCCGGCCGTCAACGATCCCGCCCCGCAGGAACTTTACGCCTACGGCGTGGTCAGCGTCATCGCCCAGTCGCTCAAGATGCCCGACGGCACCATGCGCGTCTTCCTGGAAGGCAAGCGCCGGGCCCGGATAAAGGACCTGGCCCTGGACCAGTCGCAGGCCTACCTGGCCGCCCAGGTGGAGTACCCCGCGGAGCCGCTGGAAAAGACCCCCGAGGTCATCGCCCTGATGAGGCACGCGGTCGAGGCTTTCGAGGCCTACGTGAAGCTCGGCACCCGCATCACCCTGGATTCCACCTCTTTCCTGCAGCAGATGGAGGACCCGGCCAAGCTCGCCGACACCATAGCCGCCAACGTGATGCTGGCCCTCCCCGACAAGCAGGACGTCCTGGAGACCGAGTCTCCCAAGGAGCGCCTCGAGAAACTGGTCAAGTTCCTGGCCAAGGAGGTGGAGATCCTCGACATCGAGCAGAAGATCCACGCCCGGGTCAAGACGCAGATCGAGAAGTCCCAGAAGGAATACTATCTCAACGAGCAGATGAAGGCGATCCAGAAGGAACTGCACCAGAAGGACGACTTCTCCAAGGAGATAGACGAGCTCAAGAAGCGCATCAAGGCCGCGAAGATGTCCAAGGAGGCCGAAGCCGCCGCCGACAAGGAGCTGGCCCGCCTCTCCAAGATGACGCCGTTCTCCCCGGAGTCCACCGTCAGCCGCACCTACCTGGACTGGCTGGTCTCCCTGCCCTGGCACCAGGAGACCAGTGACGAGATAGACCTCAAGAAAGCCAAGGCCATCCTCGACGAGGACCATTTCGGGCTGAAGAAGCCCAAGGAGCGGGTGCTGGAATACCTTGCGGTCTGCAAGCTGACCGAGAAGCTCAAGGGCCCGATCCTGTGTTTCGTTGGCCCTCCCGGCGTGGGCAAGACCTCCATCGCCCGGTCCATAGCCCGCTCCATGGGCCGCAACTTCGTGCGCATGTCGCTGGGCGGCGTGCGCGACGAGGCGGAGATCCGCGGCCACCGCCGCACCTACGTGGCCTCGATGCCGGGCCGCCTGATGCAGAGCATGAAGAAGGCCGGCAGCCGCAACCCGGTTTTCCTGATGGACGAGATCGACAAGATGGGTTCCGACTGGCGCGGCGACCCGGCCGCGGCCCTGCTCGAGGTCCTGGACCCGGAGCAGAACAGCGAGTTCCACGACCACTTCCTGGACGTGCCTTTCGACATCTCCAAGGTGATGTTCATAGCCACGGCCAATACCCTCTACGGCATCCCGGTCAGCCTGCGCGACCGCATGGAGATCATAGACTTCAGCGGCTACACGCACGACGAGAAGATCGAGATAGCCAGGAAGTTCCTGATCCCCCGCCAGCTCCGGGAGCACGGGCTCAAGGAAGGCTCCCTGAAGATCGACGACAAAGGCATAGACGCGGCGATCCGCGGCTATACCCGCGAGGCCGGCGTGCGCAACCTCAACCGCGAACTGGCCTCCATGTGCCGCCGCGCCGCGCGCAAGGTGGTGGAGGACAAGGTTCAGGGCGTCAAGGTGACGCCGGAGAACATGACCGATTTCCTCGGCGTGCCGAAGTTCCTGCATGAGAGGGCTTCCCACAACTCCGTAGGGATCGCCACCGCGCTGGCCTGGACCGAGAACGGCGGCGAGCTGATGTCCGTCGAGGCGGTGGCCGTGCCCGGCAAGGGAGGCCTGACGCTGACCGGCAAGCTGGGCGACGTCATGAAGGAGTCGGCCCAGGCCGCTTTCTCCTACATCCGCTCCCGGGAACTGGCCCCGGCTTCCTACGTTAATTCCCACAACTTCCACGTACACATCCCCGAGGGCGGCATACCCAAGGACGGCCCGTCCGCCGGCGTCACGATGGCCACCGCGCTGGCCAGCCTCTTCTCCGGCCGCCCGGTGAAGCAGAACCTTTCCATGACGGGCGAGGTGACGCTCACCGGCCGCGTGCTGGCGATCGGCGGGCTGAAGGAGAAGGTCATCGCGTCTTTCCGCGACGAGATCAAGACCGTGCTTTTCCCGAAGGCCAACCTCAAGGAACTCGAGGAGATACCCGCGGAGATCCGGGCGGAGATGAAGCTGCATCCAGTGGAGCGCATGGAAGAGGTGCTGGAACTGGCCCTCGAACCTGCGCCGGCCCGCGGCCGGAAAGCCGCGGCCAAGAAAGCGGTCAGGAGCCGCTAGGCGGAGGGCCGCGAGGCCCCCCGCCGGCCAGGCCCTGCAAAAGCGAGGCTGAGATGTTTCTCTTATCACTGAGACTGGCGCTGCTTTGCCTGCTGGCGGCCGCGCCTTTGGCCGCCTACGAGGACACCCTCACCGTCGAGGAGATCCAGGGCCAGCTGGAGAACACCAAGCTCAGCGAGGTCTTTTCCCAGTACCTCGCCACCATA
Source organism: uncultured Elusimicrobiaceae bacterium (assembly GCA_964435105.1). GTDB lineage: Bacteria > Elusimicrobiota > Elusimicrobia > Elusimicrobiales > UBA9959 > UBA9959. Next base: position 8,217 of record CAYSYJ010000102.1, read on the forward strand.
CAGATGTACGACCCGGAGCGGGCCACCCGGCTGGGCCTGCACGGCGCCGACGCCTCCCTTACCCCCCGCACCCCGGAACAGCAGGCCAAGCAGCTGGAGGCCGTCAAGCGCCTCAGGGCCAAGCTGGGCGAGGTCCGCAAGGACACCATGCACCCCCACCTGCGGGTGGACTACGAGACGCTGGACCACATGCTCGAGGTGGACGTCTACGAGATGGAGAACCTCGGTATCCTGGCCCGCCG
>CAYSYJ010000103.1:0-8386 GCA_964435105.1 uncultured Elusimicrobiaceae bacterium
CCGCCCGCCTTACGGCACCAGTATCTTCTTCACTACCTGGCACACGTCCCTGGTGCCTTCGCTGGCTTCGAACCTTATCACCGCGAAATAGACGCCCGGGGCCACCGCGCGGCCGCTGGAGTTCACCCGGGGCCAGCAGGCCTCGTTGGTATGCGAGACCGTGCACTTGCCGGCGCCGTCTATGTTGTCGCCGCCGCCCTTCAGGCCGAAATCCTTCTTGTAGACCAGGTCGCCGGCCACGTTGTAGATGCGCAGCGTAATGGCGCCGTTCATCATGACGGGGATGCGGAACCAGCCGTCGTCGCCGGTATAGGGGTTGGGCGCGAAGAAGGTGTCCCTGGAGAAGTCGCCGCAGAGGTCGGCGGTGCCGCCCTTGGTGACGGGAATATTGGCCACCACGATATCGTCGGCCACGATGGCGCCCATGGTCAGGGAGCCGTCCAGCGTGCTGATGGCCTCGGTGATGGTGGAGCCGTAGATCTTGAAGACGTAGTTGCCGTCCGGCACCCTGGAGAGCGTCAGATCGGTGCCGTCCCAGTATTCCTCGATCTTGGTGCGGGCGGGCCGCACGCCGACGAAGCGCTTCACCAGCTTGGCGGCGCAGCCGTCGGTGGTCAGCGAGGTGCAGGCGGAGACGTTGGTGCCCGGCTTATAGACCCGGGTCACCACCTTCATGGGCTCGGACACCTGGTAGGAGACTATGGCCGGGTTGTCCAGCGTCAGCGGCGTGATGGAGACGTCGTAGATGCGCAGCGGGTAGACGTCTATGGTCATCTGCACCGTGGCGTGGGAGGCCAGCTGGGAGGCGATGTCCTGCGCGGTGACGCGCACGTTATAGGCGCCGCCCTCCACGAAGTTGCCGTTGTCGTCCTTGCCGTCCCAGAAGTCCTTGTAGATGATGTCGCCGTCGCGGATCTGGCCGTTTATCACGTTGGCCACCACGCGGGGCGGCAGCTCCAGCGAGAGGATCTGCACGGTCACGGAGGACTGCCGCGTCACCGCGTAGTCGACCTCGTAGGGCGGCAGCTTGATCGTGTCCGAGGAGTTGTACATCGTGGGGATGCTCGGCACCACGTCGAACATGGTAAAGATGATCTGGCCGCGGGCCACGTCCACGTAGCCGTAGGCCTCGTCGATGGCGTACATCACCTGGGCGTTGGTCGCCGGGGAGGTGGTGTGGGCCACCAGCACGAAGGGGTAGCGCCCGTCGGGCACCAGGAGGCCGGAACTGTCGCGGCCGTCCCAGTATTCCGTGATCCTGAACCTGCCGGGGCGCATGCCCTGCACCGAATAGACCGGGTCGGAGGGCAGGCCGGAGAGGTCGGGGTTAAGCCCGGGCCGCCAGATCTGGGAGGGGTTCACCGTCACCGAGGTCTGGTAAACGTTCAGCTGCATGTACATGGGCTGGCTCATCTCGAAGGAGATGGTGGCCACGTCGGAGGCGCCGCCCAGCAGCGGGGTGGCCCTCACGTCGGTCACGCGGAACATGTTCACCGGGAAGGTGACCGTGACGGTGGAGGTCTTCATGGTGGCGCACTGGAACGGGTCCTCGGTCACCAGCTCGGCCAGGTAGGTGCCGCTGGAGACGTAGGTGCCGTTGTCCCTGCGGCCGTCCCAGAGCTCCCTGTTGGAGAAGTTGGCGAAGCGCACCTCGCGCGTGGTGACGTGCCTGACTATGTTATTGGCCATGTCGCGGATGTTCATCGTCACGTAGGAGTCGCGCGTGGGCGTGTAGCGGAAATAGTAGGGGTCGAGGCCGGCCACGGAAGGCGAAGAGCCTATGACCGTCGAGGAAGGGCTCAGCAGGGCGATGACCTTGCCGCGGGCTACCGGCACGGTGCCGACCTGCACCTTGCGGGTCCAGACGGCGCCGCCGGCGCCCGGCAGCTCCGCGTAGATGGCGTAGACATAGTCGCCGTCGCAGACCGGGTTGCCGTTGCTGTCGCGGCCGTCCCAATAGGTGTTCACGTTCACGCGGCGGTCCTTCTGCTCCACGAAGCGCCGCAGTAGCGTGCCGGACCCGCCGCTGATGGCGGGCTCGCCCTGCACGTTGACGCTGGTAAAAGACGTGCCCGGGGTATAGATGTTCAGGTACACCGTGGCGGCCTCGGTCAGCAGGTAGCTGATATTGGCCATGTCCGTGGAGGAAGCGCCCAGGGGGCGGATGGCCACGTCGGTGATCTGCAGGGGGTCCAGCGCCATCTGGAAGGTGACCGGCCAGGCCAGGTCGGTGGGCGGCTGCCACATGTCGTTGGCGCCCGCCTCGATGCGCACCAGGTAATTGCCGCCGGGCACGATAAGGCCGTTATTGTCGCGGCCGTCCCAGAAATCGCCGTTGGTCAGGGTGCCGTCCGGGGTGCCCTCGCCCACGCGAGGGGTGGCTACTATGATGTTGCGCACTATCGGCAGGGTCCCCCCCTCGTTGGCGTCGTACACGTTGATGGTGACCGTGGCGTCCTTGGAAAGCCGGTAGAGGATATTGTAGGGCTGCGCGGCCACGCCGGTGATGCGGCCCACCACCGTGGGGCTGGAGCGCACGGTATGGATATTGGTGACGTTGATCTGTACCGGGATCTGGTTCTGGCCGGGGAAGGCCGCGGTCTGCTCGATGGCGATGTTGCCGGCCGTCTGGCTGACCTGGTTGGTCTTGACCTTGGCGCGGAAGCCGAACTGGCCGTTGGTCTTGCCGAAAATGCCGTTGAGGTTGTAGGAACCGTCCCAGGCGGTGCAGTAATAGTAGTTCGGGTCGCTGACCGCGGTCGGGTTAACGTAGTACTTGGTGTTATTGCTGCTGTTGCAGGTGCCGATATTGTACATGCTGATGGTCTTTATCGGCGGGGTGGAGGCGGGGTCCAGCGGGTTGGAGCCGGAGCCGAACTTGAAGATCTCGAAGGTGAGCTCGTCTATGCCGAAATAGCCGTTGGTGCTGACGCAGACCAGCTGGGCGCAGAGGCCGAGGCAGGAGCCGGGGTAGGTGGTGCGGGGCCGCTCGAACTCGATGAGCGAGGAATTTTGCCACGGGTTGCCGCCGGTGGTATCGTAAGACCTGTCCGCGTCCGCGCCGGTCACGTCCTCGCAGAAGCCGGACCCGCCGTTGCGGAACTTGACGTCGATATCGTTGACGTACAGCTGCTGGGCCGAGGCGGTCAGGGCCAGCCCGCCCAGCATAAGGGCGGCGCCGAGCGCGGAAATCGTCTTTTTAAGCATAATCTTCCTCTGTAAACGGCAGAACGCGCCGCGGGAAAGCGGCCCGGCCGCCCTCCCTCGCTAAATCAAGTTCCAATTCTGCCATTTTCTTCATATGAAATCAATATTAATAATTAAGCGCCGCCTATTTATATAGTTTCAGGGAATAACGCTTAAGTTCATATCCTCCGGCCAGCTCCCCGGCTTTCTCCACGCTCCACAGGGTGGAGCCGTCCACCCAGAAGGCGGCCGCCTGGTTCCTGGCGAATTTCTGCTCCGAAACCAGCCGGAAGCCGGTCTCGGCAGGGGCGTAGCGCCGCAGCCTGTTGGCGGCGTCCAGCGTCCAGAGCTGGCCGGCATGCCACTGCATGGCGGCCAGGCTCTTGAGGCCGGGCAGCCGGTAGGTGGCCGAGACGCCGGCCCTGGGGTCGAGGCCGTACTTGTAGAGCAGGCCGCTCGCGGCGTCGAAAGCCCAGAGGTTATAGCCGTCCCAGGCCGCGCCCTGGGGGGCGGGGCCGGGGGTCTTCACGCTCTCCAGCACCCGGCCGTCCTTGTGATCCTGGCGGGCGTAGCGCAGCTGGGCCATGTCGAGCGTCCAAAGGCCGGAGTCGGAGGCGCCCAGCGCCGCGTGGCGCAGGGGCTCGCCGGCGGGCACGGGCAGCAGGCGCAGCACGGAAAGGTCCTTGGAGTCGCGCAGCGCAAGGCCGCGGTTCCAGTCGGCCAGCCAGACCCCGTCCTTGGTGACGGCCAGGCCGGAGGGGTTGGGCAGGTCCAGCGGCGAGGAGGAGAGCAGTTTGTAATGCGCCCTGGCGCGCCAGCCGTGCAGCTGCCAGGCGGCGCCGGCCAGCAGCAGCAGGGCCGCCAGGCCCAGGCCGAAGGCGCGGCTCACGTTGCGGCGGGTCTTGACGAAAGCGGTGTCGGGGCCGGGCGAGACGAAGACGGTGGGCAGTTCCACGCCCTTGAGGGCGTAGAGCTTGAGCACCTGGGTGACCCGCTCGGACCACTGGCTGGTCTCCTTGAGGATGCTGGCGATGCCGGCGGCGTTCTCCACGCCCTTGCTCTCCTGCTCGCGCATCTTGAGGGTCCAGGCCTCGCGCTCGCTGCGCAGGCGCTCCTCCCAGACGGCGAATTCCTGGCGGTGGGTCTCCCAGACGGAGCGCTCCCGGTCCCAGAGCTCGCGCCACTGCACGCGCTCGGCGTCCCAGTTGGCCTTGGCGGATTCGAGGCGGCCGGTGAGGTCCTTGATCCGGGCCTCCAGGTCCTTCATTTTGGCGGCGTCGTCGCGGCGGCCCTTGCGCTCGGAGAGCAGTTCGGCCAGGGTCTTCTCCACGGCCTCCTTGGAATCGGCCAGCTTGGCCTCGAGGCCGGCTTTGGCGTCCAGCAGGTCGGCCTTCTCGACGGCCAGCTGGTCGGCCTTGCGGCGGATCTCGTCGCGCTCGGCGCGCAGGGCTTCTATGCGTTCCTGCAGGCTGACGAGCTCGACCTTGCTGCGCTCGATGAGCTCCTTGAGCAGCGTCACCTCGCGCGCGTGATTTTTCTTCTGGGCGTCTATGATCTTCTTGGACTCTTCGAGGTTGAGGGCGGCGGCCATCTCCTCGTTCAGGGTCTTCTCGCGGGCTTCCTGGTAATGCTGCTTGAGCTCGCTCAAATGGGCGCGGGTCTCCTCGAGCTGGGCGGTCAGGTCGCGCAGCTGGGCGTCCTTGCCGGCCAGCAGGGAGCGCCAGTTGCTCTCGGCTTTGGAAAAGTTCTCGCGCAGCAGGCGCATGGTGTCGCGGTCGGCCTGCCGCACGTCGGGAGGCAGCGCCGGGGGATCGGGCACGTAGTCGGTGCCGGCCACCTTCTTCCACATGTCGTTCAGATGCCTGTCTATGTCTTTGCTTTCCATAGTTTTTCCAAAGCCGGAGGGCGGGCTTAAGGCCCGTCCGTCCGTATATTTCTATTAAAGTCTACCAGCGGGGTATTAACCGGTAGTGAAGGAATTGTTAACAAACTGTTACAGAACCGCTCTCAGACCCCACCCGCCACAAGATTTCATCCAGCAGAGCTGGTTGGCGAGGGTATGCCTTCTTCGGGCACGCGGTCGGCAACACCGTTGCCGCCGCTTGACTCTCGGGCTTGAACGCTGAATTGTGTCGCGTGCTCCGCACGCTCCACCCGGCGCTTACGCTAGCCTCGCCCTGCGAGACATCCCTCCGAAGGCATACCCGTCGCCACCAGCTCCAGGCACAACCCCGACTTTGGCACGGGCGGGGTGTTGCCCCCGGAGCCAGTTGGGGAGGGGAGGCTCCAACCGCGGCACGCGGTTGGAGGGGAACCGCGCAACGGTTCCCTGCAGTCCTGGCTCAGGGGGCAACACCCCGTCCTGGCTACTTGCCGGCGAGGAGGGACTGGAGTTCCATGGTGGCCGGGGAGATGTCGATGCCGGCCTCCTGGTACTGCCCCACCAGGCGCTGCAGCGAGGCCTTGAGCACGTCGGGCGGGGCGCCGCCCGCCTTGAGGCGCAGGTAAGCCTGCCAGTCGCTGCTGAAATCGTATTTAAGCTGGTTGAGCCGGTCCAGGCGGCGCTTTTCGGACATGGCCTTGAGCTCAGCCTCGGCCGCCGCCTGGCGCCGCACCACGGCCGCCAGCCGCTCTTTTTCGTTCGCCACAGCGGCCTTCTGCGCCTGCTCGCCGCGCAGCCGCGCCGACAGCGAATCTATCTCGGCCTTGAGCGAGGCGAGCTCCTCCTTGAGCAGCGCCTCGCGGCGGGCGCTCTCGTCGAGCGCTTCCACCAGGTCCTTGCGGTACTTGATCTCCTGCTTGATCATCCGGCCGTACTCGCCCTCAAGGTCGCGGTCGCCGAAACGCAGCGACAGCGCCACCGAATGCGCCGGCACCACCGTGCCGGTCAGCGGCACGGCTATGCCGTAGGAGAGCTCGGAAGCGGCGTGCTTCCAGCCCAGGCCCGCCGACAGCGCCGAGGAGCGCTCGGCCACGCGCAGGCCGCTGCGGGCGTAGACGCGGCCCGAGCGCTCCGTGCGCCACAAATGCTCCACGCCCGGGTTGAGGCTGACATTGCCGGAACGGCCCGAGGAGCCGGACCGCACCGCCATGTCGAGGGACAGCGTATAATCGTCGCGCCGCTCGCTTACGCCCAGGCGCAGCACCCGCGGGGCGTTGTCCTTGAGCGCGCCCAGCTTGTAGGAAGGGTTGTTGAGGTTCAGCAGCGAGAGCCCCAGCGTGTGGGAATTGTCGGGCCGGAAAGCGGCGCCCAGGTCCAGGCCCACCCCCATCACCGACTCGCCCCCGGCCGCCAGGGCCGCGTGCATGATCTTGAAATTGGCGCCGAAGTCGAAGATGCCCTGGTCGCGGCGCAGCAGGTTCGAAGTTCCCCAGCCCACCAGTATGGTCTTCTGGGTGAGGACGCCGTCGTCGTCGTGGTAGAGGCCGCCCAGGGCGAGGGTGCCCATGCGCCCGTAGGCCATGCGCGGCACCAGGGCCCAGGCCCCGTAGGCGGCGAAATCCGCCGGGCCCTGCGTATTGCGGTGGGAAGCCAGCAGGGAGGCCCCGGTCTCGAACTTGCGGACCGCGCCGGAGAGCGCCGGGTTGGCGAACATCGAGAGCGGGTCTTCCAGGCCGGCCGCCTGGCCGCCGAAACCGAGCTGGCGCGCGCCGGCCGGGTCGTCCTCGAACACGGCGGCCGCCGGGACGGCGAGCAGCGCGGCCAGGAAGGCGGCGGGCAGGATCTTAAACAACTTTGGCATTTTCGGTCCCTCCGGCCTCCGCCTTCTTGCGCTCCTCGGCCACCTCGGAGTAGAGCGCGATCTTGGCGCGGCCGTGCGATTTAACCCAGTACAGCGCGTCGTCGGCCTTCTCCAGCAGCCCGTCCATGGTGGACGCGTCCTGCGGGAAGGTGGAGACGCCTATGGAAAGCGTGACGCGCAGCTCCCGCGCCTTGGAGAAAGGCACCGGGATGCGCAGCTCGCCGAGCTCCTGGCTGAGGCGCTGCGCCAGCCGCCGCGCCTCCTCGCCGGTGGCCTGCGGCAGCAGGATGATGATCTCGTCGCCGCCGTAGCGGCAGGGGAAGTCGATCTTGCGGAGGTTCGAGAGGATGACGCGCCCGGCCTCCTTGAGCACCTTGTCGCCGATCTGGTGGCCGTAGGTGTCGTTGACCTCCTTGAAATAGTCCACGTCGGCCCAGACCAGCGCCAGCGGCTGCTTGAAGCGCTCCGCGCGGTAGAACTCCTCCTGGAAGCGCTGGTTGAAGTAGCGCCGCAGCGGCAGCTTGGTCAGCTCGTCGTAAAGAGAGAGCTCCTCGACCTTGTCGAAGAGGCGGGAATTGTCCACCGCGAGGGCTATCTGGCCGCCGAAGGATTTCAGCATGGCCAGTTCCTGCGGCTCTATGCGCTGCTGGCTGAGCAGGTTGTCCACGATGAGCAGGCCGATGGTAACGCCCTGCACGGACAGCGGCATGTAGAGCACGCAGTCCTTGTAGCGCTCCATGAAGGCGCCCGACGAGCGGCCCAGCACGATGTCCGCGAAGCGGTGCGCGCCGGCCTCGAGCGGGATCTCCTCGTAGGAGATGCTCTTGATCTGGCCGCGGATGTCGGCCGAGAGCTCGCCCTTGAGCTTGCGGTTCTTCTCGTCGATGAGGTAGAGCCGCACGCGGTCGAAGCCGAAATAGGTCTGGATGCCGGCGAGGATATGGCGGAAGCTGTCGCGCACGCGCAGGGCGGTGGCGAACACCTCGGTCAGCTCGGTGATGGCGGCCACGTTCTTGTCGTACTTGCGGTTGAGCGAGAAGAACTCGGCCTTGTAATAATCGCGCAGGAAGGACTTGAGCCAGGCGTCGGCCTTGGCCGACTCGGCGGCGCCGAAACCGCGCTTGCGCGGCCCGCGCTCCAGCCTGAACAGCCCGAAGCAGGGGATCACCCCGCGGCCGCCGGCCGGGTCGCAGTAGTCGAAGCGGAAAGGGGAGCAGAGGTAGCTGCCGCCGGGGCTTTTGGAAGAAGCCGGCTCCAGGGTGTCCAGGGCCCGCGCGGCCGCGGAACCGGGCGCCGGCCGCAGGTCCTCCTCGTGCTCGAAGGAAACCCCCGCCGCGTGGCGCAGGCGCAGGCGCAGCAGGCCGGTGCGCTCCTCGTACTCGTAGAACGAGGCCGCGTCCAGCGAGAACTGGGCGGACACGGACTCCAGGGCGGCGCGCAGGAAGGCGTCCCGCCCC
>CAYSYJ010000104.1:0-8310 GCA_964435105.1 uncultured Elusimicrobiaceae bacterium
CGGCGGCGGCCTGCAGATGATGGTCGCGGGCGCCGTCAAGGCGATGACCGGCGAGTCGGCCCAGCGCTGCGCGCTCGGCGCCGGCGCCATAGTGATGGACGTGCTGGCCTCCAACGACGGCCGCGCGGACCACGAGAAGATAGAGCGCATCCGCCAGCTGCGCCCGGACATGATGCTCCTCTCCGGCGGCACCGACGGCGGCACCGTGACCCACGTGGTGGAGCTCGCGCAGTTCCTGAAGGCCGCGGACCCCAAGCCGCGCCTGGGCGCCTCCTACAAGCTGCCTGTCATCTACGCCGGCAACAACAAGGCCCACGAGAAGATCAAGGAGATCCTCGACGAGCGCACCGCCCTCATCATCACCGAGAACCTCCGCCCCAGCCTCGAGAAAGAGAACCTGATGCCGGCGCGCCACAAGATCCACGACATCTTCCTGGAGCACGTGATGCAGCAGGCCCCCGGCTACCCGCGCCTGATGAAGATGGTCGGCGCGCCCATCATGCCGACCCCCGCGGCCGTGGGCACCATGACCGAGAAGTTCGCCAAGGCCAACAACTTCAACGTGCTGGCCGTGGACATCGGCGGCGCCACCACCGACGTGTTCAGCGTGTTCAGCGAGGTGTTCAACCGCACCGTGAGCGCCAACCTCGGCATGAGCTACTCCATCTCCAACGTGATGGCCGAGGCCGGCCTGCCGAACATCCTGCGCTGGCTGCCCTTCGACATAGAGGAGCAGGACCTGCGCAACCGCCTCAAGAACAAGATGATCCGCCCGACCACCATCCCGCAGACGGTGGAGGACCTGCAGATCGAGCACGCGGTCTCCCGGGAGGCGCTGCGCCTGGCTTTCGAACAGCACAAGGCGCTGGCCGTGGGCCTCAAGGGCGTGCAGCAGGAGCGCTCCATCTCGGACGCCTTCGACCAGACCTCCTCGGGCCAGAGCCTCATCAACGTGATGAAGCTCGACTACGTCATCGGCTCCGGCGGCATCCTGGCCCATTCCCCCCGCCGCACCCAGTCGATGATGATGATGATAGACGCCTACCAGCCGGAAGGCATCACCCGCATGGCCGTGGACAGCATCTTCATGATGCCGCACCTCGGCGTGCTGGCCCAGATCAGCGAGAAGGCCGCGCTGGACGTCTTCTACAACGACTGCCTGGTGCGCCTCGGCACCTGCCTCGCCCCCAGGGGCCTCGCCAAGGAAGGCCAGAAGATCATGGAGTGGGAAGTGACCGGCTCCGACGGCAGGAAGGAGCACGGGGAGCTGCGCTTCGGCGATATCGTCCACGTGCCCTTCGACGCCCCCAAGGCGAAACTGGTCGCCAGGCCCGTGAAGGGTTTCAACATGGGCGCCGGCTCCGGCAACAAGGTCGAGGCCGATATCGAGGGCGGCGTGGTAGGCCTGGTGCTGGACGGCCGCGGCCGGCCTTTCAACCTCGCCAAGGACGCGTCCAAGCGCCGCGACGACCTGAACAAGTGGTACAAGGACATGGGGATGTACCCCATCTGAGAGTTTTCCCGAACTAGGAGATAAACATATGGCTCACGCTTACACACCCGGACTCAAGGTAATGCCCTGCACGCTGTTCCACAAGAAGCGCCTGCTCCCGATACCCGGCACGGTGCTCGTGGAGAACGGCAAGCAGGTGGACGCCACCGACGTGGTGGCCAAGACCGAGCTGCCCGGCAAGGTGTTCCCTATCAACGTCGCCAACCGCATGTCGGTGGGGCCGGACGAGATCAAGGACCTGCTGCTCAAGAAGGAGGGCGACCCGGTAAAGAAGGGCGAGGTCATCGCGGAGAACAAGCCCTTCATCAAGTGGTTCAAGACCGCCATCGAGTCCCCCATAGACGGCACCGTGGATTCCGTGTCCTACGTGACCGGCCAGGTGATGCTGCGCGAGCCCCCCAAGGTGCTGCCGCTGCAGTCCTACGTCAAGGGCAAGGTCGTGGAGGTCGTCCCCGACTTCGGCGTGACCGTGGAATCCGAGGGCACCTTCATACAGGGCATTTTCGGCATCGGCGGCGAGACCAACGGCGAGATCCTGATGGCGGCCAAGAGCCCCGACGAGGAGCTGATGCCCGAGACCCTGACCGAGGCCTGCCGCGGCAAGATCGTGATCGGCGGCAAGCACGCCGGCCTCTCCACCATCAAGCGCGCCGTGGAGCTGGGCGTCAAGGCCATCGTCGTGGGCGGCATCCACGACCGCGACCTGCGCCAGCTGCTGGGCTACGACATCGGCGTGGCCGTGACCGGCACCGAGCAGATCGGCATCACGCTGATCGTGACCGAGGGCTTCGGCATGATCCCGATGGCCGAGTACACCTTCAAGCTGCTGGCCTCGCGCAACGGCGAGAAGGCCAGCGTGAGCGGCGCCACCCAGATCCGCGCCGGCGTCATGCGCCCCGAGATCATCGTGCCCGGCTTCCCCAAGCACGTCACCGAGTGCAAGAAGGACCAGGGCCGCGGCTGGATAGAGCCCGGCGACCCCATCCGCATCATCCGCGAGCCGCATTTCGGCGTGATCGGCACGGTCAAGAGCCTGCCGCCCGAGCTGACCGTGATAGGCAGCGAGAGCCACGCCCGCGTGCTCGAAGTGACGCTCGACGGCGGCGAGGTGATAGTGGTGCCCCGCGCCAACATAGAGGTGCTGGAGAAGTAAGCCCCGCGCGCGGGCGGCCGGCCTGCGGCCAAGAGGCCGCGGCCGGCCGCCTTTCCATTTATGGCTAAAAAAAACCGGAAGCAGCAGCCGTCCAGGGTAGCTCCGGCCGCCCCGGCGGAGGCCCCGCGTTTCCCCGGCTGGCTGGCCTGGTCCGCCTTCCTGCTGTGGGGCGGTTTCGTGCTCAAGACCTGGCTGGCCAAGATGCCGCCGGACCTCAATTCCCTGTTCGTGATCCTGGAGCCGGGCCAGTACCTCGGCGGGGCCCTGCTGAAGGCGCTGCCTGGGCACCTGGCCTCGCTGCTGGCCGGGTTCTTCTTCGTCGCGGCCTGCGCGGGCCTAGGCCGCTTCCTGCTGGGCGCCGTCCTCAGGCCCGGGCCCATGACCGCCTGCGAGGAGGCCTCTTTCTCCGCGGCCCTGGGCCTCGGCGTTTTCGGGCACCTGGTGCTGGCGCTGGCGGCCGCGGGCCTGCTCTCCAAAGGGCCGGTCAACGCCCTGCAGGGCGCTTCCCTGCTGCTCGGCATTTACGCCCGCCGGCGGTGGCCGATCCCCGGCGAAACCTCCCCCGGGGAACCTTTCAGGCCGGGGCCGGCGGACGTCCTGGCCATGGCGCTGCTGGGCGCCGCGCTGCTCCTGAACCTGGCCGGCGCCCTTAGCCCCGAGATCTTCTACGATTCGCTGGTCTACCACCTTGCGGTGCCGAACTTCTACGCCATCAAGGGCGGCCTGGCCGACATGGCCAACAACCTCTACTCGAACCTCTTCCTGCTGCACGGCATGCTCTACTCCGCCGGGCTGCTGCTCAAGGACGAGATGGTCCCCAAGCTGCTCAATTACGCGGCCGGCGTCCTGAGCCTGCTGGCGGTAGCCGGCGTCGCCAGGCGCCACCTGACCCCGAGGGCGGGCCTCTGGGCCGGCCTGGTCCTGTACACCGTGGCCCATGCGATGATAAGTTCCTGGTCGGCAGGCACCGAGTGGCTCCTGACCCTTTTCTCGGTCTGCGCCTTCGCGGCCGCGCTGCGGCATGAGCCGGGCTCTTACCGCTTCCTGCTGCTGGCCGCCTTCCTGTCCGGCTGCGGCATGGCCGTAAAGAGCACCGGCCTGTTCCCCGCCGTGGGCACCGGCCTGGTGCTGCTGTACCGGTCCCGCGCCGACAGGCCCGCGGCGCTGAAAGGCCTGCTCCTCTTCGGCCTCGTGGCCTCGCTGCCGGTGCTGCCCTGGCTTTACAAGAACTGGGTTTACCGGGGCAACCCTTTCTTCCCCTTCCTGACCGGGCTCTTCGGGCTTTCCGGCGCCGACCCCGTCAAACTCCACGGCTTCATGGTCGAGACCCGGCAGATGGGCGCGCTGGACCCGAAGCAGTGGCTGCTGCATCCCTGGAACGTGACCATGGGCCTGCTTCCCAACTCCCAGTATTTCACCCCGCTGTTCCTGGCGCTGCTCCCACTCCTGTTCCTGCTGCGGCCGGCCGCGACCCCGCCTTTCTGGCTGTTCTTCCTCAGCGGCTGGCTGCTCTGGTCCTTCGCCTCCACCATGGCCAGGTTCCTGATGCCGGCCTACGCGGCCGCCGGCCTGCTCATAGCGGCCGGCCTGGAAGGGCGGGACCACCCTCTCCTGCGGAAGGCGCTCGGCTATGTGACGCTGGCGGCCTGCGCCCTCGGCCTTTACTGGTCGGGCCTGATCCTCTACTCACAGGGCCGCTGGCGGCCGGTATTCGGGCTGGTGGAAAAAGAAGCTTACCTTTCCGACACCCAGCCGACCTACCCTTACAGCCATTACACGGCCATCAAGTTCGTGAACGAAAAACTGCCCCCGGCCGCCAAGGTCCTGATAGTGGGCGACGGGCGCAGCTTCTACCTGCGGAAGGATTTCGTGGTCGGTTCCGTTTTCGACAAGACCCCTATAGTGGAATACTCGGCCGCGGCCAGGGACGGGGCGGACCTGTACGCCCGCCTGCGCGCCGACGGGGTCACCCACCTGCTGGTAAACGCGGCCGAGGGCATAAAACTCGGCCAGAGCTACAACATGTTCTACTGGGACGACAAGGCCCGCGCCGTCTTCGACTCCTTCTGGGACGCCCATGTCCGGGAGGTGTTCGGCCGGGACGAGGTGAAGGGCGGGAGTTTCCTCAACAGGGTCGCCGTTTTCGAGCTGGTCCCCCGCCGCGAGAAGGGCGAAAGGCCCCCCTTCAACCTGCTGCGCGACGTCGTGATGCGCAACCTCAAGCCGGCGAAATAACCCCGCTTAAGGCCCCGCCGCGCCCCCGCCGTGCCGGGGGCGTATTTTTCCTTGCCTGCAAAAGCCAATAAATGTATATTATTACCAGTTATGTCAAAAACACAGCTTAACCTCGCTGTTCTCGCTGTTTTCCTTGCGGCCTCCGCGGTCTCGGCCGCCCCCACCGCCTCCTCCTCCGCCCCGAAACCGGATTTCGCCGGTTTCCAGGTGAAGGACATGCCCTTCGATAAGGGCGAGACGGTCCTGCTTACCTGGCCCGCCGGCCCTGCCGACGTGCCGGGCGCGGTCTACCAGGTGCTCGCGGCCGGAGCCGACGGCGCCTGGGCCGTGGCCCAGGAATTCCCGGCGAATTCCCGCTACGCCTCCGACGTCGACCTGCCCTTCTGGGCCTGGAAGCACGACGCGGCCCTGCACGCCGTGCAGCTGGAGCTGCCGTCGGTCTTCAGGGACTTCAAGTACGGGGAGGAATACTCCTTCAAGCTGAAATACGTGAACGGCAAGGCCGCGGCGGAGACGCTGGCCGTCAAGGCCTCCGCCAGGGCCAACCTCTTCAACCTGGCCCGCCTCAATAACCTGGTGCTGCTGATCGTGATCACCGTGGTCTTCTTCTGGACGGTCTCGCACGCCAAGCGCAAGGGCCTGTTCATCCGCCGCATCGCCGGCCTCGACGCCATCGACGAGGCCGTGGGCCGCGCCACCGAGATGGGCCGCCCCATCTACTACTCCACCGGCATCGGCGCCATGAGCGGCGTGCCCACCATCGCCTCCACCTCCATCCTCTCCGAGGTGGCCAAGAAGGTGGCCGCGCACGACACCACGCTGAAGGTCCCCCACTTCGACCCCATCGTGATGACCGTGTCCAAGGAGATCGTGAAGCAGGCCTATACCGAGGCCGAGCGCCCCGACTCCTACCGCGACGACATCAACTTCTTCGTCAGCCAGGACCAGTTCTCCTTCGCGGCCGCGGTGGACGGCATGATCCACCGCGAGAAGCCGGCCGCCTGCTTCTTCATCGGCCACTTCATGGCCGAGTCGCTGCTGCTGGCCGAGGTCGGCGCCACGACCGGCGCCATCCAGATAGCCGGCACCGAGCAGGAGTCCCAGCTGCCCTTCTTCTTCACCTCCTGCGACTACACGCTGATCGGCGAGGAACTTTACGCCGCCGGCGCCTACCTGTCCAAGGAGCCGATGCTGCAGAGCACGCTGAAGGTGCAGGACCTGGGCAAGGCCTTCGTGATGGTCTCGGTAGCGGCGGGTTCGCTGCTGCTGATGGCGGGCACCTGGTGGAACTGGCAGCCCCTCGTCACGCTGATCAAGCACCTCTTCAAGGCATATTGATATGACATTGATAAAAAAGCACATCCCGCTCGCCATCTGCTTCATCGTCGGCGTCCTGACGCTGAGCACTTACTACATCCCCACCAAGGCCTCGGAGAACTACATCGAGGTCATGAACAAGTGGGAGAACATCGTGGCCGGCTTCGCGTTCCTGCTGGGCCTTTTCAGCCTGTTCTTCTCGCACTACCGCAAGATCTCCCGCAAGGTGGACGGCTGGGGCTACAGCCTGTTCGTCTTCGTGGGCTTCTTCGCCATGGTGGTGCCGGCCGTCATCAGCAACGGCAAGCAGATGATAGGTTCGGACCTGACGGGCCTGGGCTGGGGCTACCGCTTCCTGTTCAACGCCCTCTCCGGCACCATGTTCTCGGTGCTGGCCTTCTACATCGTCTCCACCGCCTACCGCGCCTTCCGCATCAAGTCGGCGCAGGCCGGCATGCTGTTCGCCGCGGCGCTGGTGCTGATGCTGGGCAAAGTGCCGCACGGGCAGATGATCTGGGAGAAGCTGCTCTGGTGGACCCACATCGGCATCGCCGAGATCGGCCAGTGGCTGATGGACGTCCCCGTGGTGGCCGGCAAGCGCGGCATCATGATGGGCCTCGCCATCGGCGGCATCGTGACGGCGCTGAAGATCATCTTCGGCATCGAACGCCAGTACATGGGTAAGGACTAAGCCATGAAGAACTTTATCGAGAAACTGCTCAAGATAGACCGCCGGCTGATCTTCCTCGCGCTGGCGCTCCTGCTGGTGTTCCCCATCGTCAGGCCGCTCGGCCTGCCGAACAAGAACATCGGCAACGAGGTGCAGGCCCTCTACGAGAAGATCGAGAGCCTGCCGCCCGGTTCCTTCATCATGATGTCGCTGGACTACGACCCGGCCACCCGCCCCGAACTGCACCCGCAGGCCGTGGCCGTCATGAAGCACGCCTTCCGCAAGGACCTGCGCGTCATGATCCTGACCCTGAACGCCGGCGCCACCGGCCTCATCGACGAGATCGGCGAGCGCATCCCCAAGGACCTGGCCCCGGCCAAGAAGTACGGCACGGACTATGTGATCCTGCCCTACCAGCCCAACCCCGTGGCCGTGATGACGCAGGTGGGCATGGACCTGTACCAGATCTACGACAAGGACCGCGACGGCGCGGACCTGAAGTCCATGCCGGTCATGAAGGGCATCCGCAACGTCAAGGACATGCAGCTGGGCATGTGCATCACCGGCACCGCGATGCTCGACTACTGGATCGCCTACACCGCCGACAAGTTCAAGATGCCTTTCGCCGGCGGCACCACGGCCGTCAGCCAGATGGGCTACGCCCCCTACCTCCAGACCGGCCAGCTCAAGGGCCTGATGGGCGGCATGAAAGGCGCGGCCGACTACGAGACCCTCATCGACGCCAAGGAGAAGGGCACGGCCGGCATCGACGCGCTGAGCCTCGCCCACATGATGGTGATCCTGCTCATCGTGACGGCAAACATCATGATGCTGTGGCTGAAGTACCTGTGATCTAGGAGAAACTATGTCTGAAACGATGCTTATTTTCGGCGGGTGGGTGGCGGCGGGCCTCACCATCTTCCTGTTCAGCTTCCTGTACAAGGACAACCCGTTCTTCAAGATAACGGAGCACCTGTACCTCGGCGCGGGCATGGGCTGGGTGTTCCAGACCGTCCTGTTCCAGACCTGGATACCCAAGGTCTGGGAGCCGCTCAAGGCAGGCGACTTCATGGTGCTGGTCCCCACCCTCCTGGGCCTTACGCTGGTGACGCAGTTCTTCCCCCGCATCTCGTGGGTGTCGCGCTACGGCTTCACCTTCATCATGGGCTACGGCTCTGGCCTGGTGATCCCGCTCACCATCTCCACCGACCTGCTCAAGCAGATCGGCGGCACGATGGCGCCTTTCATGGTCTCGGAGATCACCCGGGCCAATATCGGGTCGCTCATCAACGGCTCCATCATCGCGATAGGCTTCATCTGCGTGCTCTTCTACTTCTTCTTCTCGGTGGAGCACAAGGGGGCGGTCAAGAAGGCCTCCAATATCGGCATCTACTTCCTGATGCTCTACTTCGGGGCGGCGTT
>CAYSYJ010000105.1:0-8276 GCA_964435105.1 uncultured Elusimicrobiaceae bacterium
GAGTCCCCGGCCACGGCCGCGGCTATCTCGGGCAGGGCTTTAAAACTGTCCAACTGGCGTTTCAGCGCCTCCACCGCGGCCTCGCGGCCCTTCAGGGCCTCCCGCAGGGTCCCCACCTCCGCCTGCAGGCGCGACACCTCGGCGTCCAGGAGGGCGGCTTCGGAATCTTTTTTGAGCAGGCGCTTCTCGAAAGAGGCGCGCAGGTCCGCCGCGGCGTGCAGCTGCTCGGCCTGTTTAGCGGCGCGGTCCAGCTCGGCGGCGCGGGCGGAGGCCTCGCCCCTGAAGCTCTCTATCTCCGCGCGGAGCCGGCGCTCCCGCTCCTGGCCCCGGGCCAGCTCCGTCTCCAGGTGCGCGATCCGGGAAGCGGCGTGCCGCAGGCCCTCGCTCGCGCGGGCGCGCTCGGAGGCCGCGCGTGCCTCCCCGTCCTGGGCCGTCTTTACGGCGTCCCAGAGGTAATCCAGTTCGGAGCTGAAGGCGTCCGAGGCCGGAGTGCTCACGCGGCCTCCTTGAGGACAATGCGGCCCTTGGCGTTGAAGTCTATGGCGGCGGAGATGATCTTGGCGCGCGCGGAGATGATCTTGCCCTCCTCGGGCTTGTTGACCAGCAGGTCCTTCACGATCAGGCGCACGTCCTCCGGCATCAGGCGGGTGACGTTGCCGGCCGCGGTCTCGCCGGCGCCGGCCAGGGCGGCGGCCCAGTCGGCGTAGGGCAGCGACACCACGAGCGGGCGCAGGTTCTTGTCGTCCAGGCGGCAGATATCGTCGAAGGTCACCATCCGGCGGCGGAGCTCCTCGGAGCCCTTGGGGTCGGCGTGGGACAGGGTGTCCATGATCTCGGCGCGGGCGGATTCGTCCACCAGCGAGAGCAGGCGCCCCAGTTTCTCCGCGCCGCGCAGGCTGCGTTCGAGGCGCGAGCGCAGGTCGCTCTCTATCTCGTAGATCTTCTCGGGCTCGGCCTGCTTGAGGCCCAGCATGCGGGCGCTGACCGCCTGCTTCCTGGAGGGCGGCAGGGCCAGCAGGATCTTGGAGGAGATATGCGGGCGCCGGTCGGCCAGGTTGGCGATGATTATGGCCGCGTCCTCCTCGGGGGTTTCGGCGAGCAGTTCCGCCGCCTCCGCGGGCGGCAACTTTTCCAGGAATTCGAAGGCGGAGCCGGCTTCCAGCAGGGCGCCTCCCGCCGCCGCCCGGGACTCCACGTCTATGATCTCCCCCATCTCCCCTTCCTCGCCGGCGGGGCCGCCGCCGAAGCCGGGGCCGCCGGGACCCATCGCCTGGGCGGGGGCGTTGAGGCGGGCGTAATCCACGAAGCCGGCCATAAGGCGGGAGGCCAGCATGTAGCCGATGACCAGCAGGGCGACCAGGGCCACCAGGCCGAAAGCGGACATGAGCAGCACGGGGCGCACTTCGGGCGCCTCGAGGGCGCTGCGCCACCAGGGCTGCATCTCGGCGCGGGCGGTGATGATGCTGTCGCCGCGTGCCTCGCTCAGGCGCAGGACGTCGGAGATCATCAGCTTGATGGCGTTGACGCGGGCTTCGGGCACGGTGCGGTCGAAAACGAGGGAAACGGAGAGCTTCTTGACGCGGAACTCGCTGGTGCGCTGGGTCTCCTCGCGCTTCTGCTTGAGGTACTCGCCGGTCTTCTCCAGGATGTTGACGGAGGAGTAGCCGGGCAGGGTAAGGGTGTCCTCGGCGGGAGCGCCGGATTCCAGCTTGCTCTTGAGCACCATCTCCCCCTCCACCGCGACGAAGGAGCGGGCGCGGCCGCGGCCCACGAGCTGCTCGAGCAGGCGGGAGACGTCCTCCTGCATGCGGCTGCCGAGCTCGGCGGCCTGGGCGCTGGGCGAGGGCTCGGGCGCTTCCTGCGCGGAAGCGGCCGCGGCGAAGAAAAGGACGAACGCGAAAAGGGGCGTGAACTTTTTCATATTCCGTATCGATATTCTATATAAAGCGCGTTACAAAGTTATTGCGGGAAAGGCGGCCTGACGGCATGTCCTTGTCGGAACCGGGGCAGGAGAACCGAAAAGTGGCAGGGCCCGATGGGAATTATATCCGCACTGGTGGAGTCCAGTGGGCCGTAAAGGGCAGGGCCGGAAAAAGTTTCCGGAGGTCCGAGCTTGCGTAAGCGCGAGGACCGAGGTAAACAGGCGCGGGCACGGTGTGCCCGACGCCGGTTTTGGAGGCCCTGCCCTTTACGGCTCAATAGGGATCTCGAGCCAGAAGAGGGCGCCGCCGCCGGGGGCCGGGCCGCAGCCCACGCGCCCCTTGTGCAGTTCCACTATGGCCTTGGCCAGCGCCAGGCCGAGCCCCGTGCCGCCGTGGCCGGGCGCCGCCGAGCCCTGGGCGTAGGGCGCGAAAAGCTTCGCCTCTTCGCCCGGCTTCAGGCCCGGGCCGGTGTCTTGCACCTCGACCCGGAAAAGGCCGGGCGGCAGCGAGGCCCGCACCGTCACCCGCCCCCCCTCCGGGGTGAACTTTACCGCGTTGGCTATGAAATTGGTGAGCGCGTGCGTAAGCAGTTCCCGGTCCAGGCGGACCTGCGCGGCGCCAGGCGGCGTTTGCGCCAGCAGCGAGACCTTCTTCTCCTCCGCCTTGGGCCGCAGGAAATCGGCCGCGTCCCTTACCAGCGCCAGCGGGTCCTCTTCCGAAACCCTGAGCTCCATCTTGCCGCGCTCGATCTTGGCCAGGTCCAGCATGGCCGTGACGAAATTGGCCAGGCGCACGGCGTTCTCCTTTATGCGCCGGAAGACGGCTGTATCGTCGGGAGAGAAGCGCTCCTCCTCTTTCAGGAGCATCGCGGCGTAGGTCTCTATGACCCCCAGCGGCGAGCGCAGTTCGTGCGTGACCGAGGCCGTGAAGTTCTTCTTCATGGCCTCCAGTTCCAGCAGCTTGTCGGAGGTGGCGTTGAAAGCCGCGGCCAGGTCGGCGACTTCGTCCGAGCCGGAGACTTCGGCCTTGACCCCGAACCTGCCCTCCCCCAGCGCGGCGGCTTCGGCCGCGAGGCGCCGCAGGCGGCGCGTAAGGCGCCGCGCCAGCAGCAGCCCCAGCAGCACGGCCACGGCCATGGCGGCCGCGAAGGCGGCCGCGAGGTCCCGCCAGACCCCGGAGAGCGCGGCTTTGCGCTCCCGGGCCAGGGCCTCGCTGGAGAAAAAGACCCTCGCCGAATACTTTTTGCCGGTTATCTCCCGCCGTAGCGGGGTGTCGCTTTTCGGCGGTCCGGGCCGCCGGACCCGCGAGGGCACGGCCCGCATCCCGCGGCCTATGTCCAGGGCGCAGTGAGAGATCGCCGGCTCCGAGGAGCATACGCCCTTGAGATAGTCCACCGCCATCAGCGGGTCGCCGGCCAGCTCGGCCTCGCCCAGCATGGCCAGCACGCTCTGCTCCATGGCCTGCAGGCGGGCCTCCTGCGCGCGGGTGACGGTACGCTCCTGGAACTTGAAGAAAATGCCTCCAAGCAGCGATGCCGCGGCCAGGGCCGCGGCGATGAGGGCCGCGCTGAACTTGTGAAAAAGCTTCATATCCGCCGACCGCTCCCCCTTCCTTTCGGCGCCTAGCGCGAGAGCCTTATGATGCGCTCCAGCGCTTTCTTGGCCTGCGTATTCTGCGGGTCTATGGTCAGTATCTTGCGGAAGGCGTCCGCGGCCCGGCCGTACTCGCCCTTGGCGTAGTAGTCGGCGCCCTGCTGGTAGAGCTTCTCTATCTCACGGGCGTCCTTCTCGGCCTTGGTCTCCGTCTTCTCCTCTACGCCGGGGATGGCCGCGCCGTTGACCGGCTGCCAGCTGGAGGCTTTGCCCTGCTTGAGGCGGGCCTCCTCTATCATCTTGCTCAGCTTGGCCTTCTCCAGGGGATCGTTCTCCAGCTTGGCGGCGCGGTCCCAGTCATAGGCGGCGCGGGCGTAGCTGCCCAGCATATAGTTGCAGGAGCCGCTCTTCTTGAGCGCCATGAGGTCGTTGGGTTCCAGCTCGAGCAGCTCGTCGAGCTTGCGCAGCGCCTCGGAGTAGCGCTTGCGGGTATAGAGCTCGTCGGATTCGGTCAGCTTGTATTCGGCCCAGCCGCGGCTGAAGTCGGCCGGGACCTTGTCCGGGGTCACGCGGGTGATCTCGCCTATCTTGTCCAGGAAGGCGGAAATGGAGGAGTCCTGCTGGTTCAGGCTCTGGGCGTAGGCGAGCTGCTTCATGGCGCGGCGGTCCTGGCCGTTCAGGAAGTCCCTGGCGCCGCCGCTGAGCAGCTGCTCCCAGCGGTTCTTCTGCCGGCCCTCCACCGCGAGGGACGGGTAGAAGGCGGCCACCGTCGAAAGACGCTTGGTGAGGCCCACCACCGAGGAGTCGGGCAGCAGCTCGTTGGCCTTCTCGAGCAGCAGCCTGTTGGCGGCGTAGAAATTCTCCGCGCGTATAAGTTCGCGCACGTCCGCCAGGCGGGGATCGTTGAGGCTGGCCGTGTCGCGCGGGCTCTTATAGTCCTTGGCGTCGCGCAGGCGCTTGTACTGGTCCAGGAGCTCGGCCTCGGCGATCTCGGTCTGCGTGGCGGAGCCGAAATGGTAGGTAAGGGCCACTTTGTGGTTGCCCGCGGTCTCCTTGACCGTGCCCAGGGGCAGCGAGAAGCCGTAATCCAGCTGTATCTTCTGTATCTTGTAGGAGAGGCCGGCCGTGGCCTGCTTGAACTCCCTGTCGCCGGCGCCCAGCGAGGCGCGCACGCCTATGTCCCCGCGGTCGAGGCTCGGGAAGACCTTCTCCGCCGCGAAGATGAACTGCTTGTCGGACTTGCCGTCGGGGCCCTTCTGCACGCGCAGGTCGGCGGCGAGCAGCAGCCAGAGTATCTTGTAGGAGGCCCCCAGCCGGGTCTTCATGGGGACCTTGTCCGCCTCCCCGCTGCCGAAAGACACGTTGGCCTGCATCGCGTTGAGCAGGGCCGCGCCCAGGGTCCAGCGCTTGGTCAGGCGGTAAAGGGCGCCCACGTCGGCGTCCAGGGCCGAGGCCGAGTTGGCCCCGGCCAGCACGGGGTCGGTGTTGCCGCGCTGGAAGAGATCGTTCTCTACGGCGTTGTAGGTCTCGTCCAGGCGCGTGAAGCCGTGGCTCAGGTACTTCAGCGAGGCGCCCACGGACAGCTTTTCGTACCTGGAACGCCGGTCGAACCTGTATCCCCAGGAGACCTGGGCCGTCTGCTCGGAGTAGATACCGGAAAGGGAGAACTGCTGCCAGAGGCCGCCCAGGGTGCCGCCGCGGCCGTTGGAGAGCGGCACGCCGAAGCCGACCGCGCTCAAACCCAGGCTGGAGCCGTCGCTGAGGCCGCTGTAGAACATGGAATGCCCCGCTATGACCTTGGGGCGCTCGATATTGGCCAGGCCGGCGGGGTTGTAATAGACCGAGGAGATGTCGTCCGCCACGCCGGTGTAGGCGTCGCCCATGCCGGGCACGCGCGCCCCGAAGCCCAGGTCCTCGAAGGCCGCCAGGCCCGGCGCGGCTAAAGCCAGCAGCAGGGCTGCGGCCGGCAGGAGGATGTTTTTGGCGCGGGCGTACATATAGTAGTTACCTTATAAGCGTCACGGTCCCCTTGTAGACCTTCTGCTCCAGCGCTATCTGGTAAATGTAGACGCCGCCCGGGGCGCGGCCGCTTGAATTAGGGTCCCACTCCAGGTCGTAGTAGATGCCGGAGACATTGTCCACCGCCTGCGGGACGCCGTTGGAGCGCTGTTTCAGGCGCATCCTGGCCACTTCCCTGCCCGCGAGGTCGTAGATCCTGGCCTCGATGGCGGAGTCGCGGGGGTTATGGCAGCGGAAAACGAAGGTGTCGTTGTAGCCGTCCCCGTTGGGGGTGACCAGGCGGTTCATGGCGATGGATTGGCCAAGGCTCGACGGGGCCGACGAGCCGGGGCCGGGCGCCAGCAGCGCCGCGGCCAGAAGGAGGAAAACCGTGATCGGCCTCATATACGGGTAAATTCTACTTTTCAATTGTGACTATTTTATTGCGTAAATATGGAATTTACGGCGGGAAAATGGAAAAGTCTTTGTAATATTTTCGTCGCACGGAGGTCCTATAATTATACCGTGAACATTATGACCGCGCCGCGCGCCCTGTGCCTTGCGCTGCCCGCCCTGCTGGCGGCGGCCGGGCCCCTTTTCGCGGCGCGGCTCGAATCGGCGAGCTTCCGCGACGGCGGCGGGATATACGGCTACGGCTCCGCGGCCATGGTCTCCTCCAATTTCGTGCTGAACTCCAACCTCCAGGAAGTGGCCGTCTCCACCCAGGAGGCCGGGGCATTCTCCCAGCGCACCGGCAAGCTGGCCTTCCACCCCCAGCCCTCGCCGGTCGGGGACCTGGAGGTGGTGGCCGTCTCCAGCTATACCGTGCGGATGACCTGGAAGGCGCCCGCGCAGGACGTCAGCCGCGGCGTCGGCGCCGTGGACAGGTACCTGCTGCGCTACACCACGGACGGGTTCATCTCCAGCGACGGGGCTTTCATCGCGGCTTCCGCCTACGCCCAGGACTGGACCCCCCTTGCCTCCGGGGCGGAGGAGAGCCGCCTCGTGGAGGGCTTCGACCCGGGAACCACCTACTATTTCGCGCTCGAAAGCATCAATACGCACAAGCTGCGTTCCGAACTTTCCAATCCCGCCGCCGCCTTCGCGCTGGTGCCCCTGGCCCCGATGAATTTCAAGATTGTCCGGGCCGGCAACGCCGTGACCATGACCTGGATCGCCCCCGCCGGCTACCAGAACCGCATCGCCTTCAACGACAGGTTCGCCCCCGTCTACCCCAACGAGGTGCGCAATTACCAGGTGTACAGGGCCACCGCGCCCGCCGACGCCGAATGGCAGTTCCTGGCCGAGGTCTCCTCCAAGACCTTCACCTGGACCGACATCGTGGGCGACGGCGAGGAATACTATTACCACGCCAGGGCCCTCAACAAGGCCGGGCCGTCCCTGCCCTCTTACGCCCGCAACAGCCTTTCCGGGGACCTGTATTTCCTGGCGCCCGACAACCAGAGCATACTGCAGGTGCCGGCGGACGGCATAGGCGCCTTCTTCTCCGATACGAACGACCCGCTGGAATCCTACAGCGTCGAGATCACCACCTACCCCGAGGACCTCGAAGGCCGGGTGGTCAAGTCCGTGGGGTTCCGGGCCTACCGCGGCGGGCTGCAGGCGGACGACGATTTCCGCCTCACCAAGAAGGGCATACTCAAGCTTTATTACCGGAAGTCCGGCGCCTCCGTGATCCCCTCCGCCCAGAGCGACGCCAAGGCGGTCAGCATGTACTTCAACAACGGGTCGCGCTGGCTGCAGGTCTTCGGCAGGGTCAACGACGCCGAGCGCAGCGTCGCGCTGGAGACCACCCTGCTGGGCCGCTACCAGCTGCGCACTACGGAGCGCACAGGCGGTTTCTCGGCGGACCGGGCCGGCCTGACCAACCGGCTCATCACTCCTAACGGCGACGGGAAAAATGATACGATGGTGTTCATCTTCGACAATCCCCAGGGAAAACCCGTGAAAGGACGGATCTTCGACATGCGCGGCGCCCTGGTGGCGCGGATGTCGGCCGGGCCGGTGGCTAATTCCCTGGCCTGGGACGCCAAGGCCGGCGGGCAGGCGGTGCCCGGCGGCGTTTACATTTACCAGATAGAGGCCGCGGGCACCGTCTATAACGGCACCGTGGTCGTGATACGCTGACCGCTGGACCGGCGGAGGAAATTATGAAGGCAATAAAAAAAGCTCGGACACTCTCGCTCACCTTCGGGACGGCCTGCCTGGCCTCGCTCCTGGCCTGGGGCGCGGCGCCCGCCGGCGCCGTGATAACCCAGAGCATAAATTACCAGGGGTTCCTGCTCAGCAAGGTGACCAGCCTGCCGGTGGAGACGCCCCAGGATTTCCAGTTCTACATTTACGACTCGGCTTCCGGCGGCAGTTCCCATTTCTTCGAGGAGCGCTGCAACGTTTCCGTCAACAAGGGCCGCTACGACGTGGAGATAGGTTCCTTCACGGGAGGCATCCCGGACACGGTGTTCACGCAACACCAGAACCTCTGGCTGGAGATCCGGGTGGACCCCGACGGCGACTGCGGCGGCACTTTCGAGGCGATGACCCCGAGGGTCAGGCTCCAGGCTTCGCCTTTCGCCTTTAACTCCATTTACGCCTCCACGGCCTCGGCCGCCACCCCGTATTTTATGGCGGACACCATCGGGGCCCTGCCGGTCACCGCCAACGGCGCCGTAACCATCTCCACCAACCTGTTCGTCCAGGGCGGCATCTCGGTGGGCAGCATCTCCCCCGGGCAGAAGCTGGCCGT
>CAYSYJ010000106.1:0-8219 GCA_964435105.1 uncultured Elusimicrobiaceae bacterium
CAACTCGGACCGCCGCGCCCCGCTCTCCGTCAAGAATTTCGCGAAGAAGCACCCGCATAAGCTCTCCCCCTGGAGCAAGGACTGCAAAGGCCGCGTGGCGCACATGACCGGCGGCGATTTCTACGGCAACGAGAAGTCGGTCTGCCTGGAGCGTGACGGCGAACTGAAGATAGAGCTCCTGGCGGACGGCAAGGCCACGCTGCTCAAGGCCGTGAAAGGAAAGGCCGGCGAGATCGTGGACGGCACCTTTATGAGCGCCAAGGCCCTGCGCCGGTTCTACGCCGAGCAGATAGAGACCGCGAAGAGGGAGGGGCTGCTGCTCTCCGTGCACCTGAAGGCCACCATGATGAAGGTCTCCGACCCCGTCCTGTTCGGCCACGCCGTGGGCGTGTTCTTCGAGGAAGTATTTAAAAAGCACGCGGACACCTTCAAGACCCTGGGCGCGAACCCCAATATGGGCCTGGGCGACCTGTACAAGAAGCTCGAGACCCTGCCGGCCGACAAACGGGCGGAGGTCGAGGCCGACATCAAGGCCGTCTACGCCTCCCGCCCGGCGCTGGCCATGGTGGATTCCTCCAAGGGCATAACCAACCTGCACGTGCCGAGCGACATCATCATCGACGCCTCCATGCCGGTGGTGGTGCGCGACGGCGGCAAGATGTGGAACGCCGAGGGCAAGCTGCAGGAGACCCTGGCCCTGGTACCGGACCGCTGCTACGCCGGCGTGTACAAGGCCATGATGGACGATTGCCGCCAGAACGGCGCCTTCGACCCGGCCGCCATGGGCAGCGTGCCCAACGTGGGCCTGATGGCGCAGAAGGCCGAGGAGTACGGCTCCCACCCGACCACTTTCGAGATCCCCGCCGACGGGACCGTGAAGGTGACGGACGCTTCCGGGAAAGTTTTGATCGAGCACAAGGTGGAGAAGGGCGACGTCTGGCGCATGAGCCGCGTGAAGGACATCCCCGTGCAGGACTGGGTGAAGCTCGCCGTTAAGCGCGGCCGGGCCACCGGCGCCCACGTGGTGTTCTGGCTGGACAAGGAGCGCGCCCACGACGCGCAGGTGATAGCCAAGGTGGAGAAGTACCTGAAGAACCACGACACCGCCGGCCTCACCATAAAGATACTGCCGCCGGTGGAAGCGCTGCGCTACTCCAACGAGCGCATCCGCAGGGGACAGGACACCATCTCCGTCACCGGCAACGTGCTGCGCGACTACCTGACCGACCTGTACCCCATCCTGGAGCTGGGCACCAGCGCCAAGATGCTCTCCATAGTGCCGCTGCTGGCCGGCGGAGGCCTGTTCGAGACCGGCGCGGGCGGTTCGGCCCCCAAGCACGTGCAGCAGTTCCAGAAGGAAGGCTACCTGCGCTGGGATTCGCTGGGCGAGTTCTCGGCGCTGGGCGCCTCGCTGGAGCATTTGGGCAACGCCTTCAAGAACTCCAAGGCCCTGGTGCTGGCGGAGACCCTGGACCGCGCGATCGCGAAGTTCCTCGACAATAACAAGTCCCCCGCCCGCAAGGTGGGCGAGATAGACAACCGCGGCAGCCATTTCTACCTGGCCCTCTACTGGGCGCAGGAGCTGGCCGCGCAGACCAAGGACGCGGCGCTGAAGGCCCGCTTCGCCCCGGCGGCGAAGGAGCTGGAGGCGAACGAGGCCAAGATCAACGCCGAGCTGATCGCCGCGCAGGGCAAGCCGGTGGACATGGGCGGCTATTACCACCCCGACCGGGAGAAGACCGGCCGGGCCATGCGCCCCAGCCCGGCCTTCAACGCCGTCATCGACGCGCTGCTGAAGGCGCCGCAGGCCGCCGCCGTCTGACGGCCCCGCGGGCAAAAAGAAAGACCCCCGCTCGCCGCGGGGGTCTTTTTTTGCGCGCGGTAAAGTTCAGACCGGCAGGATATTGCGCTCTTTGGCCCAGCCGCGGATGAAGTCCACGGCCTCGGCCTTGATGACGGAAAGCGGGCGGGTGAGCCTGAGCTGCTCCAGCACGTGACGGGAGGCTATCTTCTCGCCCGAACCGGAAGCGCTGTAGAGGGCGGCGATGACCGCCTGCTCTATCTCGGCGCCGCTGAAGCCTTCGCAGGCGGCGGCCAGGGCCGGCGCCTCGAACTGCTCCGCCGCCAGGCCGCGCTTGGCCAGGTGGATGCGGATTATCCCCTCCCTTTCGGCCGGGCCCGGCAGGTCGGCGAAGAAGATCTCGTCGAAACGCCCCTTGCGCAGCAGCTCCGCGGGCAGGCCGCCGATGTCGTTGGAGGTGGCGGCTATGAAGACGCGGGCCTTGCGCTCCTGCATCCAGGTGAGCATGGTGCCCAGCACGCGCTTGGAGACGCCGCCGTCTATGTCGCCGGAGGAGGAGGCGAAGATCTTCTCTATCTCGTCCACCCAGAGGCAGACAGGGGAAAGGCGCTCCACGGTGGCCAGGGCCTTGCGCAGGTTCTCCTCGGTCTCGCCGATATACTTGGAGTAGAGCCGCGTCAGGTCCAGCCGGTAAAGGGGGATGCCCAGCTCGCCGGCCGCCATCTTGGCCGCCAGCGACTTGCCGCAGCCCTGCACGCCCAGCAGCAGCAGCCCCTTGGGCGGCGGCAGCGGCCCGTCGGAGAAGAAGGCGTTGCGGCGGTCGGCTATCCACTTCTTGAGGTTGGCGAAACCCGCTATGCCGTCGGGGTTCTCCGAGCCGAAATATTCCAGGACGCCGTCCCGGTCGAAAGCCTCTTTCTTGAACTTTTCCAGTTCCCTGATGTCGCCGAAATCGAAGCAGGCGTCGTTGAGCAGGCAGCGGTTCATGGCGTTGCGCACCTGCTGCAGCGACAGGCCCTTGAGGGTCTTTACCGCCCGCATGAGCGCCGGCGGCGGCATGTCCACCTTGAGCGAGGAGGAGAGCCGGAACTCGCCGACTATGCGGTTGATCTCGGAGAGGATCTGTTTCTCGTCGGGATAGCCGCCGGAGATGCGGGCGGCCAGGGGCGCCATGTCGGCGGGCAGCTTGACCTCCGCCCCCAGCAGGACCACCGTGGTCGGGGTGTTCCTGACGCGGTTCAGCAGGTCCTTGAAGAGCCGGGCGCAGGCCGGCTCCGCCAGGAAGCGGTCCAGGTCGCGCAGCACGAACAGCGCCGGGTGCGGGTCTTTCACCAGGTCGTTGGCGATGCGCAGCATGGGCGCCGGCTCATTGGTCTTGTAGAAGGAGTTCTGGTTGGCGCCCACCCGCAGGCCCTCGGTGAGCGACCATGAATAGAAGGTGAGCCCCCGCTCGCGGGCCACGTCCGCCAGCTGGCCGGCCACGTAGCCCTCGTCGATGGTGTCCACCGCCACCAGCGGGTAGCGGGACTTTATCAGGAGGGAGATCTCTTCTTCGAAATTCATCAGGCGGAAGGAACAACAACACTGCCCGGAAATTATTTGCGCCCGGCAGGTGAGGCCCGGCTTTAGAGCGAAGCATAATTATGCTTCGCGCCCGGGCCGCAAGGCCGGAGGCAATTTTTTCAGCGAAAAATTGCCGAGGCGGGGTCGCGGAAAACCGCTATGCGGTTTATCCGTGACTCGAACGCCTGAACCGATGGAACTTTAAAAGAACGATTGCGCCCGGCAGGAATCGAACCTGCACTTAGAGCTTCGGAGGCTCCCGTGATATCCATTTCACTACGGGCGCATTTGTCGCGCCCCGCTCCGCGGGGCCGATCGCGGCCCGGCCTTCGTCGGCCGGGCGCTCTACAAGGGGAACCTAAGGTTCCCCGTTTCTTCGTCGCTTCGTCCGCCGCCGGCGGACTCCGCTGAACCCCTCCTAAAAGGAGCTCTTCAATATTATAGCCAATCTGGACGCTAGGCGTGCTTCTTCGCCAGTTCCACCAGCTGCTTTTCGAAACCTGGCAGGTCCGCGGGCAGGTCCCCGCCCCCCTGCGCGAAATCCTTGCGCCCGCCGCCGCTGCCGTTGAGCAGCGCGGCCACGGCCTTGGCTATGGCCGAGGCGTCCGCCTTCACGTCGCCGGTGTGGGTGATGATGAAAGAGAACCTGTCCCCGGTGCGGGAGTAGACGAACAGCAGCGAGGACTTCAGGTCCTTCTTGATCTGGTCGGAGAGGCCGCGCAGGGCCTTCATCTCGGCGCCGCCGGCGTCGAACACCACAAGGTTCGAGCCGGAACCGTCTATACCCTCGGCCAGCACCCGGCGGCCCTCTTTGGGCGCCGCGGCCGGGGCCTTGGCCTTGCCGGACTTCAGTTCCTTGACCGTCTCCAGCAGCTGGTCCACCCGCGCGGGCACTTCCTGCGGCGGCACGGACAGCCTGGCCGCCACGGTCTCGGCCACGCGCGCGAGGCCGCCGAGGTAGGCCACGGCCGCGGGACCGGCCACGCCCTCGATGCGGCGCACGCCGCGCGACACGGAGGAATCCTTGAGGATCTTTATCACCAGCAGCTCGCCGGTGCGGTCTATATGGGTCCCGCCGCACAGCTCGAGGCTGTAGCGGTCCTTCGCCGTCTCGAAGCCGCCGCGGTTGATGAGGATGAAGCGCGCGGGGTCCGCGTACTTCTCGCCCAGCAGCGTGGTGGCGCCGAACTTTGCGGCGTCGGCCAGCGGCCGCAGGGCCTTGGAGACCGGGTAATCCTCGCGCACGGCCGAGTTGGCTATCTCCTCTATGCGCGAGATCTCCTCCCTGGTCGGGGCCTTGGTGATGGTGTAGTCGAAGCGGAAGCGCATCGGGTCCACTTCGGAGCCGGCCTGGCGGGTGGTGTCGCCGAACACCTGCTTGAGCGCCGCGTTGATGACGTGCGTGGCGGTGTGGTTGCAGGCGGTGCGGTACCTGTCGCCGGACACCCGCGCGGTGACTTTCATGCCGGCCTTCAGCGCGGCATGGGCGCGGATCGCGTGGAAATAGACCTTGCCGACGGGCTTCTGCGTGTCGGTGACGGAGGCGAGCTCCTGGCCCTCGAACACCAGCGAGCCGGTGTCGCCCACCTGGCCGCCGGACTGCGCGTAGAACGGCGTGGCGTCCAGCACGGCGTAGCCCTCCGCGCCGGCGGGAAGCTTCTCCACCATTGCGCCACTGGTATCCAGCAGCGCGATCACCGCGGCGTCGTGCTCGGTGACCTCGTAGCCCTTGAAGACGGTGGCGGGCAGTTTCTCCTCGGCGGTCTGGAAGATGAAGGCGTTCTTCTCGCCGGAATCCTTCCAGCCGGCCTTGGCGGTGGCCTGCGCGGCCTTGCGGGCCTCGTGGAAGCCTTTCTCGTCCACGGCCACGCCCTTCTTCTCGGCGATCTCGCGGGTGAGTTCGAAAGGGAAGCCGTAGGTCTCGTAAAGGCTGAAAGCTTCCGCGCCGGGGATGCCCTTGGGGTATTTGCCCATCAGGTCGGAGAGGAACTTCTCGCCGGTCTCGAGCGTCTCTATGAAGCCCTGCTCCTCGAACCTCAGCGTCTCGTTTATCTGTTTCGCGGCGGCCTCCACCTCGGGGTAGACGCCCTTGAAGACGCCGAACACTGCCGGCGTGAGCTTATGCAGGAAGGGGTCCTTGGCGCCGAGCATGCGGCCGTAGCGGCTGGCCCGGCGGATCAGGCGGCGCAGCACGTAACCGCGGCCCTCGTTGGAAGGTATGATGCCCTCGGAAACGAGGAAAGAAGACGCGCGCAGATGCTCGGCCACGATGCGGTAGGCGGACACGCTTTCCGGCGAGGCCTGGTAGTCCACCTTCAGCAGGCCCTGGGCGGCCTCGACTACCGGGTAGAACAGCGAGGTTTCGAAAGGCGACTCCTTGCCCTCCACCACGAATGTCAGGCGCTCCATGCCCATGCCGGTGTCGATGTTCTTCTTGGGCAGCGGATTGTAGACGCCGCCGGGCTGTTTGTCGAACTGCGTGAAGACGTGGTTCCAGATCTCGATGTAGCGGTCGCAGGAGCAGGCGCCGGGGCCCTCGCAGCCCTTGTGGTCGTACTTCGGGCCGCGGTCCCAGTAGATCTCGGAGCAGGGGCCGGACGGGCCGGTGTCGCCCATGGCCCAGAAATTATCCTTGTCGCCGAGCTCGAGGATATGCGAGCGCAGCTCCGGCGGCAGGATCTTCTCCCAGATCGCGCGGGCTTCCTCGTCCTTAGGGGCAACGCCGCCCTTGTAGATCGACGGGTAGAGGCGCCTGGGGTCCAGGCCCATGTCCTTCGTCAGGAACTCCCAGCCCCAGGCGATGGACTCCTTCTTGAAATAATCGCCGAAGGAAAAGTTCCCCAGCATCTCGAAGAAGGTCAGGTGGCGGATGGTGCGCCCGACATTGTCGATATCGGTGGTGCGGAAGCTCTTCTGGCAGGAACAGGCCCGCTTCATGTCGGTCTTGAGGCCCAGGTAGTAGGGCTTGAACTGCACCATGCCGGCGGAGGTGAAGAGCAGGGTGGGGTCGCCCTCGGGGATCAGGGGGCTGGATTTCACCACCGGGTGCCCGTTCTTAGCGAAGAAATCCAGGAAGCCTTTGCGTATCTCGTGGCTTTTCATAGCGGGGTCAGGTCCTTATACCTTCAGGAAGTAAACCCCAATTATACAATTTTGCCCCCTCTCCCCGTCAGGGACTCCCGAACTCCGGGCGCCGAGGCCGGCCCGGCAAGAAAAAACCGGCGGGCGCGGGGCCTGCCGGTTTACCTGGATCCGCCGAGGCTTAGAACAAGGCTTTGGCCAGCCAGTAGAAGGCGCCGGAGATGGCCGCCGCCGCCGGGATGGTGATGATCCACGCCCAGACTATATTGCCGGCCACGCCCCACTTGACCGCCTTCACGTTCTTGAGCGCGCCCACGCCCACGATGGCGCCGGTGATGGTATGCGTGGTGCTTATCGGCACGCCAAGGGCGGAAGCGCCGAACAGCACGAGCGAGGCGGAGCCCTCGGCGCAGAAGCCGTCCACCGGGCGCAGCTTGCTGAGCTTGTCGCCCATGGTCTTGACGATGCGCCAGCCGCCGCTCATGGTGCCCAGGGCTATGGCCCCGTGCGCCGACAGCACTATCCAAAGCGGGACTTCGAAGGTCTGCAGGTAGCCCGCGCTGTAGAGCAGGCCGGCCATGATGCCCATGGTCTTCTGCGCGTCGTTGCCGCCGTGGCCCAGGCTGTAGGCCGCGGCGCTGAGCAGCTGCCCTTTGCGGAACCAGTGGTCCACCCTGGCCGGCGTCTGTTTGGCCACCAGGTTATAAACGATAACGCCTATTATCATGGCCAGCAGCAGGCCCACCAGCGGCGAGATGACGATGGCGGCCACGGTCTTCATTATGCCGCTCATCACCAGCGCCTCCGGGCCGGTCTTCACCAGCGCGGAGCCTATCAGGCCGCCCACCAGCGCGTGCGACGAGGAGGACGGGATGCCGTAGTACCAGGTGATGAGGTTCCAGGCGCACGCGCCCATCAGCGCGCCGAAGATCACGTAGGAATCCACCTGCGACAGCTCCACGATGCCCTTGCCGAGCATCTTGGCCACGCCCAGACCGAAGATGGCGAAGGCGATGAAGTTGAAGAAGGCCGCCCACATGACCGCGTACCTCGGGGAAAGCACGCGGGTGGCCACTATCGTGGCTATGGAGTTGGCCGCGTCGTGGAAGCCGTTCAGGAAGTCGAAGAACAGCGCCAGCGCGATCAGGAAGACTACCGCCAGGAGCATGCTATCCATGTTTCACCAGTATGGACTCGATGAGCTTGGCTACCCGCTCGCAGTCGTCCAGCGCGCCCTCGGCGGTCTCGTAGATCTCTTTCCACTTTATGACCTGCATCGGGTCCTTCTGGTTCTCGAAGAGGTTGCTGATGGCCTTCTCGCGCACCGAGTCGCCCAGGTTCTCCAGGCGGTTGACCTCGATGCAGTAGTCCAGCACCCGGCGCGTGCGCTTGGTGTCGGGCATGTGGCGTACCGCGTTGGCCAGCGCCGCCGCGGACTGGTCGAGCAGGTCTATGAACTCCGCGAAATGCGGGTCGGCGGGATTGAGCTTGTAGAGCTTCATGCGGCCGGCCATGGCGTTGAGCAGGTCCAGCACGTCGTCGAGCTTGTTGGCGAGGGCGTAGATATCCTCGCGGTCGATGGGGGTGATGAAGGTGCGGTTGAGCATGTCGGTGATCTCGTGGGCCAGGGTGTCGCCCTCGTGCTCGAGGTCCCGCATCTTCTTGACCTCCTCCTCGTCCAGCCGGCCGTCCTTGATGGCGGCCTTGAAATATTCGGCGGCCTTCGTCAGGTTCTCCGCCTGCTGCGTGAGGAAGTCGAAGAACTTCTCTTCTT
>CAYSYJ010000107.1:0-8146 GCA_964435105.1 uncultured Elusimicrobiaceae bacterium
CACTTCGCCAGCCTGGTCCAGGACAGGGCTTCCTCCCGGGCCCTGAAGAGCGCCGCCGCCGCGCTGGTGAACCAGATCGACGGGGAGCTGGTGCTGCTGAACCGGAGCAGCATCCTGCCGCGCAGCAATTCCAACGGTATCGCCGTGTACCTGCCCGCGGGCAGGGTGAACGGCAACTTCGCCGCCCTGGCCCTGGCCGCCGACACGCAGTGGGATGAATTCCTGGCCTGGCTGAACCGCTGAGATCCCTGACCGGAGGAGGGGAGCCGCCGCCTGAAAGGGCGGCGGTTCTTTTTTTGCCGGGGTTGACAAAGTTATTATACGGATGTATAATTATACGGGGGTATAACAATGGAGGATGTATGGCCAGACCGCCTTCGGGAACAGATCTGAAACTTAAAGCCGCCGGGCGCAAGTTGCTCCAGGCCAAGGGCATTACCGGCCTGAGCGTGCGCGAGGCCTGCCGCGAGGCCGGTGTGAATACCGGCATGTTCCATTACTATTTCGGCTCCAAAGAAGAGTTCCTGAAGGCCGTGCTGAAAGAAATGTACGCCGAATTTATGGTAGATTTTAAGGCGGGGGTTTCCGCCGCGGGTACGCCGCGGGACAGGCTCAAGAAAGCTCTTATAGAAGTGGGCAGGTTCGCCCTGCGCATCCGCCACGCCGCGCCGATGGTCTTCGCCGACCTGGCGCACGGCAAACGGGAGGCGTTCGACTTCATAAGCGGCAACTTCACCGAGCATATCCGGTATATAGCGGCCCTGGCCGAAGAGTGCCGGCCCGTCAGCGCGGTGCAGGGGCGGTCCGTACCTTTCCTCATGCTGGGCATGATACCCATAATGATCTTCCCGGTGCTCATAGGCGGAGTGATGGAACGCAACGGCGTGAAAACCCTCGGCGGTCGCCCGCTGGAAAAACTCCGTGAAGAGATCTTCTCGGAAGAGGGGATAGCTGAAAGGGCGGAGATAGCCCTGCGGGGGATAGGGTTATGACATATATATTTATATTCCTCATGCTGGCCGGCCCCGCGCGCGCCGCTGAATTCCGCGCTACGCTGAAAGGCGCGGAGGAAAGTGCGTTGGTCTCCGACGGCCAGTACAGGAGCGCCAAGTTCTCGGCGGGTGCGGCCGAGGCCGCAGCGGCGGCCGCCTCTTCGCCGCTCTACCCGCGGCTCAGCCTGGAGGGCACTCTCAAATACAACCATGTGGTGCCGGAGATCTCCATGCCGGCCGCTCTGGGCGGCGGCAGGCCGCTGGGCGACAACTGGAATTACTCTGTGGGCCCTTCCGCCTACTGGACGCTGGACACCGGCGCCCTGCGCTACGGCCGCGACGCCGCCAGGCGCACGGCGGCCGGGCGTTCGGCCGAGGCGGAGAGCGCCCGCCGGCAGGCCCTGCTCAAGGCGCGCACGGCTTATTTCGCCCTGCAGCTCGCGCTGGAAAAGGTTTACCTGATAGGCGAGAACCTGCAGCTCTCGGAATCCCAGTTGAAGGACATGGAACTGGGCGTGAAAGCCGGCGCCCGCAGCCGGCTGGACGGCATAAGGGCCAGGCAGGAGACGCTGGCCCGCCGCCGGGACCTGCTGCGCGCCAGGGCCGACCTTTCGGCCGCCCTGCTGGATTTCGGTCTTGCCACGGGCATACCGGTGCCGGAGGCGGAGGGGCTGCCGCTGGACGCCCGCCTTGCGGGCAGGGCCTATTCGCCCGCCGCCGGCCTGCTGGTGCGCGCGGAGCCCTACGAGGAAATAGTCGCCCGCCTGCTGCCGGCCGCCGACTCCGGTCCGGGCAAGGCGCTGCCGTCGGTAACGGCCTTCGCCGAGACTTCCGCCGCCGCGCTGGCCGCCGCCCGGGCGTACAAGGCGGAAAAAATGCCCCGCCTGACGCTGGGCGCCAGGGCCTCGCTGGATTATCCCAACGGCCCCAACCTGTATTCTTTCGTCCAGAACTCGGCTTCCCTCTCGCTTAACCTGCCCCTGTTCGAAAGCGGCCGCCTCGCCGACCGGGAGCGGGAGAGCCGCCTGAACGCCCAGGGCGCCGCCGCGCGCCGCGACGAAGCCGCCCGCGCCGCCGCTTCGGAATATTCCAAGGCCATTACCGCGTATAAGGCGCTGCTCGAGGAGCAGGCCATAAATATAGAGGCTGTGGACGACGCGGCCGAGGCCGCGCGCCTGGCCTACGAGGCCTACAAGGCTGGCGGCGGCACCTGGCTGGACGTGGAAAGCGCCAACCTCAAGGCCCTGCAGGCCAAAACCACCGCCGCGACCGCTAACGCGGAGCTCCTCCTGCGCCTGGCCCGCCTGGAGAACCTGTCCGATTAGGAGAACTTTATGAAAAAGAAAATAATACCTCTCATACTGCTGCTGGCCGTGGCCGGCGGGTTGATTTACAAGGTGCGCTCCGGCAACGGTTTCCGCTACGCCGGTACCGTGGAGGCCACCGAAACCGACCTATCCGCGCGCATCTCCGGGGTCATAGACGCTTACGGAGCAGCCGAGGGGGAGCCGGTGAAGAAAGGCCAGCTGGTGGCGGCGCTGGACTGCGCCGACCTGCGGCTGGCGGCCGGCATAGCCGCTGAGGATTTCAAGCGCGCCGAGGAACTGTACAAAGGCGGCTCGGTCTCGAAAGAGAATTACGACCGCCTGAAATACCGGCGCGACGACTCCGCGCTGAAGGTGGACTGGTGTTCGGTGAAGTCCCCGGTTAACGGGCGGTTGCTCTACGCCTACCACGAGAAAGGGGAGCTGGTGGGGCCCGGCACCAAGCTCGCCACCGTGGCGGACCTCTCCGAGGTCTGGGCCTATATCTACGTGCCGCACGACCTGCTGGCGAAGCTGAAGACCGGCATGGAGGTGAAGGCGTATCTGCCCGAGGCCGGCGACCGGGAGTTCCCCGGACGCGTCTCCGTGATCTACTCCGAGGCGGAGTTCACGCCGAAGAACGTTCAGACCCGCAAGGAGCGCACGCGCCTGGTGTTCGCCGTGAAGGTCAGTTTCCCCAACCCGGACGAGACGCTCAAGCCGGGCATGACGCTGGAAGTGGAGCTGCCCGAATAATATGTTCTCCGTCCGCACCGAGGGCCTTAAGAAGCACTTCGGCGCCGTGAAGGCGCTCGAGGGCGTGTCTTTCGACTTCTCGGCCGGGCTGCTGCACGGGCTGATAGGCTCCGACGGGGCCGGCAAGACCACGACGATGCGGCTGTTGGCCGGGCTGCTCCGGCCCACGGCCGGCCGGATAGAATATTCCGCCGACGGCCGGCCTTCCTCCTTCGCCGAGTTCAGGCCGCGCCTGGCCTATATGCCGCAGCAGGCCAGCCTCTACCCGGACCTCTCGATAGCCGAGCATCTGGACTTCTTCCGCGAGCTCTACCGCCTGGACGCCGCCACTTTCAAAAAGCGCTCGGCGGAACTGCTGGAGATAACCCGGCTGGGCAAATTCCTGGACCGCCGCGCCGGGCAGCTGTCCGGCGGCATGTACAAGAAGCTGGGGCTCATGTGCGCGCTGCTGCAGGACCCGTCGGTGCTGCTGCTCGACGAGCCCACCAACGGCGTGGACCCCATCAGCCGCCGCGAGTTCTGGGAGCTGCTCTACGGCCTCGCGGCCGACAAGATCCTGGTGATAGTATCCACCGCCTACATGGACGAGGCCGAGCGCTGCGCGCGCGTGCACCTGATGGACGCCGGGCGCCTGCTGGCCGCCGGCGAGCCGCGGGCCGTGCTGAAGGAGCGCGGGGCTAAAAGCTTCGAGGAGATCTTCATCAAGGGGGCCGCGAAGTGACGCCCGCCCCCGCGCTGGAGGTAAAAAGCCTCTCCATCAAGTTCGGCGATTTCACCGCCGTGGACGGCGTCTCCTTCCGCGTGGAGAAGGGGGAGATCTTCGGTTTCCTCGGCGCCAACGGCGCGGGCAAGACCACCACGATAAGGATGCTGTGCGGCCTGCTGGTGCCGAGCTCCGGCTCCGCGACGGTGGGCGGGCTGGACTTCTCCGACGGCGGCAAGGCCATAAAGCGCATAGTGGGCTATATGTCGCAGAAGTTCACTCTCTACAACGACCTGACGGTGGGCGAGAACCTGGACTTCGCGGCCGGCCTGCGCAAGCTGGACCCGGCCTACGCCAAAAAGCGCCGGAAGGAACTGTTCGATCTGACCGCCTTCACCCGGCCGCTGTCCACCCCGGTGGCGTCCCTGCCGGGCGGCGTAAAGCAGGAACTCGCCTTGACCGCGGCCATGCTGCATGACCCGCAGATCATCTTCCTCGACGAGCCCACCGCCGGCGTGGCGCCGGCTTCGCGCGCGCGCTTCTGGGCGCTGATCCGCAAGATCACCGGGCTGGGCAAGACCGTGATAGTCACCACCCACTACATGGACGAGGCCGAGCAGTGCGGCCGCATAGCGCTGATGCGCACCGGCAAACTCATCGCCCTGGGCTCGCCGGAGGAGCTGAAGGCCTCGGCCTTCCCCGGGCCCATGGCCGAACTGGATTTCAACGGCCCCGCTCCGGCCGGCTTCCTGAAAGAGCTGGAAAAGGCGCCCGGCCTGCTGGAACTGTCGCCGCACGGCATGCGCTGGCACGCGGCCTTCGCCGACAGGGCGGCCATGGACGCCGCGCTCAACGTGTTGCCGGCCGGGACCTCGCGCGCCGCCATCGCCCCGTCGCTGGAAGACGTCTTTATTCGCCTCGTAGAGGGGGCGGAGCGATGAGCGCCTTTAACCCGTACCGCGCCTGGGCCGTGGCCCGCAAGGAGGTCATG
The DNA here is from genome assembly GCA_964435105.1 of uncultured Elusimicrobiaceae bacterium. Lineage (GTDB taxonomy): Bacteria > Elusimicrobiota > Elusimicrobia > Elusimicrobiales > UBA9959 > UBA9959. The sequence goes on from CAYSYJ010000107.1 coordinate 4,747, forward strand.
CACGTGCTGCGCGACCCGTTCACGCTGGCGCTGGCCCTGGGCCTGCCGGTGATGCTGGTCACCTTCTTCGGCTACGCGATAGATTTCGAGGTGCGCGGCATCCAGGTGGCCGTGGCCGACCGCGACGGCGGCCCCGCCGCCCGGCGCCTGAAGGAGATCTTCGCGGCCTCGGGCTTCTTCCGCGTTCAGGACTCCGCCGGCGACCCGGCGGCGCTGCTGGATTCGCACCGCGCCGACGCCGCGCTCTACATAGAGCCCGGCTTCTCGCGCGACGCGCTGGGCGGGCGCCCGGTAAAGGCCCAGTTCGTGCTGGACGGCAGCGACAATTCCAAGGGGACGGCGGTAGTGGGCTACCTGCCGGGCATACAGCGGGCGGCCGCGGCCCGGATCTACGGCGAGACGCCCGCCCCGGCGCCGCTCTCGCTGGAAACGCGCTTCCTGTTCAACCCGGAGCTCAGCAGCCGCTGGTTCATGGTGCCGGGCCTCGCGGTCATCATCATAGGCCTGCTCTGCATCGTGCTGACCGCCATGACGGTGGCGCGCGAATGGGAGAACGGTTCGATGGAGCTGCTGCTCTCCACGCCTGTGCGTCCGCCGGAGATCATCATAGGCAAGCTCGCGCCTTACGGCCTGCTGGTGCTGGCCGGGGTCTTTTTCGTCTACCTCGCGGCGCGGCTGGTGTTCGGCGTGCCTTTCACCGGCTCGCACCTGCTGTTCCTGGCGGCCTGCCTGCTGTTCATCCTCGCGTCGCTGGCGCAGGGGTTGTTCATCTCGGTGGCGGCGCGCCAGCAGCAGGTGGCCATGCAGGTGGCGCTGATCATCGGCCTGCTGCCCAGCATGCTGCTCTCGGGCTTCATCTTCCCGGTGGAGAGCATGCCGACGTTCTTCCAGTATTTCACCATGATCCTGCCGCCGCGGTGGTTCATGGAGGCCGCGCGCGGCATCTTCCTGAAGGGCTCCGGCCTGAGGGAGCTCGCAGTGCCGATGGCCGCCCTGGCCGGCCTGAGCGCGGTGCTGCTGGCGATGGCGCTGAAAAAATTCAAGACGGACCTGGAGCCCTGACATGAACCGCGCTCTCAAGGCCTTTATAAAGAAAGAGCTTGTGCAGGCGCTGCGCGACGTGCGCATGCGCATCCTGCTGTTCGGCGCCCCCATCATCCAGCTCACCATCTTCGGGCTGGCGCTCTCCACCGAGATCAGGAACATCAAGCTGGCGGTGTACAGCGAGCCCGGCGACGCGGCGGCCGTGCGGCTGGCGGAGGATTTCTACTCCTCCGGCTGGTTCAAGCCCGCGGTCTTCGCCCCCGGCGAGGACCCGTTCGAGCTGATCGGCTCGGGGCGCGCCGACGCGGTGCTGCTGATGCCGCAGGGGGGCCTGGGCCGCGCGGCCGGACGCGGCGAGGGGAAGATGCAGCTACTGGTGGACGCCTCCAACGCCACCAAGGCCCGCGTGGTGGAGTCCTACGCGAAGACGATAACGGCCAGGGCCGCCGCGGCTTACGGCGCGCCGCAGGCGCAGCCGCTCTCCTTCGACGTGCGCGTGCTCTACAACCCCGCCATGGAATCCTCTCTGTTCCTGGTGCCCGGGGTGGTGGGCATGCTGCTCTGCGTCATCACCATCATCCTCACCGCCATGTCGCTGACCCGCGAGCGCGAGCTGGGCACCTTCGAGACCATAGTCTCCGCGCCGCTCTCCGACGGCGAGATCCTGCTCGGCAAGACGCTGCCTTTCGTGCTGATGGGGATGGTGCTCTTCACGCTGGTCCTGACCGCCGCGCACCTGCTCTTCGGCGTGCCGGTGCGCGGGCCGCTGTGGCAGCTCTTCGTCGCGGCCTTCGTCTTCGTCATCACCACGGTCAGCATCGGCACCTCCATCTCCACGCTGGCCAGGAACCAGCAGCAGGCCATGCTGGGCGGCTTCATGTTCCTGTTCCCGGCTATCCTGATTAGCGGCATCATGTACCCGGTGGAGAACATGCCCAAGGCCGTCATCGCCGCGGCCTACCTGGACCCGCTGATGTTTTTCATGCGGCTGCTGCGGAGTATAATGTTGAAAGGCGGCGACCTGCACGTTTTCTGGACCAATGTGGGCGCGCTGGCGCTGATGGCGGCGTTCGCCGCCGGGCTCGCGTACAACAGATTCAGGCAGACTCTTAACTAGGAGGGAGACATGAAGAAAATACTGTTGGCCGTATTTCTGTGCTTGCCGGGTATGGCGGCCGCGCATTGCGACTCCATGGACGGTCCGGTCATAATGGCCGCGAAGGCCGCGCTGGACAGCGGCAACCCGGACGGCGTGCTGGCCTGGGTGCAGCCGGCCGACGAGGCGGCTATAAAGGAAGCCTTCGCCAAAACACGTGATGTCCGCAAGTTGGGACCCAAAGCGGCCGAACTGGCCGACACCTGGTTCTTCGAGACGCTGGTGCGCGTGCACCGCGCCGGGGAAGGCGCGCCCTACACCGGCCTCAAGCCGGCCGGCTCGGCCGAGGAGATAGTGAAGAAGCTGGACGCTTCGCTGGAAAAAGGCGACGTCAACGAAGTGGCCGGCATGATAGCCTCTCACGCCGAGCATTCCATACACTCGAAGTTCGAGCATGTCATGGAACTCAAAAAGACGGCCGGGCAGAGCGTGGAGAAGGTGCGGGCCTATGTGGCCGCCTACGTGGAGTTCATGCATTACGTGGAAGGCGTGAAGAACGCCGTGCACGGCGGCGGCCATCACGCCGCGGCGGAAGAGAAGCCCGCCGCGCACAAGCATTGAGGTACGGAGGACAACATGAAGAAAACCAGTGAAAAGAAGGAAGACCTGCGGGGCAAGGCGCTGAAGGCGAAAGACCTCGTCGGCTACGACGCCGGGGCGGTGGTGAGCCGCACGATCATCCAGAAGCCGGTGGGCACCGTCACCATCTTCTCGTTCGACAAGGGGCAGGGGCTCTCCGAGCATACCGCGCCCTTCGACGCGATGGTGGAAATACTCGACGGCGAGGCGGAGATACTCATAGACCGCAAGCCGGTCAAGGTGAAGGCCGGCGAGTTCATCATCATGCCGGCCCACCGCCCGCACGCGCTGAAGGCCGTCAAGAAGTTCAAGATGGCGCTGATCATGATAAAGGCCTGAACCGTCCCCGCCGCTCCGGGACCGTTACCGGCGTGCCGCCTGCCCGGCGGTACGCCGGTATTTTATAGAATAGTACTCTCATGGCCATACTTCTAAGCTGCCGCGAACTCGCCAAGGCCTACGGGCCGCGGCCCCTCTTCGGGGGGCTCTCCTTCGGGCTTTTCGAGGGGGAGCGCACCGGCCTGATCGGCCCCAACGGCACCGGGAAATCCACGCTGCTTAAGATACTCGCTGGGCTCGAGACGCCGGACGCCGGAGAATTCGCCCCGCGGCGCGGCCTGC
>CAYSYJ010000108.1:0-8048 GCA_964435105.1 uncultured Elusimicrobiaceae bacterium
CCCGGCCTGGTCCTGCCCGGAGTGGTGGGCGCGGTCTCGCTGGTGCTGGCCTTCTATTCCTTCCAGACCCTGTCGGCGAACTTCGCCGGCGTGGCCCTGATCATGCTGGGCTTCCTGTTCTTCCTCGCCGAGATCAAGGTGGTGAGCTACGGCCTGCTGTCGGTGGGCGGCGCGGCGTCCATGCTGCTGGGCGCGCTGATGCTCTTCGACCAGCCGTCGCTGGGAGGGCTGCACGTTTCCATGGATATGGTTATAACGACGATAGTGGGCCTGCTCGCCGTAGTGGCGCTGCTGGCCTGGATAGTGGCCCGCGCGCAGCTGCGCAAGGTGGTCACGGGCATCGAGAGCCTTAAGGACAAGCGCGGCGTGGCCAAGACCGCGCTGGCGCCCAGGGGCACCGTGCTGGTGGAGGGGGAGCTGTGGCAGGCCGAGAGCGTGAGCGGCGACATCCCCGCCGGGGCCGAGATAGACGTGACCGCGGTGGACGGTTTTAAGATGCGCGTGCGGCAGGTGAAGTGAAAGACCGCCTGGTCGCAGGCTGGCAGGAGGCGATCATCGCCGACTGCGTGCACCGGCTGGGCCGCAAACTCACCTCGAAAGAGGAGGCCTTTGTGCGTTCCTGCACGGGCTTCCTCGCCCTAGAAGCCGCCCACGACATGGTGAAGTCGCTGCACGGCCCCGCCCTGGAGAAGTACCTGGATTCCCCGCCCGTCAAGCGGCCCTGAAGGGGCCAATGGTCCCAAAAAACCGTAAACCTCCGCCGCCCCGCCGGGGGCCGAAAGGGCCTTTCGCGCCCCCGTCGGTTCCGCTACAATTCAGAGAGTGAGAATACGCGCCCTGAAAGTATTACGCGCGGGAGCGGCCTTTGCCCTCCTGGCGGCGGCGCCTTGCCCGGCCGGCGCGGAGCCGGGGGAAGACCCCGCCCAGGAGCCGCCGCAGGCGGGCTGTCCCGGCCTGCAAAGCGAGGAGATCCCCGCTTATTACAAGCGCGGGTTCGTGACCGTGCCGGAAGACTGGGAGAACCCCGGCGGCGGGAAGATCCGGGTGTTCTACTACGGTAACGTCGAGGACGACGGCGGGACGCCCGTGGTCTTTTTTAACGGCGGGCCCGGGCAGAGCAGCTATTCCAGTTCCAGCCGCTTCCAGACCGTGGAGGCCGCCAAGAACAGGACCATCATTTTCCTGGACCAGCGCGGCACGGGCTGTTCCACCCCGTACCCCGGAGAGCTTACCGCGGAGGCCGCGGCGCGCCTGGCCAATTACGGCAGCCGCGCCATAGTCAGGGACGCCGAGGCCGTCCGCAAAAAACTTTTCGGCGATAAAAAGTGGAAGGTGTTCGCGCAGAGTTACGGCGGCCTCATAGCGCACCGCTACCTGGCCGTGGCCCCCGAAGGGGTGGAGGGGCTCTTTGTCCACGGTTTCGCGATGATGTCCGACTGGAGCGAGCTTTTCAAACTCAGGCTGCTCTCCCAGAAGCGGATAGCCGGGGAGTATTTCAAAAAATATCCCCAGGACCGGGCCAGGCTCGAGTCCTTCAGGGCGCAGATCGGGGAAGAGGACTGCTTCAGCGGGGAGAGCACCCGCGTCTGCGGGCCTGCCGTCCTGGATTCTTTCAGCATGCTGCTGGGGCTGCCCGGGGAGTGGTGGCAGCTGCATTCCGCGCTGGCCGGGCTCGCCGACGAGGACGGCGCGCTTAACAAGGCGGCGCTCCGGCGCTACGCCGAGGGCGTCATCCGCGGCAACCTGGACAAGGTTTTCATGCCGGGGGCCATCATAGCCAGGATGGAGATGTCGGACCAGGGGCACCCCGACCAGTGCGCGGCCGCCCTCGGCCTGCTGGAGAAAGAGGGTTACGACCTGGACGACTGGCCCCTGAACGAGTGCCGGTTCTTTTCTTCGCTTTCTTCCATAGGGGAAACCTCGCAGGTCGTGGACGTGATCAACTCCGCCGCGGCTTTCGACCCGCTGCTGTTCGCGGACGTGCAGGCCGGGCTCCTGGCCAGGCCGGGCCTTACCATCCACCTTTATTCCGGCGGTCTGGACGCCTACTCCCCGCTGGAGATATTCCGCGAGGAGACCGGCGCCCTGGGGGGCGCGGTAGTCTACAAGAACCTGCCCGGCACCGGGCATGACGGCTACTACCTGGAGCCGGAGATCTGGGACGACTTATGGGCGGCCGAAGGCGCGGCGCCCCCCGGCAGCGGCGCTCCGCGTATTAAATAATATTAATTTCATTCCGCGAAGTTGAAAAACCCGGCCTGTTGTGTCATAATATATGTTCGGCGAAGAGTCGCTTCGCCGCGGATTTCGTTCGTTTTTTAACGATTTGCTTCATTTTACGGAGGAACTTACATGGGAACCAGGTTTACCGACAGGGCGCAGCGCGTGATACTCATAGCCCAGGAAGAGGCCAAACGCCTTAACCACGACTATGTCGGCACCGAGCATATCCTGCTCGGGCTCATCGCCCTCTCCGAGGGCGTGGCCAGCCAGGTCTTCCAGAACCTGGGCATCGACCTGCGCAAGGTGCGCGCCGAGATCGAGAAGATCGTGGGCACCGGCGACAACATGATGCTGCTGGGCGAGATACCCTTTACCCCGCGCGCCAAGAAGGTGCTGGAATACGCCGTCGAAGAAGCCCAGCACATGAGCCACTCCTATATCGGCACCGAGCATATCCTGCTTGGCCTCATCCGCGAGGAAGAGGGCGTGGCCGCCCGCGTGCTGGAGAACCTCGGCCTCAAGCTCGAGACCGTGCGCGAGGAAGTGCTGAACATCCTCGGCGAGATCGAGCAGAAGGACTCCCCCAAGGAGTCTTCCCGCCAGGAGCCCCCGGCCGCCAAGGGCCACTCCCACGGCGGCGCCAAGGGCAAGACCAAGACCCCCATCCTCGACGAGTTCGCCCGGGACATGACCCAGATGGCCAAGGAAGGCAAGCTGGACCCCGTCATCGGCCGCGCCAACGAGATAGACCGCCTGATCCAGGTGCTCGGCCGCCGCACCAAGAACAATCCCGTGCTGGTGGGCGAGCCCGGCGTGGGTAAGACCGCCATCGTGGAAGGCCTCGCGCAGAAGATCGCCGCCGGCGAGATCTCCGACACCCTGGTGGGCAAGCGCCTGCTGTCGCTGGACCTGGCGTCGATAGTCGCCGGCACCAAGTACCGCGGCGAGTTCGAACAGCGCCTGAAGGGCATCATCGAGGAGATCCGCAAGGCCAAGAACTCCATCATCATGTTCATCGACGAGCTGCACACCGTCATCGGGGCGGGCGCGGCCGAGGGCGCCATAGACGCCTCCAACATGCTCAAGCCCGCGCTCGCCCGCGGCGAGCTGCAGTGCATCGGCGCCACCACCTTCGACGAGTTCCGCAAGCACATAGAGCACGACCCCGCCCTGGAGCGCCGCTTCCAGCCGGTGGTGGTCGAGCCGCCCTCCGTGGAGGAGACCATAGAGATCCTCAAGGGCCTGCAGGACAAGTACGAGAGCCACCACAAGTGCAAGTACACCGACCCCTCCATTTTCGCCGCGGCGAACCTGTCGGATAAGTACATCACCGACCGCGCCCTGCCCGACAAGGCCATCGACCTGCTCGACGAGGCCGGCAGCCGCGCCCGCCTGAAGCTGTCCGTCGCCCCGCCGGAGTTCAAGGAGAAGGAGGCCGAGATCGAGGAGGCCGCCAAGAACAAGAACGCCGCCATCTACGGCCAGGAGTACGAGAAGGCCGCCAAGCTCCGCGACCGCGAGAAGGAGCTGAAGAAGGCCCTGGAGGACGCCAAGAAGAAGTGGCGCGAGGGCCGCGACAAGGTTTTCCCGGAGGTCACCGAGGAGGACATAGCCCAGATCGCCTCCAAGTGGACCGGCATCCCGGTCACCCGCATGACCGAGACCGAGACCCAGAAGCTGCAGAACATGGAAGGCGAGCTGCACAAGCGCCTCATCGGCCAGGACGAGGCCGTGCGCATAGTCGCGCAGGCCATCAAGCGCAGCCGCACCGGCATGAAGGACCCCAAGCGGCCCATCGGCAACTTCATCTTCCTGGGCCCGACCGGTGTGGGCAAGACGGAGCTCGCCCGCGTGCTGGCGGACTTCCTCTTCGGCAACGAGGAGGCCATGGTCCGCATCGACATGTCGGAGTACATGGAGAAGTTCTCCGTGAGCCGCCTAATCGGCGCGCCCCCCGGCTACGTGGGCTACGAGGAAGGCGGCAAGCTCACCGAGCTGGTGCGCCGCAAGCCTTACTCCGTGGTGGTGCTCGACGAGATCGAGAAGGCCCACCCCGACGTGTTCAACATCCTCCTCCAGATCATGGACGAGGGCACCCTGACCGACAGCCTCGGCCACAAGGTCTCTTTCAAGAACGCCATCATCATCATGACCTCCAACGTGGGCGCGCGCATGATCAGCAAGGGCAAGACCCTGGGCTTCATGCCCGCCGACGACAAGGAGAAGGACTACAAGGAGATGAAGGGCACCGTGATGGACGAGGTGAAGCGCGTCTTCAACCCCGAGTTCATCAACCGCCTCGACGAGGTGGTGGTGTTCCGCCCCCTCACGGAAGAGGATACCGCCAAGATCCTGGACCTGAACCTGGTGAAGGTGGACAAGAAGCTGGCCGACAAGGGCGTGAAGTTCACCATCACCCAGAAGGCCAAGGACTTCCTGGTCAAGAAAGGTTTCGACCCGAACTACGGCGCGCGCCCGCTGCTGCGCACCGTGCAGAAGTACCTGGAAGACCCCATGGCCGAGTTCCTGCTCAACAGCGCGGTGAAGCCCGGCATCGTGGTGAAAGTGGACCACAAGGGCGAGACCGACGGGCTGGACCTGAAGGTCTGACCCGCCGGGCGCCCGGGCAGTCCGCCCAGGAGTTCCCAGTTTGCACCAGCCGCATCCGCATCACCGTTACGCCCCCGTCCCCCGGCCGCCGCGGCCGGAGGGCGGCGGCGTGCCCGGGGCGCTCAAGGTCTTTTTCTACGCCCTGCTGCTGGCGGGTTGCGGTTTCGCCATGTACTACATGGCCGCGCGGCTGAAGTTCCTGCTGGCCCCGACCATAGAGGACTCCAGGACGGTGGAGTCGCCTATCCGCGACGACGAGTGGACCGGCATGGCCGCCGAACTGGAGAAGGCCGCGGCCGCCTATCCCGGCAACGTGGGCCTTTACCTGCGCGACCTGCACACCGGCCGGACCTGGGAGTACAAGGCCGACAAGCCCTTTCCCTCGGCCAGCCTGATCAAGGTGCCCATCATGGCGGCCGTGTTCGAGAAGATCAAGGTGGGCGACATCACTCTGGACACGCAGATCAAGCTCACCCGGCGGGGCAGGGTGGGCGGGTCCGGGTCGCTCAAGTGGGTGCGCGACGGCACCAGCCTCTCCGTGATGGAGATCATCTACAAGATGATCACCGAGAGCGACAACACCGCCACGAAGATGCTGATAGATTACGTGGGGATGGATTACCTCGCGGTGGCTTTCGCCCGCATGGGTCTGGAGCGCACCAATATCACCGAGGAGGGCATGAGCCTCAGGTCCGGGCGCGTGGCCCGCGAGAACTGGACCACGGCCCGCGAGATGGGCGGCCTGATGGAGCGCATCTACGCCGGGGAACTGGTGAACCGGGAAGCCAGCGAGTTCATGCTGGACGTGCTCAAGCACACCAAGAGCCGCAGCCGCCTGCGCAAAGGCCTGCCGCTGGGCTGGGAGATCGGCCATAAGACCGGCCTGCTGCGCCGCAGCTGCCACGACGTGGGCATAGTTTTCTCCCCGCGCGGGGATTTCGTGATAGCGGTGCTGACCTCCGAGGTCCCTAACTACTCGAGCGCCAAGAATTTCATAGCCAGGGTGGCCAAACTGACCTACAAGTACTACAAGATAGACTCCGAGTACGCCGGCGCCGCCGCGGCGGGCAGGGCCGGATGAACCGCCGCCAGCCCCAGGCGCCGCAGCCGCGGCGGCCCTCGCGCCGCTATACCCGGCTGGTGCTGCTGCTGAGGCTGGCCTGGCTGGCGCCGGTGACGCTCATAGGCCTGCACTATTTCCTGCGCAGCATGCACCAGCTGGCCTCGGAGATGTACCTGCGCCACGCCACCCTGGCCACGCTGGCCGGCCCGCTGACCGGCTCCGCCGCCGGGGCCGCGCTGCTCTTTTTCGTCTGGAAGATCTGGAAGAAGACCTGGCTGATAGTGACCGACCGCCTCTACCCCGAGCGCAGCGCCGCGGCGTGGCAGGTGGTCTGGATAATACTGCTGATACTGCTGCCTTACTGGGTGTACCGTGGATAAAAAACTGGAACTGCTCGCTCCCGCCAAAGACCTGCGCGCCGGCCTTGCCGCCGTGGACGCCGGCGCCGACGCCGTCTACATAGGCGCGGAGCGCTTCGGCGCCCGCGTGTCCGCCGGCAACAGCATGGCCGACATAGAGAAGCTGGCCAAATACGCCCACCGCTACGGGGCCAAGGTTTACGGGGCCGTGAACACCATCCTGTCCGAGCAGGAGCTGGGCTGGGCCCGGCGCATCATAGGGCAGCTGCGCGACGCCGGGGCGGACGCCGTCATCATCCAGGACATGGGCCTGCTGGAAGCCGGCCTGCCGCCGATCCCGCTGATAGCCAGCACCCAGTGCCACAACGACACCCCGGAGAAGGTGCTGTTCCTCGAGAAGGCCGGCTTCAAGCGGGTCATCCTGCCGCGCGAGCTGACCCTGGAGCAGATCAAGGCCATCAGGGCCGCCACCACGGTGGAGCTGGAGTTCTTCGTGCACGGGGCGCTCTGCGTCTGCTACGGCGGGCGCTGCTACCTCAGCTACGCCATAGGCGGCCGCAGCGGCAACCGCGGCGAATGCGCCCAGCCCTGCCGCAAGCTCTACACGCTCAAGGACGCCGCCGGGGAGAAGCTGGCGGCGGACAAGCACCTGCTCTCGCTCAAGGACCTCAACCTCTCGCGCCGGCTGGGCAACCTGGCCGCGGCCGGGATCGCCTCTTTCAAGATCGAAGGCCGCCTGAAGGACGCCGACTACGTGCGCAACGTGGTGAGCTATTACCGCCGGGAGCTGGACAAGCTGATAGAGAAGAAGGGCTACGGCCGCGCCTCGCTGGGGCGGAGCTTCGCGGGTTTCGAGCCGGACCTGGGCAAGACCTTCAACCGCGGCTATACCGAGTATTTCCTGGACGGCAACCCCGTTAACGTGGCCTCGCCGGACACCCCCAAGTTCGTGGGCGAGCCGCTGGGCCCGGCCACCGAGGTGAAGAACGGCTCTTTCCGTCTGCGCGAGGCCGCGAAGCTCCGGCCCGGGGACGGCATCTCCTATTTCGACAGGAAGGGCGTGCTGGCCGGCTCCCTGGTTAACGGCGTGGCCGACGGCCGCGTGCGCGCCGACAACCTGAAGGGCCTGGATAACGGCGCCCTGGTCTACCGCAACCTGGACCGCGAGTTCATGCGGGCCATGGAGCGCGGCGCGCCGCGCAGGCGCTTCGCGCTGCGGCTGGAATTCGCCGACTGCGAGGGGGGCTTCCTCCTGAAGGCTTCCGACGAGAGGGGCGCCGCCGCCGAGGTGAAGTGGCGCGGCGTAAAGGCGAAAGCCGAAAAGCCGGAGCAGGCCCTGGAGACCATCAAGAAGCAGCTCTCCAAGCTGGGGGAGACCGACTATTACCTGGCCGGCCTGGAGCTGAAGCTGTCCAAGCCCTATTTCCTGCCGGTGGCCGCCCTGAACGACCTGCGCCGCGACGCGCTGGCCGCCCTGGAGAAGGCCGCCCCGCCGCCGGCGCCGCCGGAAGAGCGGCCGGTGGCCCCGACCTCCCACCCTTACCCGGAGCAGGTCCTGGATTTCCGCGCCAATGTGCTGAATTCCGCCGCCGCCGCCTTCTACCGCCGCCACGGCGTAAAGGAGATAGCCCGCGCCGCCGAGGCCGGCGCCGACCTGGCCGGCAAGCCGCTGATGACCACCCGGTTCTGCCTGCGGCGGCAGCTGGGCCTGTGCCGCAAGGGCAAAGAGGTGGAGCCGCTTTTCCTGGAGGACGCCGAGGGCCGCCGTTTCCGCCTGGAGTTCGACTGCGCCC
>CAYSYJ010000109.1:0-8009 GCA_964435105.1 uncultured Elusimicrobiaceae bacterium
GGCAGCCGGCGCCTGCGTGAAGACCTTCGAAGGCCATACGGACGAGATCCACTGCGTGGACGTCTCCCCGGACGGCAAGTTCATTGCCTCCGCCTCCAACGACAGGACCATCAAGATCTGGTCCCTCTGAAAGGTACCTGGTACCTTTTAGCCCCAACCCCCGGAAGGTACCTGGTACCTTTCGGGGGTTGACCTTTGTTAAGACGGCCGCGGAGGGGTATTTAGTATAATTGACCTTGTCGTTAATTCAACTAGGAGGCAGTAATGAACATAATAGTCCTTATCCTGGTGGGGCTCATGGGGTTGGCGAGCAGCGTCAACGCCGCGGGTTTCCGCCTGGCAGACCAGGACGCTAAAGCTACCGGTATGGCTAACGCCTACACCGCCGTGGCCGATAACGCGTCAGCAGTGTGGTACAACCCCGCGGCGATCACCAACCTGGAAGGCACCAATGTGTCCCTGGGCACCGTGATGGTAGTTCCCTCCATGGAGCACAAGAACACCGCCGCCAACGGCGGAGCCACTGACGAGATAGCCAGCAGACTGCATATCCCCCCCCATTTCTACGCCACCCGAAAACTAAACGACCAGTGGTCGATCGGCCTCGGCGTGAACGCCCCTTTCGGTCTTTCCACCGAGTGGGAAAGGCTCACCGCCTTCACCAGGACCGTGGCCACCAAGTCCAAGGTCCAGGGCGTGAACTACAACCTGAACGGCGCCTATAAGCTGAACGACAAGTTCTCCTTCGCTGCCGGCCTGGACTATGCCACGGTGGACGCCGTGCTCAACCGCCAGTTCACGGACGCCATCCCGGCCAACCTGGACGGCGACGGCACCGGCATGGGCTACAACGTAGCCGCCATGTACAAGCACAATGACAAGTGGAACTTCGGCGCCAGCTACCGCAGCCAGATAAAGGTCACCCTCGAGGGCAATCTGGTCACCAACACCGTCGCGCCGGTGGAGGCCGATCTCACCCTGCCAGACATGCTGCAGGTCGGCGCGGCCTACAAGTTCAATGACAAGTGGACCTTCGCGGCCGACGTGGACTATACCAACTGGACCACCTACCGCAACATCATCGTGGTCAACCAGAACACCCTGGCCGAGACCAAGGACATCAAGAACTGGAAGAGCGTCTACGCGTTCCGCCTGGGCACCGAGTACAAGCACTCCGACGCCTGGAAGTTCCGCGCCGGCACCTTCTACGACATGAACCCGGTCCGCGACGAGCATTTCGAGACCCGCGTTCCGGATTCCGACCGCATCGCCCTGGCCGTGGGCGCCGGCTGGAACAAGAACAACTTCACCGTGGACGTCTCGTACATGTACCTCATGTTCCTCGAGCGCTCCATCACCAACACCTACGCCGGCACCGCGTCCACCGTCAACACCACGCTGGACGGCAAGTACAATTCGTCCGTGCACCTGCCCGGCATCACCGTCGGTTACAAGTTCTAAACCGAAGGTCTTCTAAGGGGATAAAAAAGACCCCGCGCCCTCAGGGCGCGGGGTCTTGCTTTTGGGGCCGCGGCCTTATTTGGCCCGCTTAGCTTTTTCCTTCTCGGCGAATTCCATGGCTTTCACTGCCACCGCCACCAGGGCCTGCGGCTCGAAAGGCTTGGTCACATAGGCGAAAGCGCCGGCCGCCAATCCCCTGCCGGTCGTTTCCACCGTATCGTCGCCGGTAAGCATTATGACCACCGGCTTCGGGTCCATAAGGGCCAGGCGCTCCATCACGTCCACCCCGCTCATGTCGGGCAGGTGCACGTCCAGTATCACCAGGTCCGGCTTTCCCGCGGCGGCCAGCGCCAGGGCCGTAGCCCCATCCCTGGCCTCAAGTATATCGCAAACAGAGAACAGCCGCTTCAAAGCTCCCAGTATATCAGGCAGGTCGTCAACCAGGAGGACTTTCGTCTTCATACTACCGATTATACATTTTCGGCCGGCGCCGCGAACCAGCGGCGGCCTATCCAGAGAGAGACGTTGACCAGCGCTATCAGCGCCGGCACTTCCACCAGCGGCCCGATGACGGCCGCGAAGGCTGCCCCGTGGCCAATGCCGAAGGTGGCGATGGCCACCGCGATGGCCAGCTCGAAGTTATTGGACGAGGCCGTGAAAGACAGCGTGGCGGATTCGCCGTAGGTGGCGCCGGCCCGGCGGCTCATCCAGAAGGAGGCGAAGAACATCAGCGCGAAATAGAGCAGCAGGGGGATGGCTATGCGCACCACGTCCAGCGGCACCTGCACTATGTTCTCCCCCTTTATGGAGAACATCACCACGATGGTGAAGAGCAGCGCCACCAGCGTGAGCGGGCTGACTACCGGGATGAATTTTTCCGCGTACCACTCGCGGCCTTTGGCGGCTATCAGCGAGAAGCGGGTAGCTATGCCGGCGATGAAAGGGACGCCCAGGTAAATGAAAACGCTTTTGGCTATCTCCCCCATCGTGATGTTCACCACCGCGCCCTCCAGGCCCAGCCAGCGCGGCACCAGCGTGATGAAGAACCAGGCGTAAACGGAGAAGAAGAGCACCTGGAAAACAGAATTGAAGGCCACCAGCCCCGCGCAGTATTCGCGGTCGCCCTTCGCGAGGTCGTTCCAGACTATCACCATGGCTATGCAGCGGGCGAGGCCTATCATGATGAGGCCCACCATATACTCCGGCTTGTCGCGCAGGAAGATGACGGCCAGCGCGGTCATCAGCACCGGCCCCACCAGCCAGTTCTGGGCGAGCGACAGGGCCAGCACCTTCTTATTGGCGAAGACCCGGTGCATCTCCTCGTATTTCACCTTGGCGAGCGGCGGGTACATCATCAGGATCAGGCCGATGGCTATCGGTATCGAGGTGGTGCCCACGCTGGAGGCGGCGTTGAAATCCGCCACGGCCTGCGGCCAGGCCCAGCCCAAGGCCACGCCCGCGCCCATGGCCAGGAAGATCCACAGCGTCAGGTAGCGGTCCAGGAACGACAGCTTCTTCATTATCCCTTCCATCAGAGCAAGCCTCCCACGAACTCCCTTATCTCGTCGCGGACCTTACGGTAATGAGACAGCGCCTCTTCCTCGGTCTTTGCGTCTTTGGCCAGGAAAGGCGGATCTTCGAAGCTCTTGTGAAGCTTCTTTGCCTCGCCGAACCAGACCGGGCAGCTCTCACGCGCCCGGTCGCAGACCGTCACCACCAGGTCGAAGGCCGTATCCTTGAACTCGGAGGCGTGCTTGGAGCGGTGGCCGGAGATATCCACCCCGGCCTCCGCCATCACCTTAATGGCCCGAGGGTCCACCGAGCCCGGGTTGGTGCCGGCGGAGAACACTTCGGCCTTACCCGCCAGCAACTTTTTGCCCCACCCCTCGGCCATCTGGCTGCGGCAGGAATTGCCCGTGCACAAAAAAAGCACTTTCATATTCCCGATCAATGGCAGCCGCAACCGCCATCGCCGCCGCCGTCGCCGCAGCCGCAGTTGTCCCCGCAACCGCCCTGGGGCCTGGTCAGGTTCGTCATTATGACGTCGCCCTGCTCGTCGAGCTCCAGCACGGCTTTCTCCACCATGGCCGCGGCGCTCTTGTCCACATAGACCTTGAAGTCCTTATTCGAGACCTCGAGATCGCCCTCCCCGGGCTTCTCCACCAGGTCCATGCCGATGGAAGGCCCGCAGCAGCCCTCCGTCACGAACACCCGCAGGAAACCGGTCTTGCCGGATTCCTTGATCACCGCCTTGAGTTTCTCGGCCGCAGCGTCTTTAATTTCCATGTCTTGCACCTCTCGATACTGTCTTTTTAGCGAAAACGGTTATGCTTGAGGCCGCGCCGTCCAGCGCGCGGCCGGCCTTGGCCGTCACCGGGTCCCCGCAGCAGTCCTGCGCCCGGTAGTTTTTGTCCGAAAGCAGCCTGATATTCTTGAACCCGGCCGCCTTTATCGCGCCCAGGTAATCCTTGCGCAGCAGCGCGCCCGCCACGCAGG
The DNA here is from genome assembly GCA_964435105.1 of uncultured Elusimicrobiaceae bacterium. GTDB lineage: Bacteria > Elusimicrobiota > Elusimicrobia > Elusimicrobiales > UBA9959 > UBA9959. The sequence continues at coordinate 3,958 of CAYSYJ010000109.1, forward strand.
CGGCGTAGAGCCCTGCGTGCTTTTTAAGCGCCGGCGGCAGCTCGCGGTTAAGCACGATGTCGCTGACCACTATGGCCCCGCCGGCCTTCAGCGCGCGGAAGGCCTCGCGGAACACCCTGGGTTTGTCGGGAGAGAGATTTATGACGCAGTTGGAAATGATGAGGTCGGCCTCGCCGTCCCGCACCGGCAGCTTCTCTATAAGCCCCTTGCGAAATTCCACGTTCTTAAGCCCGGTGCGCGCGGTAAACCTGGTCTGATTCTTCTTCGCGAGTTTCAACATCTCCGGCGTCATGTCCACGCCTATGACCTTCCCCTTAGGGCCTGTCAGCGGAGCGGACAGGAAGACATCCTTGCCTGCCCCGGAGCCGAGGTCCAGCACGGTCATGCCTTTTTTTATTTTAGAGAAAGCCACCGGGTCTCCGCAGGAGAGGCCCAACTCCCCCTCGCTCTTGGCCGGGGCCGGCGCCCCGCAGCCGCAGGAGGAACCGGAGCAGCAGGACGAGGCCGCGCCGGCAACCCTGCCGTAAGCCCTGCGCACCATGGACCGCGTTCTTGAATGGGCGGCTTTCATTTGAGCATCGCCTTAAGTTCCTCCACCGAAGGCACCTTGGCCGAGAAGAGCACCTTCCCGTCCACGGCCAGCGCGGGCGTCATCATCACGCCCATGTCGGTGATCCTGTTTATATCGTCCACCTTCTCCATCTCGTAGTCCAGGCCGAGTTCTTTCGCCGCCAGTTCCGCGTTGGCGTAGAGGCGGTTGCACTTGAGACAACCCATGCCGAGCACCTGTATTTTCTTTTTCATGCTTTCTCCTTAAAAGTAAGCGCCGTAGAACATGCCGCTGAAGGTGGCCATTATCAGCACCAGCGCGACATAGGCTGCCGTCTTCTTAAGGCCCATCACGCTTTTAAGCACCAGCATGCTGGGCAAGGACAGCGCAGGACCGGCCAGCAGCAGCGCCAGAGCCGGGCCCTTGCCCATGCCGGAGCCGAGGAGCCCCTGCAGGATCGGGATCTCTGTGAGCGTGGCGAAGTACATGAAAGCCGCCACCACCGACGAGAAGAAATTGGCCCAGAAGGAATTTCCTCCAACCGCCCAGGCCACCCAGGCCGAAGGGATAACGCCCTCGTGGCCGGGCCGCCCCAGCAGGAAGCCGGACACCAGCACGCCGCCGATGAGCAGCGGGAAGATCTGCTTGAAGAGGTCCCAGGAGGCGGCCAGCCAGTCGCCCAGCTCGCCTTCGCCCGAGGTGCTGAGCACCCATGCCAGGCCGATGAAGCCGGCCGAGAAGGAGAGTATGGGCATTTCCTTATAGATGAACGCCAGCGCTGCGGCGGGGACGGCGGCTATGAGCAGTTTTTTGGCCGGAGCGCCGAACCAGGCCTTAAGCATCCAGCCCAGCGCCAGCGCCGAGAAAGCGGTAAGCGGCCACTTGACTTTGTACACGGCGTGGAAGACCGCGTCCGACGGCTCCGCCGCGGCCCAGTTGGCGAACACCAGCACCGCGGCCATGGCCGCGAAATAGAGAGAGGTCTGCCAGAGCGGGCGCTTCACCTCCGGTTCGGGCAGTTCCGCCTGCGCGGCGGCCTTGGCGGCCTCCTCGCGGCGGAACAGGAAATGCATCGCCAGGCCTATCACCACGCTGAACACCACCGCGCCGGCGACGCGCGCGGCGCCCATCTCGAAACCCAGCACGCGGGCGGTCAGCACTATGGCCAGCACGTTGATGGCCGGGCCGGAGTAGAGGAAGGCTATGGCCGGGCCAAGCCCCGCGCCGCGCTTGTAGATGCCGGCGAACAGCGGCAGCACCGTGCAGGAGCAGACGGCGAGGATGGTGCCCGACACCGAGGCCACGCCGTAGGAGAGGACCTTATTGGCCCTGGCCCCGAAGTATTTCATCACCGCCGCCTGGCTGACGAAAGCGGAGATCCCGCCCGCGATGAAAAGCGCCGGGACCAGGCAGAGCACCACGTGCTCGCGCACGTACCACTTGGTCAGTTCCAGGGCCTCGGTGACCGCGCCGTCGAAACGCGGCAGCCCTACCGGCAGGAAGTAGAAGGCGAAGAACAGCCCGAGGAACCAGGCCAGGGTTTTCCAGTCTTCTTTGAGGCTCATTTCGCCGCCTTTGCTATGCAGTCGGTGAAATCCAGGACGCAGGGGCAGGTGAGCCGGTAGTACAGCCAGTTCCCCTCCCGGCGGGCGGCCACGAGGCCCGCGCTCTTTAGCACCAGCAGGTGCTTGGAGACGGTGGAGATATCGTCCCCGACCAGGTCGCGCAGCTCGCAGACGCAGGTCTCCTTCTTCTTCAGGGAATTGAGTATCAGCAGGCGGGTGGGGTGCGCCATGGCCTTGATCACCGCGGCCTGCGCCTCATAGCTCCCCTTCAGGTCTTTCCTCATATTCCTCTATTTTGCCAAATAGCCAAATAATAGTCAAACAAAAAAGCGCCTTCAACCCCGGCTCCTGGCCTCCAGTTCTTCCCACCGGGAGTAGAGGGCGTCGACCCTGGCCTGCGCCTCGTTCACTTTGAGCTGGCGGCGGTGCAGTTCTTCGGCGTCGGTGGCTATGGCGGGGTCTTCCAGCGCGGCGGCCGCTTTAGAGACCTTTTCTTCGGCGGCCTTGATGGTCCGCTCCATATTGCGCAATTCTTCCGCTTCCTTCCGGTCCAGGGCCGGGGCCTTTTTGGCCTCGGGGACGGCGGCCGCGGCCGCAGCCGCGTCGCGCTCCGCCTGCCACTCCTCCCACTGCTCCAGCCCGCCGAAATAGCCGTGCCCGCCCCGCCCGTCCAGGCCCACCACGGCGCCGCAGACCCGGTCCATCAGGTAGCGGTCGTGGGTCACCAGCACTATGGCGCCGGGGAATTCCTTCAGGCTGTTCTCCAGCACCTCGAGCGAGCGGATGTCGAGGTCGTTGGTGGGCTCGTCGAGCAGCAGCAGGTCCGCGGGCCGGCGCATCAGGCCGGCTATCAGCACGCGGGACTGCTCCCCCCCGGACAGGCGCGACAGCGGGTAGTCCAGCTGCTCCGGCCTGAACAGGAAGCGCTTGGCCCAGTTATGCACGTGGACGAAGTTGCCCTTGTATTCCACCTTGTCTCCGGCCGGGCACAGGGCGCGGTGCAGCGTCAGGTCCAGGTCCAAAGAGTCGCGGTGCTGATCGAAGACCACGGTCTTCATGCCGTCGGCTATCGTCACCCCGCCGGAGTCGGGGGCCAGCTCCCCGGCCAGCATTTTGAGCAGGGTGGTCTTGCCGCTGCCGTTGGCGCCTATCAGCCCCACCTTGTCGCCGGGCCGCAACGCCAGGTCCAGGCCTTCGAAAAGTTTGCGGCCGCCGAGCGTCTTGGAGACGGCGCGGGCGTCCACCAGGCGGTTGGCCTGGCGGTCCCCGGCGAGAAAGTCTATAACGGTGGCGCGGCCCTGCGCGTTGCGGTATTCGAGTTCCGATAGGTCCCCCATCAGGCGGCCGGCGCGGTCTATGCGCGCTTTCTGCTTGGTGGTGCGGGCCCTGGGCCCCTTGCGCAGCCACTCGATCTCGCCGCGCACGATATTGCGCAGGGAATCCTCGCGCGAGGCCTGCGCGTCCAGGAAGATCTCCCGGTTCTCGAGGAACTTGCTGTAGTTGCCGGCGCTCGACAGGTGGCCCTGAGGGTAGCGCTTATCCAGTTCTATCACGCGGTTACAGACCCGCTCCAGGAAGCGGCGGTCATGAGTGACCACCAGCAGCGACAGCCGCGTGCCGTCCAGGAACTTCTCCAGCCACAGCACGCCCTCGAGGTCCAGGTGGTTGGTGGGCTCGTCCAGCAGCAGCAGGTCCGGCTCGCGCAGCGTCTCGGCCAGTATCGCGAGGCGCTTGCGCCAGCCGCCGGAAAGCGTGGAGGCTTCTTTGTCCGGCTCGGTGAAGCCTGCGCGGTCCATACCGGCGGCCACGCGGGTGTCTATCTCGTAGTCCTGCAGGCCGAGGCCGGCCAGCGCGGCGGTGAGATGGGCCTTTACGGTGGTGCCGGGCGGCAGTTCCTCCACCCGGTCGCTCTGCGCCAGGTACCCCACGCGCAGGCC
>CAYSYJ010000110.1:0-7910 GCA_964435105.1 uncultured Elusimicrobiaceae bacterium
CGCCCCGCCCCACGGCCTTCCTGGACCGCGACGGCGTGCTCAACCACAACAGGGCCGGCGTATATGTCACCGCCCCCGACGGGCTGCGGCTTTACGCCCGCGCCCCTCTGGCGGTCAGGCTGCTGGCGGAGAAGGGCTACCGCGTCGTGGTGGTCACCAACCAGTCGGCGGTGGCGCGCGGTTACATGACCCTGGCCGACTCGCGCCGGGTCAACCTGCGCCTGGTCTCCCTGCTGAAGAAGGCCGGGGCGCGCGTGGACGCCGTCTATTTCTGCCCCCACGGCCCCGGCGACGGCTGCCGCTGCCGCAAGCCCGCCCCTGGCCTGATAGCCGAGGCCCGCCGCGAGAGCCCGGCGGAGATGAAGAACTCTTTCGTAGCGGGCGACAAGGCCAGCGACCTGGAGCTGGGCCGCCGGGCGGGCCTCAGGGCCTTCCTGGTGCGCACCGGGCAATGGCGATCGGCCCCGGCCCCGGCGGCGCGCCGCGGCTACCGCGACCTGCTGGCCCTGGCCAGGGCCGTGCCGGACCTCAAAAGGAAAACAAGATGAAAAAGAGAATACTCATATCCCAGATAGCGACCCTCCTGCTGTTCCTGGCCGCCAGGCCCGATAACTGGGGGCTTTTCTTCGCCGGGGCCGCAGTAATGCTGCTCGGCCAGCTGGTGCGGCTCGCGGCCAGCGCGGCCATAGTCAAGTCCAAGACCCTGACCACCACCGGCCCCTACGCCTGCGTGCGCAACCCGCTCTACCTCGGCACCATGCTGATGACGGCCGGACTGCTGCTGATGCTCTCCTCCCCCTCGCGGCCGCTGCTTACCGCCGGGCTCTGGGCCTTCGCGGCCGCGGCCTTCGGCTGGATCTACTACGTCACCATCAAGGCCGAGGAAGCCTTCCTGCTGTCGGTATACGGCGGGGATTTCGAGGCCTACATGGCCGCGGTGCCCGCCCTGCTGCCGCTGCGGCCCGCGGGCTTCTTCGACTGGTCGGCCTATTCCCGCGAGGTTTTCCTTAAGAACAAGGAATGGCGCGGCATGACGGCCGCCGTGGCGCTGACCGCCTTTACCGCGATCCGCATCAAGTATGGTTTTTAAAGCCCTGCTGCTCCTGGCGCTCTGCGGTCCCGCCGCCGCCGGGGACAAGGACCTGCTGCGCCATCCCTACCAGGACCTGCCTGCCTCCACCGCGCCGGCGGCCTCCCCCCTGCCCGGGCTGACGGCCGGCGAGACGCTGGAATACAGCATCAGCTGGGGCGGCATCCACGTCGGAAGGTCCTACCTGCGCATAGAGAAAGCCGTGGAGATCTCGTCCCGCCCGGCGTGGCATATAGTCTCGGAGGCCAGGAGCGGCTCCTTCCTCGCCAACTTCTACAGGGTGGACGACCGCAACGAGTCCTGGATGGACGCCGCGGACCTGCATTCCTACGGCTACTACAAGAAGATCTCCGAGGGAAAACATTTCTTCAACGAATGGGCCGTCTTCGACAGCGCCGCCGGCAAATTCTACGGCACCAAGATGAACCGCAAGCGCCAGGTCTCCACCTTCGAGGGAGTGCTGGAAAAGCCGGTCAACGACGTGCTCTCGGCGGTTTACCGCCTGCGCGCCATGACCCTGGAGCCCGGCAAGTCCGTGGAGATGGACGTCAACACCAAGAAGAACTGGCGCCTGAACATCCAGGCAGGCAAGCGCGAGAAGATAAAGACGGATTTCGGCAAGCGGCAGTGCATCCTCTTCGAGCCCAAGGTGGGCGAGGAAGGCCTGTTCGTGGCCAAGGCCGGCCGCCGCATGCTGGTCTGGATCACGGACGACGAACTGAAGCTCCCCATGGTCCTCAAGGCGGAGATCTTCATCGGCTCGGTCACCGCCAAGCTCGTAAAGCGCACCGTCACCCCTCCCTGACCCCTCCCAACCCCCGCCCCGGACTTTGTTATAATATCTATATTATGACAAAGTCCGGTTTTAAGCGGCTCGCTGGCGTCGTCGCCGGGTTTTCCGGCAGGAAGATCGCCGTTTTCGGCGACATGATGCTGGACCGCTACGTGAAAGGCTCCGTCAAGCGCATCTCCCCCGAAGCCCCCGTCCCCGTGGTGCGCGTCAATTCCGAATCCGCCGTCTGCGGCGGCTCGGCCAACGTGGCCGTGAACCTGGCTACCCTGGGCGCGGCCCCGTACCTGGTTTCCGTGGCCGGCGCCGACAAGGCCGCCGACGAGCTGGCCGGCCTGCTGGCCGCGGCCGGGGTCTCCCCCGATTCCCTGGTCCGCTCCCCCGAGTTCCCCACCATAGAAAAGACCCGCGTCATCGCCGAGCATCAGCAGGTGGTGCGCTTCGACCGCGAGTCCGCCGGCCGCCTGCCCCCCGGGGCCAAGAAAGCCGCCCTGGCCTCGCTGGAGTCCGCCTTGAAGGAGGGCTGCGAGGCGGTCATCCTCTCCGATTACGGCAAAGGCCTGCTCGAGCCCGACACCATCAGGGCCGCGGTGAAGCTGGCGACCGCCCGCCGGGTGCCGGTCTTCGTGGACCCCAAGGTGGAACATTTCCTGCTCTACCGGGGCGTGGCCTGCATCACGCCCAACACCATGGAAGCTTTCGGAGGCATGCGCCTGCCGCAGCGGGACGGCCAGCCCGCCGCCGAGGACCTGGGCCGCCGCGTCATGGCCAGGCTCGGCTGCCGCTCGCTGCTAATCACCCAGGGCGAGCACGGCATGACCCTTTTCACCCGCCGCGGCTCCGCTGTGGCCCCGGTGCATATCCCCACCCGCGCCAGGGAGGTCTTCGACGTGACCGGCGCCGGCGACACCGTGATCTCCACGCTGGCCCTCACCTGGGCCTCGGGAGCCGCCCCGGAGGAGGCGGCCACGGCCGCCAATTTCGCCGCGGGCCTGGTGGTGGCCAAGCTCGGCACCGCGTCCATCACCCGCGAGGAGCTGCTGGAGAACGCGAAGTCCTGGATCAAGAACCGATGAGCAAGAGCGACTGCCTGATAGTCATCCCCGCCCGCTACGGGTCCCAGCGCTTTCCCGGCAAGGTCCTGGCGCCGCTGGGCGGCAAGCCGGTGGTGCAGTGGTGCTGGGAAGCGGCCGTGAAGGCGGGGCTCGGCGAGGTGGCCATCGCCACCGAGGACCGCCGGGTGCTGGCCGCGGTCTCCTCCTTCGGCGCCCGCGGCGTGCTGACCAGCCCCAAGTGCCAGTCCGGCACCGACCGGGTCTACGAGGCCTCCCGCGGCAGCCGGGCGCGCTTCATCATCAATATACAGGGCGACGAGCCTTTCATGACCGCGGCCGTCATCCGCAAGGCCCTGGCGAAGCTCAAGGCCTCCCCCGCCTGCGATATAGGCACGGCCTGCGTGCGGATAAGCCATAAGGCGGATATCCTCAACCCCAATTGCGTGAAGGTGGCCATGAACAAGGCCGGCCGGGCCCTTTATTTCTCCCGCTGCCCCATCCCTTTCCACCATGAGCTCTCGGACCTGAAGAATTACCCGTATTACAAGCATTGCGGTTTCTACATCTACCGCCGCGAGGCGATAGAGAGGTTCGTGCGGCTCAGGCCCAGCGCGCTCGAGCGCCTGGAGCGGCTCGAGCAGCTGCGGGCGCTGGAGAACGGCATGGGCATCTCCGTGGCGGAAGTCCCGCCGCTGGGCCCGGCGATCGACTCGCCGGAGGACCTCGCGGCGGCCGAAGCTTTCCTGAAAAAAAGGGGCAAGAAATGACGCGCTACATCTTCGTGACCGGCGGCGTGGTGAGTTCTCTCGGCAAGGGCATTACCGCGGCCTCCATCGGCCGGCTGCTCAAGGCCCACGGGCTGTCGGTCACGATCATGAAGTGCGACCCCTATATCAACGTGGACGCCGGCACCATGGCCCCCTTCCAGCACGGGGAGGTGTTCGTCACCGACGACGGCGCCGAGACCGACCTGGACCTGGGCTACTACGAGCGCTTCCTGGGCATCGACACCGGCCGCGTCAACATCATGACCGCCGGGCAGATCTACCAGGCCGTCATCGCCAAGGAGCGCGAGGGCGGCTACCTGGGCCAGACCGTGCAGGTCATCCCCCATATCACCGACGAGATCAAGCGCCGCTTCCTGAAGGCCGGCGAGGGCTACGACATCGCCATCATCGAGATCGGCGGCACGGTGGGCGACATAGAGAGCCTGCCCTTCCTGGAGGCCGCGCGCCAGATGCGCCCCGACCGCATGCGCAACGACGTGCTCTACCTGCACGTCACGCTGGTGCCCTACCTGACCGCCTCCGACGAGCTCAAGACCAAACCCACCCAGCATTCCGTCAACAAGCTGCGGGAGATCGGCATCGACCCCGACATCATAGTCTGCCGCGCCGAGAAGCCGTTGGCGAAGGACATCAAGAACAAGATCGCCCTCTTCACCAGCGTGCCGCGAGAGGCCGTCATCGACGCCCCGGACTCCCCCTCCATCTACGACGTGCCCTTCCTCCTGAAGAAGCAGGGCCTCGACGAGCAGATCATGATGCTCCTGCGCCTCAGGAGCGGCCGCTGGGACTTCGACGAGTGGACCGACTTCACCCAGCGCCTGAAGGACGCGGCCTGCGCGGCCCCGGTGCGCGTCGCCATAGCCGGCAAGTACACCAAGCTCAAGGATTCCTACAAATCCCTCGTGGAAGCCATCCAGCACGGCGCCATCGCCAACGGCGTGAAGGCCGAACTGGACTACGTGGACGTGGAGGCCCCCGATTTCAAGGAGCGCCTGGCCAGGGCCGACGGCCTGATAGTGCCCGGCGGTTTCGGCGACCGCGGCATAGAGGGCAAGATAGAGGCCGTGCGCTACGCGCGCGAGCATAAACTGCCTTTCCTGGGCATCTGCCTCGGCATGCAGTGCGCCACCATCGAGTTCGGCCGCAACGTGCTGGGGCTCAAACGCGCCCATTCGGCCGAGTTCGACCCCAGGACCCCCCACCCGGTGGTGGACCTGATGGAAGAGCAGAAAGGCGTGAGGGACAAGGGCGGCACCATGCGCCTGGGCGCCTATCCCTGCGCCATCAAGCCCGGAACGCTGGCCGCCAAGGTCTACGGCTCGGCCAATATCTCCGAGCGCCACCGCCACCGCTACGAGTTCAATTCGAAATACGCCGCGCAGTACGAGAAGAAGGGCATGCGCGTCAGCGGAGCGAACCGCAAGCTGGGCCTGCCGGAGATCGTCGAGATCAAGGGCCACCCGTGGTTCATGGGCGTGCAGTTCCACCCCGAGTTCAAGTCCCGGCCGCTGCTGCCGCACCCGCTGTTCTTCAGCTTCGTCGCGGCCGCCGCCAAGAACCGGAAGAAACAGGAGAAAGCGTGACGAAACAAAGGATCGTAAAAGCGGGCGGCGTGGCCTTCGGCAATGAGCTGCCCCTGGCCTATATCGCCGGCCCCTGCGTCATCGAGACGCCGGACGCCTACGCGGCCGAGGCCGCCGAGCTCAGGCGCGTCTTCGGCGCCCTGCGCTCTCCCTTCGTGCTCAAGGCCTCCTTCGACAAGGCCAACCGCACCTCGCACAAGGCCTTCCGCGGCATCGGCATGGAGACCGCGCTGGATTTCCTCAAGGACCTCAAGCGCCGCCTGGGCGTGACCCTGCTGGTGGACGTGCACGAGCCGGCCCAGGCCTCCCGGGTGGCCGAGGCCGCCGATATCCTGCAGGTGCCGGCCTTCCTCTGCCGCCAGACCGACCTGCTCCACGCCTGCGCCGACACCGGCCGCGTGGTCAACGTCAAGAAGGGCCAGTTCCTCTCCCCGTGGGAGGCCGAGAACATCGTGAAGAAACTGGAGGCCCGCGGGGCGAAAGGCATCATGCTGACCGAGCGCGGCTCCTCCTTCGGCTACGGCAACCTGGTGGTGGACATGCGCTCTCTCGAGATCATGAAGGAGTTCGGCTGGCCGGTGATCTTCGACTGCACCCATTCCGTGCAGCGCCCCGGCGCCCTCGGCGCGGCCACCGGCGGGGACCGCCGCTTCGTGGTGCCGCTGGCCAAGGCGGCCGTCTCCCAGAAGATCGCCGGGCTCTTCTTCGAGGCGCACCCGCGCCCCGAGAAGGCCCTTTCCGACGGGCCCAATTCGCTGCGCCTTTCCTCCGTCAAGGCCATGGCCGCCGCCCTCAACAAGGCGGACCGGCTGGCCTCCGAACTACAGCACATACAGGGAGTGGAAAAATGAAATGTCCCAACTGCGGCCAGGACAACAGGGCCGCCCTGAAATTCTGCAAGAAGTGCAACGCCGACCTGACCGCCCCGCCGGCCTGGTTCCCGGACTGGCGCTGGCACCTCAAGGCGCTCAGCTGGATCTACCTGTCCCTGACCGCGCTCTTCTTCGGCGTGAGCTGGCTGCTGCACAAGCTGCCCCCTCCCTACGACCAGCGTGAGATCCCCCCGGAGATGACGCCCTGGCTGAACGCCCCCAGCCGGCCCGCCCCCGCCAAATGACGGCCAAGGACGCCCTGGTACTCAAGACGGCCCGCGGGGTAATCTCTTCCGAGACCCGCGCCGTGAAGGGCCTGGCCCGGGCGCTGGACGCCTCTTTCCTGAAGGCGGTTCGCCTGCTCGAAGGCTGCGCCGGCAAGGCCGTGCTGGTGGGCGTAGGAAAATCGGGCCTGATAGCCCGCAAGATCGCCGCTACGCTGGCTTCCACCGGCACCCGCAGCGTATATATCCACCCGACCGAATCCCTGCACGGGGACCTGGGAATGATCGCGGCCGACGACGTGGTGCTGGCCTTCTCCTACTCCGGCGAGACCGAGGAGACCGCCAAGCTCCTGCCGCTGCTCAAGCGGCAGGGCCTGCCCGTGATCTCGGTGACCAATAACCCCGATTCCCGCATGGCCCGCAATTCGGACGTGGTCCTGCGGCTGCACGTGAAAAGCGAGGCCTGCCCTTTCGGCATAGTACCCACCTCCTCGACCACGGCCATGCTGGCCCTCGGGGACGCGCTCGCGGTCGCCCTGATGAAGCTCAAGGGCTTCGACAAGGGCCGCTTCGCCCGGCTGCACCCCGGCGGGAACCTGGGCAAGCTCCTCAACCTCAAGGTCGGCGACCTGATGCACAAGGGCGCCGCCAACCCCGTGGTCGGGCAGACCGCCACCCTGGGGGCCGCCCTCAGGGCGATGACCGCCACCAAGGCCGGCGCCGTTTCCGTGACCGGCCCCGGCGGCCGGCTGACCGGCTATTTTACCGACGGCGACCTGCGCCGCTGCCTGCAGGCCGGCCAGGCGGACCTCGAGGCCCCCGTGGCCTCGGTCATGACGCGCCGCCCGCTCACCGTCCGAGCGCCGCGTCGAGCCACCGCCATGCCGCCCGCTCGAAGGAGAAGAAGAGGTCGTGGTTGGTCCCCGAGCTGATCTGTATCTCCCTCTTCGCCGCGCCGAGGCGCCGGTAGACCTCCCAGACCGTCGTGATCGGGGACGGCGTGTCGCAGAGCGAGGCCGCCATGATCGTCGGCGCCTTGATCGCCGGCGCGAAGTTGGCGGCGTCGTAGTAGCCCATGTGGCGCTGCCGGGGATCCTTCGGGTCGAAGGGCGGCGCGGGAACGTCCATCCCGTCCCGCTTCTCCCGGTTGAGCGCCGCGACGTGGTCCCGGAAGGGGAACCCCGCGTAGTAGCAGAGCGAACTGACGACCGCCCGGACCTCCGGACAGAGGCCGGCCGTCACGATCGAGAGAAGCCCTCCCTGCGACGCCCCGGCCACGGCCAGCCGTTTCGCGTCCACGTCGGGGCGGGAGGCGAGGTAGCGGACAGCCTGCGCGCACGCGAGGTAGACGCCGTAGTAGTAGTCGTCCTCCGGCCTCTCGGGGAAGCCGGCCCGGCCGTACGCGAGATACCCCTTCGGCGTCTCGTACTTCTCGAGGTCCACGTCCATCCCGTGGATGTGGAGCATCAGCGCCGCATACCCGTGGCGGGCGTGCTCGGCCGGGATCG
>CAYSYJ010000111.1:0-7838 GCA_964435105.1 uncultured Elusimicrobiaceae bacterium
GTGTGGGCCCCGGTCTCCCAGGTCGTGACCGTGGCCGAGGGCCGCACCACCGAGGTCAAGCTGCGGCTCGAACCCGGCCTGGCCGTGCGCCCGCAGATCTTCGGCCTGCCGGAGATCTCCACCCCGTCGTGGAGTTACGTGATAGTGGGCGTGCCTTCCGGCACGGAGATGAACCAGAAGGCCATCACCGACATGTTCTTCTCCGACCCGGACTATTCCTTCGACTACAGCACCTCCACCGGCTGGCGCACGCGCTATATGCCGGCGGGGCAGTACGACTTCTACCTGCTGCTGGCTTCGAAGTTCGACCCGGGCGGCGGCGACAGCGGCATACAGAGCTTCCGCCAGTTCGGCAATTTCATCGGCAGGGTCAAGGGCGTCAACGTGCAGAAGACGGACAATCCCGCGGTCGGCACGGCGGCGCAGCCTATCGCCGTGAACATCCTGGGCTCGGTGGGCCAGGCCAGCGTGGCCGGCACGGTCCAGGGCTCCAGGATGTTCTCCCTGGCCGACCTGGAGCGGGTGTTCTCGAACTTCAACGAGTTCTTCCCGATGATCCCGGCCGTCATGCTCTACGACTCGGCCGGCGACCTCAAGGGCTTCGCCAACGCGATGCCGCTGGAGGACGACTTCATGCCCTTCGAGACGGCCCTCGAGGCGCGCGACGGCCAGGGGATGCTGGATCACCTCGCGGACCATCCCATGAGCTACGGGATCTGGGGCATCCCGCCCGGCCGCTACACGGCCGTGTTCAGCAATCCCAATTACCCGCCGGTCGCGCTGGACGTCGAGGACATCACGGCCCCCGGGACCGCCGTCACGGCCTTTAACTTCGACGACCAGCAGGTGGTAACCGGCGGCATCTCCGGCGTGGTGAAGAGCAGCGCCACGCTGGCACCGCTGGCCGGCGCCAGGGTGTACCTGAAGCACCGCACGGTGGAGAAGTTCGCGCTCACGGATTCCTCCGGCGCTTTCACCTTCTCCAATATCCCGGCCGGCATCTACCGCCTGGAGGTCTCGCGCAACGGTTATGTCACCGTGGGCCGCAAGACCAGCCTGGCCGGCAGCGACTCGGTCTCTTTCAGCGGGAACGGCACCCTCTATATGCTGCCGTCCGAATCCAAGCTGAGCGGCAGGCTGTTCATGAGCAAGTTCCCCACGCAGGTCACCAAGGCCGGCGTGGATGTAGTGGTCTACGACGAGACCGACAACGTGAACTTCCCCGAGGCCTACCTGCCCAAGGCTGAAGTGCAGACCGACGCCTCCGGCAATTACGAGATAACCGGAGTGGTGCCCGGCCACCTGTACAAGCTGTCCGCCTTCTACGCCGGCAAGATGCCGGAAGTCCTCGAAGTGACGGCCCAGGAAGGCAATACCGTGGTGAGGGACATCACGCTGCGCGACATCCCGCCGCAACTGACCATCAAGGTCAAGAAAACGGAAGACTCCCTGAACAAGGTGGACGTGGTCATAAAGTCGCCGAAGCAGCTGATGGCCGCGCCGAGCTGCACCTATAACCCCGGGGAAGGCTATTCCGAGTCTTCCGCGGTCACGCTGGCCCTGGTGCCCGGCCCCAATAAGACCTACCTGGGACAGTTCACGGTCAGCAGCAGCCAGCGCTACTACACGGTGCGGGTCGTGGCCGGCGACGCCGGCAACAAGATGGTGAAGGAGTTCACCTACGACAAGGACAGCAACGCCAAGACGGAACAGTACATACAGCAGGAGTCGCTGGCCGGAGGCGCGGTGCAGATGGACAGGGAGAGCGAGGAGTATTCCGGCATAGAGCTGGACCCCGGCGCCCTGTCCTACTCCACCGCTACCAGCGGGACGGTGGACTATTCCAACCTGGTCGGCGGCTTCTTCAACTCGCTGCCGTCGGTGCGCACCGTCAAGACGGCCAAGGGGAACCTGACCATAACCGACGCCATCAAGAGCCTGATGGCTTCCGAGGTCTACAACATGGACCTCTCAAACGCCTCCGCCAATAAGCCGTTCACGCTTACGCTCAAGTACGACAAGGAGCGCGGGGCTGGCAGCCGCAGCCTGCGCATCTACCAGCAGGACGCCAACGGCAACTGGAAGGAAGTCCCCGGCAATTACACCGTGGACCCGATGCTGGGCGTGCTCAGCGTGGATATCGCGAGCCTGACCAACGCCTACGAAGGCGCCGGCGCCGCGGCCACGCCGCTGGGGCGCAAGCGCTTCGGCATGAGTTCGGTGGAGGGCGGCCGCTACAGGCCCGCCGCCGCCGGGGCCCCGCAGACGGGGCGCTTCGCGGTCTTCACGGCCATCCCGCCCACGGGGACGGCCGCCTACAGCGCCGCGTTCGACGTGGCCAACCTGCCTAACCCGTTCAACCTCAAGAGCAAGAGCGTGACGCTGAGCGCGGATATCGGCGCGGCCGGGATCGCGAACCCCTACCCCACCACCGGTACGGTGATCAAGTACAACCTGCCCGCCGGCAAGTCGGGGAACATGAAGTTCGTGATCTACAACCTGGCCGGGGAAAAGGTGAGGACCATCAGCGAGGGGGTCCGGGCCGGCGGACAGATCTACTACTCCGAGTGGGACGGCAAGAACGACAATAACCAGGACTGCGCGTCGGGAGTCTACTTCATGCTGTCCTTCCTGGACGGCAAGAAGCTGGGCGGCAAGGCCCACAAGATGGCCATTGTGAAGTAGGGCGGAGCTTGAGGTAAAACTATGAAGAAAACACTTATCCTCCTGACGGCCCTGGCCCTGCCGGGCCAGGCGCTGGCCTCCGGCGCCGGCACCACGGCGGCGCCTTTCCTGAAAGCCGCCATGAGCCCGCGCGCGGTGGCCATGGCCGGCGCCTTCAGCGCCCTCGCGGACGATTCCGGCGCCGTTTTCGTGAACCCGGCGGGACTCGCCCAGTTCGAGACGCGCGAGGCCGCCTTCGACTTCAGCACCTACCTGCAGGACGCGAAGATGGGCAACCTCTCCTACGCGGGCAGCGCGGGGGGGAACAGGTTCGGCTTCGGCGCCACCTTCATGACGGTGGGCGGCATCGAGAAGCGGGGCCTGACGGACTCCGCGGGCGCGGTGGCCGAGCTGGGCGACTTCAGCGCCAGCGACATGGCAGTGACGCTCGCCTACGCCAAGCCGGACATCCTGCCCGAAAGCCTGCCGGGCCTGGACGGCGGGTTCTCGGTGAAGGGCATACGCTCGGCGATAGACGACAAGACCGCCTTCGCCGCCGCCGTCGACGCCGGTTTTATCTACCGCGCCGCGGCCAGGATCAAGCTTGCCCTGGCGGTGCAGAACCTCGGCACCGAAATGAAGTTCGAGGAGGAGTCGGACCCGCTGCCGCTGTGCCTGCGGGCCGGAGGCCTTTACAAGGCGTCCCCGGACCTGAACCTGGGAGTGGAGGTGGCGCAGTATCTGCAGGACGAGAAGTTCTACCCGTCCCTGGGCGCCGAGTACTGGTTCCGCAAGGCCTTCGCCCTGCGCGGCGGCTACAAGTTCGGCTACGATACCGCCAACCTGGGCGCAGAGGTCGGCCTGAGCCTCGGTTTCGGGGTCAAGGTCTCGGGGCTGGGCGTGGACTACGCCTTCCTGCCTTTCGGCGACCTGGGCAGCATACACCGCTTCGGCTTCTGGCTGCAGTTCTAGGCCGTACCCGGCAAAAAAGAAAAGGCCGCCCGCGGGCGGCCTTTCTCTTTGGCGCGGCGGCCCTACCTTACGAAATCCTCCGCCACCCAGTCTCCCGGCGAGCCGTCCACCGAGATAAGCCGCGGGTCTTCCTGCGAAGCCGCGCGCAGCTTCTGGAAGGACTCCTTGAGTTCGGACAGGGAGACGTCGAAGCGTTTTACCTTTAGCAGCACGGCGTAGTTGACCAGGACCATGACCCCGGAGATGGGGCCGATGTAGATCCATGGCCTGGCCCCCAGCTGCGCCAGGAGTATGGCGCAGAGCAGCACCCAGAGCGACAGGGTGGCGCCGCTGCCGCAGAGCACGTAGGAGATGATGATATTGTACTCCTCCGTCTTCGAGAGGGAAAGTATGACCACCAGCAGCGCCACGTTGATGATCACCAGGTAGAGGGCCCTGGCTACCCAGTTCTTCCAGCGGTGCTTGGAAAGCATGATGGTCCCGTATACCGGGTGGTTTATCATCTCCGCGTCCTCGTAGGTGACCTCCGCCACCGGCTTGGCGAGTTCCGGGGCCTTGCCCGGGTCGTCCGGGTTGTAGTCGAAGGTCTGCTCCGCCCGCGAGGTGCCCATCTGGGCGGGCGCCATGGCGGGCGCCAGGAAAGAGGCCAGCGCCAGCAGCAGCAGGCCGGCCGCGAGGCGCCTACTCGCCGCCATCTGTTCCCTCCAGTTCCGGGACCGAGGGGATGGTCTCGTCGTCCAGGCGGTAATAGCGGGTGGCGGCGCCGCGCAGCGGCGAGGCGCCCTGCGTGGTCTTGAGCCGCTTGAGGGTGTCCTCGGGGGTGAGCTCCTTCTTTATCTGGATGTTCCGCCGCACGTTGAGCCGGTCCGAGAAATGCCAATACGAGGAGACGAACCCGCCGATAGTGGAGGTTATGATGACCCCTATGAGCAGGTACTGCTCGCGGTCCCTGCGTATCCAGAATTTCCTGGTCGGCATAGTTCACCGGCGGGCGCCGGTCAGACGAACTCCCTGAAAACAGAATTGGAGATGTAAAAACGGTCGCCGCGTATCCTGAGCCTGGCCCCTTCCCTTTCCAGCAGGCCGGCGGCCAGCAGGCGGCCTATCTCCTCCCGGAATTCTATAAATATATCATCGGAAAGTACAATCCCGGCCGCCTTGCGCAGCCCCAGCATGAGCCTCTCCGCCGTCCGGGCCCTGCCCTCCAGCCGTTCGCGGTACTGCGTGCCCGGGGCGGCGCCGGCCTCCGCCGCCGCCAGGTAGGCGTCCAGGGAATTGTCGTTGGCGCGCCTTTCGCCGTCCAGGTAGGAGGCCGCGGCGGGGCCCAGGCCCAGGTATTCCCCCTGCTCCCAGTAGTTGAGGTTGTGCAGCGACTCGCGCCCGGGCGCGGCGAAATTGGAGATCTCGTAGCGGGCCAGGCCCGCGCGCTCCAGCTCGGCGGAGGCTTTCTCGTAGAGCGCGGCCGAAGCTTCCGGCTCCTCCTTCACGCCGGCGGCGTGGAAGGCCGTGCCCTCGTGCACCTCGAGCGCGTAGAAAGAGACATGCTCCGCCTTCAGGCCGAGCAGCAGCCGCAGCGAGGCCAGGAACTCCTCCTCCGACTGGCCGGGCAGGCCGCTCATCAGGTCGGCGTTCAGGTTGTCGAAGCCGGCGGAGCGCAGCGCCGTCCAGGCCCGCTCGAAATCCGCCAGCCGGCCCGGCCGGCCGAGCTTTTCCAGCAGGCGGTCCTGCGCCGCCTGCAGGCCCAGGCTGGCCCGGCCGAAGCCCGCCCGCTTAAGCAGGCGGGCCTTGCCGGCGTCCAGGCTTTCCGGGTTGGCCTCGAAAGTGCTTTCGCGCAGGGAGGCTATGGGGCCGGCCAGGGCCTCGATGACGCCGAAAAGGCGTTCCAGCTGTTCTTCGGAAAGCAGGCTGGGCGTGCCGCCGCCCACGTAGAGGGTGTCGAAGGAGCCGGCCAGCCCGTCGTAGCGGGCGCTTTCGGCGGCCAGCGCCCCCAGGAAAGGGCCTATGAGCGCCTCCCTGCCGGCCTCGGAGGCGAAGTCGCAGTAGCCGCACTTGGAGCGGCAGAAGGGGATGTGGATATAGAGGCCCTTGCCCATCGTGGATATTATCCCAAAAAAAAGGCGGGGCCGGTGGGCGGCCCCGCCTTGGAGAGCGCCTTGCGCCCTAGTTCTGCGCCTTCTTCAGGAACTGGCTGATCATGTCTATCGGTATCGGGAAGATCGTGGTGGAGTTCCTCTCGGTGGCCACCTCGGTTAGGGTCTGCAGGTAGCGCAGCTGGATGGCGGCCGGCTCGCTGCCGATGATCCTGGCCGCGTCGGCCAGTTTCTGGGAGGCCTGGAACTCGCCTTCCGCGTGGATGATCTTGGCGCGGCGCTCGCGCTCGGCCTCGGCCTGGCGGGCTATGGCGCGCTGCATCTCCTGCGGCAGGTCCACGTTCTTGACCTCGACGCTGGAGACCTTGATGCCCCACGGCTCGGTGTGCTGGTCCAGGATCTGCTGCAGGTTCTGGTTGATCTTGTCGCGGTTGGAGAGCAGGTCGTCGAGCTCCTGCTGGCCGAGCACGCTGCGCAGCGTGGTCTGCGAGAGCTGGGAGGTCGCGTACATGTAGTTCTCGACGTTCAGCACGGCGGCCTGCGGGTTGACGACGCGGAAGTAGACCACGGCGTTGACCTTGACCGAGATGTTGTCCCGGGTGATGATGTCCTGCGGGGGGACGTCCAGCACCACGACGCGGGTGCTGATGCGGAACAGCTGCTGGACGCCGGGGATCAGGATGATCAGGCCCGGGCCTTTCACGCCGGTGAAGCGGCCCAGCGTCAGCGTGACGCCGCGCTCGTATTCGTTGAGCACCTTGATGCTGGCGAAGAGGATGATTATGCCGATGACTATCAGGGGGAACATTGCCATTTTTCTGCCTCCGTCCCGGGAAATTGGGCTAACGCCTTTAGTCTACCAAAGAACGGACCGGAAGGCAACGAGGCCGGGACGGCGGTAAATTTAGTATCATATACGCGCGGGTCCTTATAAAATTATGAGCAAAAGAAGGTTGGCGCGCGAGAACTGCCTGCAGTCCCTCTACAGCTCCGATATCGCCGGGCTGGAGACGGCCTCCGTGCTGGCCAGCTTCCAGATGGAGGAGTTCGCCCTCGAGGAAAAGGTCTTCGACTTCTACAAGAGCCTTTACACCTCCACCATCGCCAACCGCCAGAAGATAGACGAGATCATCCAGAAGACCAGCCGCAACTGGGAGATGGAGCGCATGCCCGCCATCGACCGCTCCATCCTGCGCATGGCCGTCTGCGAGATGATGATCCTCTCCGACGCCCCCGTGGCCGTCATCATAGACGAGGCCATAGAGCTCGCCAAGAAATACTCCACCGAGAAGTCGGGCAAATTCGTCAACGGCGTGCTGGACAGCATAGCCCGCCAGAACAACCTTGTAAAATGACCCCCTCCCCGAAAGAGGAGATAGAGGCGCTCAGGTCCGAGATAAGGCGGCACGAGCGCCTCTATTACGTTTCGGACGCCCCCGAGATCTCCGACGGGGAGTTCGACGCGCTGATGAACCGCCTGAAGGCGCTGGAGGCGGCCCACCCGGAGCTGGCCAGCGACGATTCCCCTACGCGCCGCGTGGGCGGCGAGCGTTCCAACACCTTCGCCCCGGTGCCGCACCGCATCCCCATGCTCTCGCTCGACAACTGCTACTCCCCGGAGGAATTCCTGGAGTGGTACGAAAGGGTGAAAAAAGGCCTTAAAGGCGAACCTTTCGAACTGGTGGTCGAGGCCAAGATAGACGGCCTGTCCTGTTCCATCGAATACGAGAGGGGCAGGCTGGTCCGCGCCTCCACGCGCGGCGACGGCGAGACCGGCGAGGACGTGACGCTCAATGTCCGCACCATAAGGTCCGTCCCCCTGAAGCTCGGCCTCAGCCTCGCCCCGGAAGTGTTCGAGGCCCGCGGCGAAGTGTACATGAGCAAGAAGGATTTCGGCCTCCTGCGCGAGGCCGCCCTGGCCGGGGGGAAAAAGGACGTCCCCGTAAACCCGCGCAACGCCGCGGCCGGTTCGCTGCGGCAGAAGGATCCCGCCGTTACGGCCGCCCGCCGCCTCCACTTTATCGCCCATTCCTACGGCTACCTGGAAGGCCTGGTGGAGCCCGATTCCCACTGGGAATATCTCAACGTCTGCCGCGGCCTGGGGTTCAATAT
>CAYSYJ010000112.1:0-7771 GCA_964435105.1 uncultured Elusimicrobiaceae bacterium
GCGACAGGGTATCCAGCAGCGAGAAGCCGGAGGCCGACAGGGCGGCCAGCGGCCAGAGCCGGGGGAGGGCCAGCGGGAGCAGGAGCAGCAGCAGCCCGGCGGCCTGCAGGGCGAAGGCGAGCCGCGGGGAGAGGCTCAGCCGCGGCAGCCTGAGGCTGCGGAACAGCCCCAGGCAGCGCAGCAGTTCCGAGGTGACGAACAGCGCGGGCAGCAGCGAAGCCCAGCCGAAGAGCCGCCCGGTCCAGCGCAGCGACAGGGAGGCCGGCTGGAACGCGTAATGCCAGCCCTGCAGGCGCAGGTTCAGGAGTTCCGCCAGGCCGGTAAAGGCCACCGACCAGGCGGCCAGCGCCAGCAGTTCCCCCGGCCTCGAGACCAGCGGCGAGGAGCCGCCCAGCCTGAAGACCAGGTTGTCGGCCAGCAGCACGTAGGTCCACGCCGCCCAGGCGAAGAACTGGTTATGCACGGGTTCCAGCCCCGTCATGCGGCCGGTATAGCCGATGAAGGTCAGGAATATGGCCGCGTAAAGCCCGGTCTTGGCCTTAGCCGTATCGTCCAGCATCTTTCCCTCGTCCCCCTCTCCGTCAGAACTTGAACTTGTACTTCTTCTCCAGGCCCAGCTCCTTTTGCATCGCCATCACCTCGCGCTGGGTCTCCTTGTTGAGAGGCACGCCCTTGTTCTTGCGGTACTGCCAGGTGAGGTATTCCTTCTCGCCGGCGGTGTAGATGCGCCTGGCGCCGGGCATCTTCTTGGAGGCGCGCAGCTCGCGCAGGATATTGCCGGCGGTCCGCTTGAAGAGGCGCAGCGGCACGAAGGCCTCCACGTTGATGGCCAGGAAGAAATGGCCGAGCGGGTACGGCACCTTGTTGCCCTTCTTGTCGTAGCCGAGCAGCTGCTTCATGTAGGCGCCGTTCTGCAGCGCGGCCGACAGGATCTCGACGGCGGCGCAGTAGCCGTAGCCCTTGTATCCGGCCAGCTCCTCGCCGATGCCGCCCAGCGGCGTCAGCGCGGCCGTGCCCTTGATCAGGTCGGTCAGGACGGCGCGGGAATCGGTCTTCGACCCGCCGTCCGCGTCTATCACCCAGCCTTTAGGCATTTTCTTGCCCAGCTTGGCGTACACCTCTATCTTGCCCCGCTGCGTTATGGAGGTGGCGCAGTCGAGGAAGAACGGGAACTTCTCGTCGGTGGGGATGGTGAACGTGAGCGGGTTGGTGCCCATCATGTTCTCCACGCCGAAGGTCGGGGCCACCGACGGGCGGGCGTTGGTGCCGGTGATGCCTATCATGCCGGCCTTCTCGGCCAGCAGTGTGTGGTAGCCGGCTATGCCGTAATGCGTGGAGTTGCGCACGGCCGTCATGCCCAGGCCGTACTTCTTCGCCTTCTTTATGGCGAGCCGCATGGCGCGCACGGCGATCACGTGGCCCATGCCGTTGTGGCCGTCGATCACGGCGGTGGTCGGGGTTTCCTTGACTATCTCGAACTTCGTCTTGGGGAGCTGTATGCCCTGCTTGATGCGGTCGTAGTAGATGGGTTTGAGGCGCGAGACGCCGTGGGAATCGATGCCGAACTTGTCGGCGGTGATCAGCACCTCGGCGCAGACGGCCGCGTCCCCGGCGGGCACGCCGATGCCCTTGAAGACGTCGCGCATGAAGCGCTCCATCACGTCGAACTTCACCCACTTCGAACCTTTCTCGATTTCCATGATGTCCTCCTGAAAGATCAGCTTTTGCCTTCCACCAGGTCGGCCAGGGCGGCGGCCGCGCCCAGCCCGTCGGGGATGCCGGCGGTCTCGAAGCCGGCTTTCAGGGCCGCCAGCAGCTCCGGCTCGTTCATCAGCCGGCGCAGGGCCGCCTCCAGGTTGGCGTCGAAATCCGGGCCTTCCTCCACGCAGAGCGCGGCCCCGCGCGAGGCCAGCGCCAGGGCGTTGGCCTTCTGGTGGCCGCCGGCGGAAGTCGGCAGCGGCACGAGCACCGAGGGCTTGCGCAGGTGCACGAGCTCGGCCACCGTGCTGGCGCCCGAGCGCGACAGCACCGCGTCCGCGGCTGCGTAGAGGGCGGGCATGTCCTCGCGGTAGTCGAAAAGCTTGAAGCCCTTTACGCCGGCCAGGCCGGCGTGCTCGTAGGCGGAGCGCACCTGGTCGTAGTCGCGGCGGCCGGCTATGTGGACGGCCTGGATATCGCCCTTGAGGGCGTGGGCGGCCTTGATGAAGGCGGCGTTGAGGCGGCGGGCCCCCTGGCTGCCGCCGAAAACCAGCACGGTGAACTTGCCGGGTTCCACGCCAAGCTCCAGGCGCGCCTCGTCCTGCAGTTTCTTCGCGGCGAAGGCCGAGCGTATGGGCGTGCCGGTGAGCGCCGTCCTGCCGGCCGGCAGCGGGGCCGCGGCGGGCAGGCCCAGGGCCGCCCTGCTGCAGAAGAGCCCGGCCAGGCGGTTGCCCAGGCCGAAGACGGCGTTGGACTCGTGTATGAAGACGGGGATCCCGGCCAGGCGCGCGGCGAGGGCCGCCGGGAAGGCCACGTAACTGCCTGTGCCTATCACTGCTTCGGGCGCGTAGTCGGCCATGATCCGGCGGGCCAGCAGCAGGGAGCGGGCGAATTTCAGGAGGAAAGAGAGATGGGCGAAGGGGTTGAGCGAGCGCGGCAGCGACACCATGTCCAGCTCGGCGTAGGGGAAGTCCGCCTCCTCCAGCGCGGGGCGGGCGATGTCCTCCTTCTTGACGAGGAACAGCGTCTGCCAGCCGCGGCGGCGCAGTTCCTCCGCCAGCGCGAAGCCGGGGTAGAAATGGCCGCCGGTGCCGCCGGAGGCGATGACCGCGCGTTTTTTTATTCCCATTTGCCGCTCCTGTGCGCGGAGACGTTGAGGATCAGCCCCACCATTATCATGGAGGCCCAGATGGAGGAGCCGCCGTAGGAGAAGAAAGGCAGCGGTATGCCCTTGGTGGGTATCATGCCCGTGGCCATGGCCAGGTTGAAGAAGGCCTGCAGGGTTATCACCAGGGTCAGGCCCAGCGCCGCCAGCGAGGTGTAGCTGGTCGGGGCGTTGCGCGCTATGCGGGCCCCCTTCACCAGCAGGGCAGCGAACAGCCCGGTTATGAGTATGCCGCCGGCGAGGCCCAACTCCTCGGCGACCACGGGGAAGATGAAGTCGGTATGCGGCTCCGGCAGGTACATCAGCTTGAGCTTGGAGGCCCCCAGCCCCTTGCCGAACCAGCCGCCGGAGCCCACGGCCAGCAGCGACTGCACCAGCTGGTAGCCGGTGCCGGAGGCGTCCTGCCAGGGCGAGAGGAAGTTCTTGAGGCGGGCGATGCGGTACGGTTTGCGGGCGAGCTCCTCCACCAGCACCGCGAAGCCGAGGGCGAGCGGGGCCAGCAGGTAGCGCAGCTTTACGCCGGCGGAGAAGAAGATGAAAAGGGCCACCGCGAAGAGCAGCGCCGGCGTGCCCAGGTCGGGCTCGGCGGCGATCAGCCCCAGCATCAGCACCATGACCCCGAAAGGTTTCAGCAGTTCCCGCCAGTCGGCCTGGATGCGGCTGGCGTTGCGGTCGAAGAAATCGGCGAGGTAGAGGATGAGCACCGGCTTGGCGAATTCGCTCATCTGCAGCTTCATGAACCCCAGCGGGATCCAGCGCCTGACTCCGGCCACCTTGGGCATGAACAGGGTGACCAGTAGCAGGGCCAGCGTGACGAGGACGGCGGGCTTGATCCAGGGGCGCACCTTCTCCAGGTCTATCCTCGCCGCCGCGGCCATGAGGCCGAAGCCGAGCAGGATATACAGCGCCTGCTTCTTGGTATAGAACAGGGTGTCCAGGCCTTTATTGGAGGCGTAGAGGGCGCTGGCCGAGAAAAGCGAGACCAGGCCCAGCACCAGCAGTCCCGCGACGATGAAAAAGAAAGGATAATCCACGTACTTCAGGCTGCGGTTGGCTATGACATTGTAGGAGAGGCGCTGCCTTTTGGAGGAGAAGTCCATAGTTTTAGCGGAGCGTCCTGACGAAGGCCTTGAAGCGGCGGCCGCGGTCCTCGAAATCCTTGAACTGGTCGAAGGAGGCGCAGGCGGGCGAGAAGAGCGCGACGTCGCCGGGCGCGGCGAGCTGCAGGATATTGCGGCAGGCGGTCTCCATGGTGGCGGCGCTTATCAGCGGGGCGGCGCCGGCCAGCTCCGCCTCGATGCGGGGCGCGTCCTTGCCTATGGTCAGCACGGCCTTCACCCCCGACTTTATGAGCGGGGCCAGCGGGGCGTAAGGGGTTCCCTTGCCCAGCCCCCCGAGGATCAGCCAGACCCGGCGTTCGCCGGCATAGGCCTTGAGCGCCACCAGCGTGGAATCGACGTTGGTGGCCTTGGAATCGTTCACGAAGAACACCCCGCGCACCTTGCGCGCCGGTTCGATGCGGTGCTCCACGCCCTTGAAGGCGGCGAAAACTTTTTTCAGGTGGGCGGGCTTGGCGCCGGCGGCGAGGGCCATGAGGCCCGCGCACATGGCGTTCTCCAGGTTATGCGCCCCGGGCAGGGCCGGCGGTTTCACCGAGAAGCTCCTGCCGCCCAGGCGGAAACTTAGTTTTCCCCCTTCGGCCCAGGCGTGCAGGCGGCCGCCGCGGCGGCGCGAGGAGAAGAACAGGACGTGGGAGGGACAACGGGCCGCGAGCCTCCGGCAGGCGGCGTCCTCGTGGTTGAAAACGCAGGCGCCGCCGGCGTCCTGAGCGGAAAAGACCTTGGCCTTGGCGGCGATATAGGCGGCCATGCCGCCGTGATGGTCCAGGTGGTCGGGAGTAATGTTGAGCACGCAGGCCACGGCCGGCGCGAAAACGGAGCTGTCCTCGAGCTGGTAGCTGGAAACTTCCATCACCACGGCGTCGCCGGGCCGTGCCTTGGGCGCGGCCTCGGCGGCGGGAATGCCCACGTTGCCGCAGACCAGTGCGCGCCCGCGGGGCTTCAACGCGGCCGCCATCAGCTCCCCCAGCAGGGTGGTGGTGGTGGTCTTGCCGTTGGTGCCGGTCACGGCCAGCACCCGGCCGGCCGAGAAGGCCAGGGCGGTCTCGATCTCGCTGAAAACGGGGATGCCGCGTTTCCGGAGGGCTTTTATAAGAGGGTTGTCGCGGGAAAGGCCGGGGCTCTTCACGGCGAAGCCGCAGGCCAGGGCGGCCGGCGAATGTCCGCCGGCCTCCACCTTCACCCTGCTGGAAAGGGCCTTGAGCCGGGGGCGTACTTCCTTGAGCGGCTTCTTTTCGGTGAGGAGCACTTCGAACCCTTTGGCGGCCAGCAGGTTGGCGCAGGCCACGCCGGACTTGCCGGCGCCTATGACCAGGGCTTTTTCGCCCTTGAACTCCCCGGGGAGGAAGGCTGACATCATTAATATTATACAATTGTATCGGCTTCCCGCCGGAGATGAAAGAACTCTTACAGGACGAGCGTTACCGGTACGCGGCGCTGGCCGCGCTGGGGCTGCTGCTTTACCTGCCCGCAGTTTTTTACGGTTTCAGCGGCATGGACGACGAGACCCTGGTGGCCGGGGCGCTCTCCCTGCTTGCGGAGCCCGCGCGCCTGCCGCTGGCTTTCGCCTCGGACGCCTTCAACGGGGCCGGGGCCGGCTACCATTACCGGCCGCTGCTCACCCTCTCGCTGGTCTGGGACGCTTTCCTGGGCGGCGGCGCGCCCGGCTTCTTCCACTTCACCAACGCCCTGCTGCACGGCGCCTGCTGCGCGGCCCTGCTCTTCCTGCTGCGGTCGCTGGGCTGCGGGCCGCGCCGCGCTTTCGCGGTCTCGCTGCTCTTCTGCGCGCATCCCCTCTGCGCCCAGGCCGTGGCCTGGGTGCCGGGCCGCAACGACCTGCTGCTGGCCCTCTTCTCGCTGCTGTCGGCGGCGTTCTTCGCCAGGGCGGCGCGCGCCGGCGGCAGGCGGGACCTGGCCCTGCACCTGCTCTGCTATGCCCTGGCCCTGTTCACCAAGGAGAGCGCGGCGGTACTGCCGCCGCTGCTGCTCCTGTTGAGCTTCGCCCTGCCCGGGGCCGGGCGGCTTCCGGCCAGGCGGGCCGCCGCCTGGTGGGCGGCGCTGACCGGCGGCTGGCTGCTGGCCAGGGCCCTGGCCCTGCCCGCCGGCGGCGGGCAAACGGAGCTCATGGGCAACCTCCCGGCCCTCCTCTCCTGGCTGGGCAAAGCCTTATTCCCCTTCGGGCTTTCGACCATGCCGGCGCTGGCCGATCTGCCGCCGTGGCCCGGAGCGGCCGCGCTGGCGCTGCTGGCCGCGGGCTTCGCCGCCGGCGGCGAGTCCCGCCTGAAACTGGCCGGCCTGGCCTGGCTGCTGCTCTTCCTGCTGCCGGGCCTGCTGCGCGTAAAGGACCTGTTCCCCCCGGAGTTCTCCGAGCACCGCGCCTACGCCGCCCTGCCCGGCCTGGCGCTGTACCTCTGCGCCCTGCGCGTGCCGGAGGCTCTCCGCCGGGCCCCGGCCTGGGCCGCGCATCTGCCGGCCCTCTTCCTGGCCGCGCTCACCCTCTCCGGCCTGCCCCGCTTCGCCGGGCCCCTGCCCTTCTGGGAGAGCGCCGTGAAAGGTTCCCCTTCGAGCCTGCTCGCCCGCACCAAGCTCGGCACCGCCTATTTCGGGGCCGGCAGGCACGACATGGCCGCGGAGCAGTGGCGCGCCGGGCTGCGCCTCGCGCCCGGCAACGCGGCCCTGCTTGTCAACCTGGGGTCGGCCGCCTACGCCGCCGGCCGCCCGGCGGAGGCTCTGGGCCTGTGGGAAGAGTCGCTGCGGGCCGCCCCGGGGAACGCCCGCG
Organism: uncultured Elusimicrobiaceae bacterium; assembly: GCA_964435105.1. Taxonomy (GTDB): domain Bacteria; phylum Elusimicrobiota; class Elusimicrobia; order Elusimicrobiales; family UBA9959; genus UBA9959. Next base: position 6,761 of record CAYSYJ010000112.1, read on the forward strand.
CCCTGAACAACCTGGCCCTCTTCTGGCACGAAAAGAAAGAACCCCGCCGGGCGGCGGAGTTCGTACGTCTGCTGCACGCGTCGGGGCGCAGCGCCCACCCGGCCATCGAGGCCGCGGCGGCGCCGTACCTGCGCCGGTAATTAGGCCGGACTTAGCGGATCTTCAGCGAGGACAGCGCGATGAGCATCAGCATGATGCCGGCTATCCAGAAGCGGATGGTCACCTTGGACTCGGCTATCCCATTCAGCTCGAAGTGATGGTGTATGGGGGCCATCAGGAAGAGCCGCCTTTTGTTGCGCAGCTTGAAAGACCCCATCTGCAGTATCACCGAAAGGGTTTCCATCAGGAAGATGCCGCCGGCCACCGGCAGCAGCAGCTCCTGCTTCACGCAGATGGCGGCGGTGCCGATCGCCCCGCCGAGGAACAGCGAGCTGGTGTCTCCCATGAAGACCTCGGCCGGGTAGGCGTTGTACCACAGGAAGCCCAGGCAGGCGCCGATCATGGCGGCCAGGAACACCGCGATCTCCCCGGCGCCCTCCACGTAGATCAGCTTGAGGTAGCCCGCCCATTTCACGTTGCCCGCCGAATAGGCGAAGATGGCGAAGGTCAGCGCCGTGAATACTATCGAGCCGGCCGCCAGGCCGTCCAGCCCGTCGGTCAGGTTGACGGCGTTGGAGGAGCCGATGATGACGATCATGGCCAGCGCCGCGTAGAGGAAGCCCAGGTCCACGAATATTTCCTTGGCGTAAGGCACCGAGAGGACGTTCGTGAACTGGGAATTCGGCGGGTAGGCGGCCAGGTAGCCCACTACCGCTACGGCGGTAAAGAGCTGCAGCGAGAACTTGAAGGCCGAGGAAGCGCCCTTCGGGTTCTTCTTCACCGCCGCTTCCAGTTCCGTCGCAATGTAGTCCAGCGACTCCGCCACGATCGTGTTCAGCGCCACCAGCGGTCCGGCAATGGACTGGCTCGAACCCACCGCGCGGAACTCGAACCGGTTGCCCGTGAAGGCAA
>CAYSYJ010000113.1:0-7718 GCA_964435105.1 uncultured Elusimicrobiaceae bacterium
CCTGCCAGAAAGCCACGAACACCAGCACCGCCGCCGCGTAGTGCCGCCAGTTATAGGCCAGTATCCGGGCCAGTATTTTCACGCCAAAATCCCTTGTCCCCGGATCGCCACATCGGCGACATTAAGAAGTATTTGCAGACAGAAAGTCATTCACCCATTTCCCCATTCACGGATAAGACCTGTGTCCAATATCCTGCTTTAAACTTCGCATCATTTTTTAGAGCCGGACAAAAAACAGGGCAAACCCGCCTTCGCCAGCATCTTAATTTGCCTAGGAGTGCCGGACAGCAGCCTATCAGCCTGATAATTCAATCCAAAGTAGACCTGCGCCCTGTTTATACTTCCAAGCTTTTTTGCGGCCTTTAGGCTCCTTTCAGCAAACGCCGCCCCATGCACGTTTCTGCACACCCTATACAGGGTTTCCAAATCTTTACCGGCGATTTCCCTATGAAAACCCTTATACTTTTCAAAAAAAGCGGCAAGCAGTTCCTTGTCTCCGATATCCCGATAAACCTCGTTATGCACCACGATTTTTGTTTTAAGCCTTTTTCGCGAAGCCGGGAATATTGACGGGTATCCGACCACAAGCGAAACAACCGGAATCACTCCCTTTGGAAGCTTGCACAGTTTTCGGATCTCCGGGATTCTGTCAAAAATTGGACCAATATAAACCGACCCGAGGCCCAGAGCGTCTGCGGCAGTACACATATTCTGCGCACACAGAACGGTGTCCTGAAAAGCGATCCAGAAAGGCCTAAGCGCTCTGTCAGCGGAAAAAGGAGCGTGTTCCATCTTTGCCCACCTCTTCAGCCTGTAAAAATCTACGCAAAACACAAAGTGTAAGGGCGCCGTTTTCATAAACTTTTGCCCACACAGCTTTGCCAAACGGGCTATTGCCGTCCGTTTCTCAATCTTAATTACTGAATACGGTTGCAGATTGCCTCCGGTAGGAGCATGAATGCCGGCTTCGATTATTTTATTCACGACCGCAGGGGAAATCTTTTTAGTTTTGAACGCCCGGCAGCTTGCCCTATTGAAAAGCAGTTTTAAAGTCTTGTTCATTAGTTCCTCTCCAATTTTTACCATCGGAAGTCTCCGATTTCAGGATATTCTATGAATCCCTTTCCGACCACAACATTCTTTATCTTTCCAGGATACCAGAAAACTCTAACACTCTGATATAGCGGAAGCGCAACCGCCTCTTTACGCAATTGATCCACAACCGACATCGCAAGCGAATGCCTCCGTCCGGCATCTTCCTCCACGAGCATGCTTGCGAAAGTCTTTGCCCCAGAAGGAAGGTCGAAATCCAGATAGCCATCCTCACGGAAAAAAACCTCCAAAAACGCCTGGTGATTTGGGACAACGGCATCCAAATGCATTATCGTGAGATTATATGGCCTTGGACGAGTATGCAGCATTTTTTTGAATTCTGCGGGCGGATACCGGACCATTTTTATATGCACTCCGGTATCCTTGTAAAACTTTTCGGCGAAGCGACTCATCTCCGCATCATTATCAGTGCGCCAGTTTGAAAACACAATAGTTGCATGCTTGTTTTTCAATCCGGCAAGCGCCGCCGTGCAATCCTGCCTTGGCAAACCCTGTTGCGCCCCGGGAACGCCTATGGGAAGCACAGACCCCACATCAAAAAAGTCACCTTTTGCGGGAAAGAAGGACCTTCGCAGCATTTGGATATCCGCGCAGTTGTAAATCACGCGCCTCATCGCTGGGTCAGCGTGATTAATAATCAAGTTTCCTGTCTTGAGCTCCGTGTTATAAAAACCCTGATAGTTAACCCTAATTGAGTGCGGCAACTCCATGCCAGAAATAAGGTTACGGTCGGAAACACCGAAGTCCACAGGAGAAATATCCGGGGAGTTCTGCCTCACGGTTATTGTGTTGTATCCTCTTGCAATAGGGATTTTCCGCCGCAAAAGTATTATATTTTTATCAACCATTTCCACTCTAAATGGGCCAAGACCATCCTCGATTGCCCCGTCCCTTCGCACAGTTGGGGCATTTTCGTACTGCGTTAAATAGTCCAGGTAACCGGGGCGGCCACGAATGAACTTCACAGCCACACATCCGGCTTTTACTTCCAGCGACGCAGAGCTATCTAATTTTTTGGTTATGGAAGAAAGCTGCTCCCCGAGCAGATACTCGGTGAATTTTGAGCTCTCGTTAAACCTCAGCGATTGATTTGGGCAAAATGAGAACTCCTTGAAGTCCAGGCTTCGTTCCCACTTGTGTAATATCCTGGAGGAATAATTCTCTCCGTCATCCCTGCGCAACAATGGTTCGTGTGTCTGCTTCAGAATGTAAAGCACTATACTTATGAACGCCTGATTGGCGTGAACCTGGGATGGCAGACTATTGGCCAACACAACCCAGTTGTCCTGTCCGGCACGGACGCACCCCCAGCAGGCCGACACGAATAGACCTAGTACTAGGATTTTTTTGTTATATGCAGACATGCAGGTCTAAACCCAATTTTTTGGAAGAATTTCATTGACTTCACATTGAAGGAATCTACGAAAGCATCGATTACTTGACCCTTTTCCCTCAACCACGCCACGGTCAGATAATGCGCCTGGGCGCGTTCCGTACGCGTCAACTCCGCGGAAAACCAAATCCAATTGAGGCAATAGGACTTTGGCTCATCCCTCTCATACAATGTCGTCAGGCCAACCGGCACAGATTTTTTAGCAAGACACAGGGAATTTTCCGCCAGCAACTTGTATTGCGCGACATCACGAGAAAAAGCAACCCTGTCATGGGATACGTCAAACCCCCATTCCGCGTAAAACTCCATTACCTTGTTAAGATACAGGTCTCGGATAAATGACGTGCAGCATGGCATTACCACAACATCGGAGGCATCCTCTATCCTGGGGACCTGGATAAGCTGCCCGGGAATAGCCCTATACTGTATCCTGACCGAATACAACTCAGCGATATTTTTCCTCAATATCTCGCGCCCACACAAATCTAGTCCGGCGCCCTTGATTATCAATTTCGAGCAGCCAGCAGACAAAAATTCACCCCCGACATCTAAATCTGTTATATCCGAAACCGATTCGGCTTCATAATACGCACAAGACCCTTTAGAGTCAACTTTCTTTATCATCAGAAAAACCCCAGCCGGACTCTCACCTAAACACCTTGGAACACCTTTTCACACAGAACACATGGACAAGAACAATCTGCAGACAAAGTGTCCGCATTCACTCCGACCTCCCTTAAAAGATCCCCGAAATTACAAGAAGTAATCTTCCGATAAAAACCACTCGCCTGCAGCTCCTCTACTGTCTCAAAAAAATACCCCTCATACCCTCGGCGCGGAATGTCACACACAGAAAATCCTCGGCCACACACGTACACCATGTTGTCTTTGTTAGGGCAGCTCCGAGCAAGAATCTCTTTATCGAACGAAGGGTATTCGAATGATATCCTGTTTTCTTTTGCGGCCCCATATGGCACCACTTTCTGTACGCCTATCGTAAAATCGCCAAATTTGCGCAACTGCGCTATCATCGAAAGTTCAACTGGAGATTTTATTGTCAATATCACGCTGAAGCGCAACCCGAGACTGTCGCAAGACTTTTTCAGGTTCCCCACTTTTTCAATAGCCAGAAACTCCTGGTGAAACCGGTCATACGACAACTGAACTTCGTTTAGGCGCTCTATTTGCCGCAGTGTCTCAATCGCACGTTCTTCCGTATCGGCAAAGCCCCCATTTGTAGTGACAATAACGCGCGGAGAATATTCAACGGCAGACATCAGCTCGTTAATTACGGGAATATATAGGGTTGGCTCTCCTCCCACCAAAAGCAGGTTATCGAACCGGACTCGATTAATCGTGTTGATTAGAAGCGAGATTTCAGCTACAGACAATTGCGGTTTTGGAGTCCCCACAATAGCACAATGCCTGCACTTGAAAGTGCAGGCATTGCCCAGAACTATGCTTAAGGACTGCGCAACTTTGCTGTTCATATAACAACAAAGACGCAAACAGGAATGCTATTTCCCAGGATTCCGAGATTCGTCGCAAGAGCCGCCGGAACCACATGCGTCTCCTGCCACCTCTATTGTCGCCATCAGAACAGCCTTCTCATCTTGAGAGATGACTGAAACATATGCTGTTGCTTGGGCCACAGATAATGCACCGAGGGACACCAGAAAGGCAGCGATAATCACATCTTTGTTGGCCATAGTTTTTTCCCCTTAACCTTGTAACCCCTATATTTTGCCATTTTTGAGGCTTTTGGACAATTTCCCGAACAAAAAAGGGAAAGCAAAAATCCATTTTTGCTTTCCCTGGATACATCCGGTTACGGCCGGATCGTGGATACTCTGGGGCCGATCCCCCAAATTACAAGGAAGTTACGCTTATAGTTTAGCTGGCGGACAAGCCCCGCGAAAGGGTCCTTGGACCCATCACGCCCTGGGCCCCTCAGGGCCTTTGTAAAATCTCTTGGCCACGAAATAGACCATCCACGAAATGACGGCCCAGTAGAACAGCAGGTATCCCACCCGCACCGGCGTGACCAACAGGGCCTTAGCCAGCGAGCCATCGTCACCGGGAATAGCCGCGCAGAGCAGCTTGAGGCCGGGCTCTACCCCCAGGAACCAGACAAGAAGCGTTAACGCGCCTGCGGCGGTTCCGGCCGCTATTGTCAGCTTCTTATCGCCCGCGAATTTTTCCTTAAAGTTTACGATCACAATTCCTCCCAGGGACAGCTCCCGTTCTCCCGCGCTAAACGCTGAAAAACATCATTACAAGGATCACCGAAAAATTTATCAGCCCGTGAACCATGATATTCGCGGCCAGATCCCGATGCTTCTCGTAGATCCAGGTCAGGTACCCCCCAAAGATCACGGCCGGGACAGCGGCCCCGCCCAGGTGCTCCAATCCGAAAACAATAGAGGCGATTATCAGCGCTGAATAAAAGCCGATCTTCCGGCGGAGGGAGACATACAGCAGGCGCCTGGTGAAGATCTCTTCCTCTATTGGTATCAGCACGCATGTGGCGAACAAATAAACAAGCAATTTCAAGGGCGAGGCAAAGAGAACTTCCCGGAGATAGTTTTTCTGCGCCAGCTTTTCGGCGGCGGCCCTGGCGTGATAACCGTCGAGCGCGTCCATGCTGAACACGCCCAGTTTCATGAGCAGCATTGCCGTCAAGGACAGCGCGGCCACGATAACCATGACCGCCAGGCCGTAGATAAGGAAATACTTGAAAGCCAGTTTTACGCTGTCATTGATGCCGGCGGCAAGCCGGCTACTCAGCGACCCGGCCGTAACTCCCAGCGTCGTCATCGCCCAAAAGCCCGCGAGAAGCAGGACCGCCCCCTGTATTAACCTGATGACTTCGTTGTGATTCAAAAACTCCGAAGGGATGGCGGCGGCTTTGGCGTAGATAAGCGAGATCACGACTATTGCCAGGCCGGACGCCAGCCAAAGGGCGAAGAGCCGGCTCAGCGGAAAGGCTGTTATTTCCTGGATATTTTCTATGGGCATATTTAATATTCGCCGCTTCCGGGACTTTTGAGCCGCGGCCGTCTGCCGCGGCTCATCCGCCATGCATGTCTTACAGTTGGACAGACCTCTCGGGCCAGGTGATCGGGCCGCCACTGCCGGTGTTGGCGGGGTTATAGGCGGAATCCGGTTCCGTATAGCATTCTTTGACTTGCTTGATAACTTCGGTCCACACACCCTTGACCAGTTCCCACACCACCATTTCAACAAACTTGCACACCACCGCATTCTTGGTCTGCGGCTGCTCTACCACCCCGCCCAGAACCAGTTTGATCAGACGCGGATCGGTCGTTTTTAGCTCTGTACTGTAATTTTTACCGGACCCGGACACAAAGTACAGGGCCTGTTTATTGTACAGAATATCTATTTCCTTGTTCCTGCCAAGCATCACCAGGTCCTTCCCCAAGCTCTTTTCCACGAGTATCCCGGTGAAAATGTCCTCTTGCCGCACTTTTGTAAGTCTATAGAATGTCTTCTCAAAAGCCTCTCCTATCTCACGGTCATCCGCGACAGAGAGAGTAGCTTCGGGAACTTCCAACTGCCCGGAAACCGCTTTAAATGCGCTTTCGTTTCCATTACGGCCGTCGAAACCTATAGCCGGGTTTTCAGCCTTGGCCACCGAGGCCGCCGCCAGAACCACCGCCACCGCCGCCAGGATGTTCATTTTCCTCATGATTCATGTCCTTCCTTGTTTTTTGGGTTAGTTCGGCTTTTTCAGCCTTCGCCTCCTACGAAGCAATTTTTATGCCAACAAAAAAAGGGGCTATCCTGGGCCTTTTCCCCTATGAAAGCGGCCCTTTGACTCGGTTTTATGCGGAAAATATTTTCATTTGAGAATATTTATTCCCTAATGAAAATAAAAAGGGCCCCGGAAGGGGCCCTTCTGCCGGCGGCTGCCGGGGCTTAGTGTTTATGACCGTGGGAGTGGGCGTCGCAGGCGTCCATGCCGAACAGCGGCTTGCCGTCGGCGAAGGGCGAGATGGCGCGCAGGCGCTCGATGATGGGCGGCAGCTCCTTTATGATGTAGTCCACCTCTTCCTGCGTGTTGTAGACGCTCAGGGAGAAGCGCACCGAGCCGTGGGCGTAGGTCTGCGGCACGCCCATGGACATCAGCACATGCGAGGGCTCGAGCGAGCCGGAGGTGCAGGCGCTGCCGGAAGAGGCGCAGACGCCCTTCTCGCTCAGCATCAGCAGTATGCTCTCGCCCTCGATGTACTCGAAGCTGATATTGGTGGTATTGGGCAGGCGCGGGGCCCCGCCGCCGTTGACGCGGCTGTTGGGGATCTTGAGCAGGCCGGCTTCCAGGCGGTCGCGCAGCTCCTTCACGTAGGTATTCTCTTTTTCCAGGTTCTGCCCGGCGAGTTCGGCGGCCTTGCCGAGCCCGGCGATATACGGCACGTTCTCTGTGCCGGCGCGGCGGCCGTGCTCCTGGTGGCCGCCCAGCATGAACGGGGAAAAGCGGATGCCCTTGCGCACATAGAGGGCGCCTATGCCTTTGGGCGCGTGCAGTTTGTGGCCGGAGAGCGAGAGCAGGTCTATCTTGGTCTCCTTAAGGTTGATCGGGACCTTGCCCACGGCCTGCACCGCGTCGGTGTGGAACAGCGCGCCCTTGGCGTGGGCGATGCGGGCCGCCTCCTCCACGGGGTAGATCACGCCGGTCTCGTTATTGGCCCACATGATGGAGACCAGGGCGGTGTCGGGGGTGAGGGCGGTCTTTAGATCGTCGAGATTGATCTGCCCCTTGGAGTCCACGGGCAGGTAGGTCACGCGGTAGCCCTTGCTCTCCATGTGCTTGGCGAGGTTGAGCACGGCGGGATGTTCCACCTTGGTGGTGATGAAGTGGTTCTTCTCGGTATAGGACTGGATGGTGGACCAGATGGCGGTGGAATCGGCTTCGGTGCCGCAGCTGGTGAAGATGAGTTCCGAGGTCTCGCAGCCGAGGAGCTTGGCCACCCTTTCGCGGGCGAGGTCCATGTACTTCTGGTTGCCGCCGCCGAAGAAGTGCATGCTCGACGGGTTGCCGTAGAGTTCGTTGAAGAAGGGCTGCATCTCGGCGGCCACTTCGGGGGCCACGCGGCTGGTGGCGTTATTGTCGAAATAATAAACCTTGTCCATAGTAACCTCGCCTGTTATGGTCCGGCGGGGATATTGTCCCGCCCGCCAGGACTGCAGGGAA
>CAYSYJ010000114.1:0-7637 GCA_964435105.1 uncultured Elusimicrobiaceae bacterium
CTGGAGAATTATCCCGAAGTGAAGATCGCCGCCGCCGAGAAGCGCCTGCTGATAGCGCCGGTGGCCTCCTACGTGGTCTGGCGGCTCTCCGGCGGCAAAGCTTTCGTCTGCGACCCGTCGCAGGCGCAGCGCACGCTGCTCTTCAACCTGCGCCGCCTCAGGTGGGAACCCAAGCTGCTCGCGGCCTTCGGCGTGGACGGGGCCTGGCTGCCCGAGATAAAGCCCAGCGTGGGCCGCCTGGCGCAGGTGGAACTGAACGGCCGCAAGGTGCCGGTGACGGCCATGCTGGGCGACCAGCAGGCGGCCATGCTCGGCCTCGGCCTGGAAGCCCCCAATTCCGCCGCTCTCAATTACGGCACCGGGGCCTTCCTGCTGGTGAACACCGGCCGCAAGCCGCTCAAGATCCGCGGCCTGCTGAACTCCTTCGGCTGGCAGGAGGGCAAGGGCAAGAAGCGGATCTGCTATTTCACCGAAAGCACGGTGAACTCCGCCGGCACCGCGCTGGAATGGCTGCGGCAGAAGTTCGGCCTCTTCGAGGAGATCTCCGACGTGGACGGCATGTGCCGCAAGTCCAGGAACCGCCTGCATTGCCTGCCCGCCATAGGCGGCCTGGGCGCGCCCTACTGGGACTTCACCACTTTCACGACCTTCGCCGGCTTCTCCCCCCATTCCGACAAGTACGACGTGGTGCGCGGCGTTACCGAGGGCATCGCCTACATGGTCGCAGACGCCTTCGACCTGGTGAGGAAAAAGGGTTTCAAGATAGAGGAGCTGAAGGTTTCCGGCGGCCTGTCGAAGATAGACTGGCTGCTGCAGTTCCAGGCCGACGTCACCGGCGCCCGCCTGACGGCGCTCGAGGAGAGCGAAGCCACCGCCATGGGCGCGGCGCTCGCCGCCGCCCGCGGCCTGGGCCTGGCCCCGCAGTGGGCCCCCAGGGTGTCCAGCCGCGTCTTCGCCCCCGCCATCGGCGAGGAGGAGCGGCAGAACCTGTTAAAGGGCTGGCGCATCTTCGTCAAGGATATACGGCGCACCAGCCGCGACCTGCGCAAGCTGAACATCCTCCCCCATCCCTAAAAAAAGGGGACAGGCTACTTTTTCCTGAAAAAGTAGCCTGTCCCCTTTTTTTTGCTTTTCAGGCTTTCTGGCAGCCCTCGATGAAGGCCAGCGCCTCCAGGGCGGCCTTGCAGCCGGCGCCGGCGGCCACTATAGCCTGCTTGTAATGGGTGTCCATCACGTCGCCGGCGGCGTACACGCCCGGCACCGAGGTGGCGGTGCGGTCGTCGGCGGCGATATAGCCGTCTTCGGTCAGCTTCAGCTGGCCCTTCACCAGTTCGGTGGCCGGCGAGTGGCCGATGGCTATGAAGGCGCCGGTCACTTCCAGCCGGCGGGTTTCGCCGGTCCTCACGTTCTTGAGCGATACGGCGTTCAGCTTGGCCTCGCCCAGGAACTCGGCCGGCACATGGTCGTAGACGATCTCTATCTTGGGGTTGGCCTTCAGCTTTTCCTGCAGCCGGAAGGCGGCGCGCAGCTTGTCCCGGCGGTGCACCAGGTAGACCTTGTTGGCGAACTTGGTCAGGAACAGCGCGTCCTCGGCGGCGGTGTCCCCGCCGCCTATCACCGCCACGTCCTTGCCGCGGAAAAAGAAGCCGTCGCAGGTGGCGCAGCCGGACACGCCCTTGCCCTTGTAGTTCTCCTCGGAGGGCAGGCCCAGCCAGCGGGCCTGCGCGCCGGTGGCGATTATCACCGCCCGCGCCAGGTACTCGGCGCCGCCCGAGGCCTTCAGCCGGAAAGGCCGGGCCGACAGGTCGGCCGAGGCCACGGATTCCTGCAGCACCTTGGCGCCGAGGCGCTGGGCCTGCTTCATCATCTTCTGCATCAGGTCCGCGCCCACCACGGGGTCCACGAAGCCGGGATAATTCTCTATCTCCATGGTCTGCAGCAGCTGGCCGCCCGGGGCCATGCCGCCGAACAGCACCGCCGAGGCGCCGCCGCGCACGGCGTAGATGGCGGCGGTGAAGCCCGCCGGGCCGGCGCCTATGACCGCGATATCTATCTTTTCTGGTTCGCTCATGAAGCTACTCCTTGTAGGCGGCCATCGAGGTGGGCGTTTCCCAGAAGGCGACCTTGCTGACCGGCAGGCCCAGCTCCTTGCTGGCGGCCTCGAATATCACGCGGGCCAGCACTTCCGCCGTGGGGTTCTCCGCCGTCAAAAAGCATTTTTGCCCCTGGGCGGCCAGCAGCAGCGCCAGCGGGTCGGCCTTGGCCAGGATGACTTTATGGTCCAGGTTGGCGTCCAGCCAGCCCTTCACTTTGGCGCCCAGCTCGGTGAAGTCCATCACCATCCGCTCGGAGTTCAGCTCGGCGGCCTTGATGGAGACCTCCACCACGCCGTTATGCCCGTGCAGGTTCTCGCATTTGCCCTTGTAGGCCAGCAGCCGGTGGCCGTAGGCCAGGTGGAAGGTCTTTTTTACTTTGTACATCAGCGCAGTCCCGCCTTTTTCATGAATTTCCTGACCAGGTTCATGGACAGGCCCACCACGGTGTCGTAGCGGCCCTCCATTTTAGAGATGAAAGCGTCGTCCTTGTCCTGTACCGCGTAGGCGCCGGCCTTGTCATGATGTTTAGATGCGAGGGACCTCAGTTCGGTTTCAGGCAGGCGGCGGGCCTTGCAGCGCGTCACGTCGGAGCCGGCCAGGAAGATCCCCTTTTCCAGCCAGACCAGCGCCACCCCCGTATGCACGGCCTGCCAGGAGCCGTTGAGGCGCTTGAGCAGGCGCAGGGCGTGGCCGTGCCCGTCGGGCTTGCCCATTATCTCCCCCTTGCAGTAGACGACGGTGTCCGAGCCCAGCACCGGCGAACCGGGGTGCTTGAGCGCCACGCTCAGGGCCTTCTTGTAGGCGAGCTCGCGGACTATCAGGTCGGGGCGGCGGTAGGAGGAGGTCTCGTCGATATCGCTGGGCAGCACCCGGTGCTTTATGCCGGCCTCGGAGAGCAGCTCCCGGCGCCTGGGCGACTTGGAGGCCAGGATGAGCCGGGGCATCACTTCACCAGCTGCTTGTAGACCACGGCGGAGACGAAGATGCCCAGGATGCTCGCGATATTGAACTTGAACATCAGCCCCGCCGTGAATTCCACCAGGTTCAGGTCCACGGTGGTCGGCGTCAGGCCGGTGTTGATGCCGGTGTTGATGAGCGCGTTCACCTGGCCCGCCGGGAACCACATGTTCAGCAGCTTGCCGATGAACATGCCCAGCAGCGAGCCTACCACGACCACTACGACCACGTGCAGCGCGTTCTTCATAGTTATTTTCCGGATTCCTTGTCTTTGGGGATATTGGTGGTGAAAAGCGTGTTGGCGCCCAGCCAGTCCAGGTAGGCCGTGGAGCCCCCGTCGATCTCGGTGAAGACGGTCTCCGGGTTCTCGTAGGGGTGGTTCTTCTTCACGAACTGGATAACGTCCTCGCGCAGGATGCGCCGGGTCTTGACCAGCAGCAGCAGTTCCTGCGACTTCTCGACGCGGTCCTTCCACCAGTAGGAGGACTCGGCTCCCGGCAGCACCGTCACGCAGGCCGCCAGGCGCCCTTTCAGCAGGCCGTCGGCCAGCTTGTCCGCCGTGGCCCTGTCGCCGGCGGTAATAAGGCAGAGGTCGTATTGCGTAGGCATGTTTTTATGATATCAAAGCCGGCGGCTTCAGTCCACCGGCAGTTCGCAGTCGGAGAACTCCTCGCGGATCTGCTCCAGCTCGGCGGCCCTGGCCTCGCGCCAGGCGGAGTCCCGGCGCAGTTCGGAGGCCCGGGCCTTCTCCAGCTTGTCCACGACGTCGCTCTGCTGGTCGTAGAAGGTGCGCTGGTAGCGGTAAACCTCGTAGGAGGGCAGGGCCCGCACGCGTGCGTCGTTCTTCATGGCTTGGCTCATGGTCATGACGCCGCGCTTGACCTTCAACTGGTCGCGGTCGTGGAGCAGCTCGTAGAAATTGTTCTCGTTGACGGCCTTGCGGATCTTCTCCAGCCAGACGCGCTGGTTCTGGACGGTGTCCAGCGGGCGCTGGCAGTCGGAATCCGCCCCAAGTGCCTGCTTGCGCGCCTGCTCCATGGCGTAGCGCGTGCCGCCGAGGATGTAGGAGCAGAAGGAGGTCCTCACCGGGTCGCCGGCCGCCTTCACCCGCGCGAAATCCTCCGGGGCCAGGCGCAGCTCCACGGCCAGGCGGGCCTGCAGCAGGGAGGCGATCTCCTCCTCCTCGGAGATGAGCTCCTCCAGCCCGGTGCTGGCGAAAAGCTGGTAGATGCGGGCGGCCCTGGCCACCGCCAGCGCCAGCACCTTGTCCGAGGCCTTGTACTCCGGCGGCAGGTAGATCTTGCCGGTCTTCAGGGAGAACTTGTGGCAGAGCCCGGGGGTGTTCGAATACTCGAAGCGCACCGGGCGCTTGCGCAGGAACTTCACCAGCGGCCTGCCTTCGCCGGAGGCCAGCAGCAGGTCGAAGGCGCGCTCGATGGAGGGTTCGCTGGTGAGCGCGGCCTCGCGCCGGTTCCAGGAGCAGGCCGCCAGCAGGAGCAGCGGGATCAGCGGCAGTAGTTTCTTCATTTCTTGAAAAGGTTCTTCAGCAGCTTGGAGCCTTCGGGCGCCAGGCGGTCCAGGGCTTTTTTCACGGCGGGCTGCTCGGCTATGGACTTTATGTCGGGCTTGACCGAGGGATCGGAGAGCGGGCCCTTGACCGTCATGGCCAGCGGCGCGCCAAGGGTGACGCCGCTGCCCTTCTTGAGCGTGGTGGCCACGCGCAGGTCCATCCGCTCGGCGGGCAGGTCTATGGAGCCCGTCGAAGAGACGTCCGCCACCTCGGCGGTCATGGCGGACCGGTTGAGGCGCATGAGTCCCTTGGAGAAGGAATAATCGCCTTCAATGATCTCGAAGTCGATATTGTTGAAATCCGGCAGGTTGAGGCCCTTGACCAGCTTGGAGGCCTTCTGCAGGGCCAGCAGCGGGTAGAGGGCCACCTTGGCGGCCTTGTAGCGGGCGGCCAGCTTGTAGAGCTCGGAGAGGCGGCCGGGGCCCGCGTTGAAGGCGGCGGAGCCGTCCAGGGCCTTCATGTCCTCTGAAATATTGCGCAGCTCCATCCTGGCCTTCACGGGACCGCATTTGAAATTCGGGTGGTCCACGGCGCCTATCTCCACCCGGCCGGTGAGGTCCAGCAGCCTGGAGGCCGGCGCTTTGCCGCCGCCGGCGGCCTTGGCGGCCGGCGCCGGGGCCGCCGCGGGCTGGTCCTTGAGCGTCAGCTTGGCCAGGTCCAGGTCGAATTCGGCCTTGGGATGCCTGGCGAAGTCGCGGGCCTTGAAGCTGAATTTAAGCTTTTCCCCGTCGAGCCGGCCGTCCAGCGCGCCGGAGGCGGCGTTCATGGTGAAGTCCAGGCGGCCGTTCAGGCCGGAGAGGTCGTGCCCACCAAAGGCCCCGCCGGCCCCGGCCAGCTCGGCCGAGCCTTTGGCGGAGGGCGCCTTGTCGTAGGCGAAGTCCACCCGGGCGGAGGCCTTGCCGGAGAGCGCGTAGCCCTTGGCGAGTTCGGGGGCAGCGGCCGCCAGCTTGGCCAGGTTCTTCACGTCGGCCTTGAGCGAGCCCGAGGCCTTGGGAGAGGCCCCGGCGTAATTCACGGCGGCCCGGCCCGTCAGGGCGTAGGCGTCGGAATCGGCCGAAAAGGACTGGACGTCCGCCAGGCCGGGTCGCAGCCTCAGCGTGGCCTGTACCGTGGTCATAGGCAGCTTGTAGCCGCGCGGTACCGGGAAATTTTTGGCGCGCCTGGCCAGCTGCGTGGTATCCAGTTCCGGCAGCTGCGCCTTAACCTCGGCTGACAGGTCGTAGGTGACCGCCGGGTCCCAGGCCGCGCGGCCCCGCAGGTTCCCGGAGGCGGCCCCGGCGCGGAAGGCTACCGTGCGCAGGGTCACTCCGGAGGCCGTAAGCTTAAGGTCGGCGTCGGCGTCTATCTCCGGCAGCAGGACCTTGTGGGGCAGGGAGCTGAAGATCGGCCGGAGGTCGCCGGTGGAAAAAGGCGCGAGCGAGAGCGAGAAGCCGCCGTCGGGTTCGAGCAGGTTGGTGAAGGCGCCCTTCAGTTCCGCCTTGAGCCCGCCGTAGGAGATGGAGGCCTTCTCTATCTCGGCCCTCCCCTTCTTAGCGTCGAAATTGCCCAGGGCCAGGCGCCCTTTTACCCGCGCGGGCAGCGAGCCCTTGAAGTAGGGCGTTTCGAGCGCCAGCGTGAAGTCGCCCTCCACCGGGAACAGCCCGTCGGGAGAGATGCCGGAGGCGGAGAGGGCGATGCCGCTCAGTTCCACCTTCAGGTCTCCGGCGGCGTTGGCGTAGCTGAAAGCCGAATCCTTTACTTTGAGGCTGGCTATCTCCAGGCGCGGCGGCGGCTGGGGCTGCCGGTCCTGCTGGGGCCTGGGCGGCCGGGGCGGCTCCTGGGCTATCAGGTCGGAGAAATTATAGGTATCTTTCTTAACCTCCCTGACCCGCAGTTTCAGGCCCGAGGCCGAGACGGAATTGATGCGCAGTTCCCCCCGCAGCAGCTGGCGCAGGGCGGGACGCAGGGAGAAGGACCCGGCGTTCAGGAACTCCCCCTTCTTGAAATCCGGGTACTCGGAGACGCGCAGGCCGGAGAGGGCCAGGCCGGAGAGGCCTAGCTTTATCTCGTCGAAAGCCACCTCGCGCCCCAGGTTGCGCCGGGCGTAATCCAGGGTCAGGGCCTTGAGGCGGGCCGGGGTGAAGTAGAGCTTGGCGGCCGCGGCCGCAGCCAGCAGCAGAAGCAGGCCCGCGAGGGCGGTCCAGCCGGCTATCTTCAGCGCTTTTCGCATGATAGTATTATATAACTATTTCAAAACGCCGGCTGAAAAATGCTAGATTTTACTGCGGCCCCGCCGCCGGTATGAAAGCGCTCATCGTCAATCTCAACCTAGCCGTGGACAAGACCGCCCTGGTCCCCCGTTTCGAAAAGGGCCGGGTATTCCGCCTCGGCGACACCGTCACCCTGCCGGGAGGCAAAGGCGTGAACGTGGCCCGGGCGCTGCGCTCTCTGGGGATGGACGCGCCCCTGGCCGGTTTCGTGAGCGGCCATAACGGCCGCTGGATCGCCGCGGCGCTGCGCCGCGAGGGCCTCAAGACCTTCCTCGAAGATCACCCCGGCGGCGAATCCCGCGTCTGCCTGACCGTGGTGGACGCGGCCGGCCGCGCCACCGACCTGAACGAGGAAGGCCCGGCCGTTCCCGCGGCCTCGCAGGGGAGGTTCCTTAAGCTTTATTCCGGCCTGGCGCCCAGGTTCCGCGTGGCGGCGGTCTGCGGCCGCGTCTCGGCCGGGCTTAAGAAAGGTTTCTATTCCTCGCTGGTCAAGCTGGCCGCCTCGCATGGGTGTTTTACCGTTTTCGACACCAGCGGGCCGGTGCTGGCCGAGGCCCTGGCCGCCGGGGCCGACGGCATAAAGATAAACCGCCGGGAGTTCGAGGAGCTTTCCGGCCGGCCCTATTCCCCGGCCCGCCTCCACGCCTTCTTCCGCCGGCACGCCGCCCGCGGGCTCAAGACGCTGATAGTGACCGACGGCGAGGGCCATACGCACGCGGCTTCGCCTTTCGGGCTCTGGCGGGTCATCCCCCCGCGCCTGGCCCG
>CAYSYJ010000115.1:0-7618 GCA_964435105.1 uncultured Elusimicrobiaceae bacterium
TCCGCACCGGCTGCAAGCTGGTATGCCTGGACAGCAACGGCAAGCTGATCTACGACGACGTGATCTACCCGCATAACGGCGAAGGGGCCAACGCTTCCGCCGCCGCCAAGGTGAAGGAACTGGCCGCGAAGTCCAAGACCGAGGTCATCGCCATAGGCAACGGCACCGCCGGCCGCGAGACCGAGGAATTCGCCCGCAACCTCAAGCTCTCCGGCGTGACCATAGTGATGGTGAACGAATCCGGCGCCTCGGTGTACTCCGCCTCCGAAGTGGCGCGCGACGAGTTCCCCGACAAGGACGTCACCGTGCGCGGCGCCGTTTCCATAGGCCGCCGCCTGATGGACCCGCTGGCCGAGCTGGTGAAGATAGACCCTAAATCCATAGGCGTCGGCCAGTACCAGCACGACGTGGACCAGAACGGCCTGAAGAAGAGCCTGGACGCCACTGTGGAGAGCTGCGTCAACAGCGTGGGCGTGGAGGTGAACACCGCCAGCCGCGAACTGCTCAGCTATGTCTCCGGCCTCAACTCGGCGCTGGCCAAGAACATCGTCGAATACCGCAACGCCAACGGCGCCTTCCCCAGCCGGGCGGCGCTCAAGAAAGTGCCGCGCCTCGGGCCCAAGGCCTTCGAGCAGTCGGCCGGCTTCCTGCGCATCCGCGAGGGCAAGAACCCGCTGGACGCCAGCGCCGTGCACCCGGAGCGTTACGAGATAGTGGAAAAGATGGCCGCGGACCTCGGCTGCAAGGTGGCCGACCTGGTGACCAACGCCGAGCTGCGCGCCAAGATCGACATCAAGAAATACATCTCCGACGGCGTGGGCGAGCCCACCCTGAAGGACATCCTGGCCGAGCTGGCCAAGCCCGGCCGCGACCCGCGCCGGCAGTTCGAGGCCTTCGCCTTCGGCGAGGCCACCAAGATGGAGGAGCTCAAGCCCGGCCAGAAGCTGCCCGGCATAGTAACCAATGTCGCCGCCTTCGGCGCCTTTGTGGACATCGGCGTGCACCAGGACGGCCTGGTGCATATCAGCGAGCTGGCGGACCGCTTTGTGCAGGACGCGGCGAGCGTAGTGAAGGTGGGCCAGCGGGTGCAGGTGACCGTGCTGGACGTGGACCTGCCGCGCAGCCGCATCGCCCTGTCCATGAAGAGCAACCCGGTGGTGGGGCCGAGGGAGAGCCGGGGCAACCAGCCGGCGGCCGCCGCGGCCGGCCCGCGCCCCGGTTTCGACCGCAACCGCAGGCCGGACAACCGCCCGCGCCGCGAGGAGGCCCCGCAGGGCTCCATGGCCGAGGCCCTCAAGGCCTTCATGGACAAGCGCCGCAGCTGAAAAGGTGCCAAAAGGTACCAGGTACCTTTTGAACTGCCAGGAAAGAACCCCGCTATGGCGGGGTTCTTCTATTTCCGCGAGAGCCGCCTGAAGGTACCTGGTACCTTTTGCGGCTATTTGGGGCGGGTGGAGGGGGAGATGTTCTGCAGGCGGGCCAGGCCGGTCTTAACGTCCTTGTTGCCCGGGTCCAGCTTCTGGGCCTCGAGCCATTCTTTCCAGGCTTCGGGGTACTTCTCCTCCTGGAAATAGGCGAGGCCGCGCTGGAAGGCCTCCCGGGCGGCCTCCGCTTTCTCGGGGCTGACGGCCTTGGCCGGCGCCGCCGCCTCCTCCTGCGCGGGGGCTTCCTTGGCCGGGGTCCCGTGCAGGTCGTCCAGCGAGACCGGCGCGGGCCCGTCCGAAAATTTCTCGCTTAAGGCCTGGAAAAGCCTGCCTTCGCTGGCCGGTATCAAGACCAGCGCTCCGACTCCCAGGATCCAAAGCACTACTTTTGCCGTCTGGCTCATATGCACCCCCTGAACTGCTTAAAATTATAAGTTACGGCTATTACGCATTTATTTCGGGCCGGCAGGGCCCCCCGCGGGGGGGCCCAAAGGGCCCGCCCGGCTAGGCCCTTGGACACTTACGGTTTTGCCGCCTGTCTGCCAGACTATAGTCATGAGAAAACTTTTACTCGCGCTCATGGCGGCTGCCGGTCTTACGGCGGCCGGTTTTGCCGGCGATTTCAACCTCGAGGCGGTGAACGCTTCGGAACTGCGGGCCTCCGACCTGCAGGTCGCGCCCCTGCCGGCGCAGCCGGAACTGCTGGGCCTGGACAGGTCCCCCAACCAGCCGGCCCCCCTGCTGGACCTCACGGTCAAACTGCCTTTCAGCTCGCTGAGCTCCCGCCTGAAGGAACTGCCCGGCATCAAGATGCAGCCCATCAATCCCGGCGCGCCCATACTGTTCAAGAGGGGCGACAGCATAACCTTCTCCAACGTGGCCGTGGACTATAACGGCATAGAGGTGGAACCCACCCTGGTGCTCCGCCCCGCTTTCGAAGGGGACAATAAACTTTCCATAAAGGTAGTGCGGGTCGAGGCGGACATAGCCTTCGGTCCCGCCAAGGCGGCGTCTTTCTCCGCCCAGAACCTGGACAAGGACGGGCTGATGGAAATGGTGATGACCAACCTCACCACCTCCATGCTGCAGTCCATGGACGAGGCTTTCGCCAAGAACAAGGTGTCCCTGAAGGCCAAGGACGTGCTGACCTTCGCCTATGACCGCCGCAGCTGGACCCTGCGCGCCACGGTGAACCCCAATTTCATCGCCCCGCTGCTGCCCGGCTTCATCAGCAACGTGACGCTGCGCAATTTCACCTTCGACGAGGCCGGCTTCGCCCTGAGCGTCAAGAGCGGGTCCGCGAACGCCGCCCAGCTGGCCGGCTATAACCTGACCGTCTCCGACGGCCTGCTGGACAACTTCATCGGCCAGTTCACCAAGAACACCGATTTCGAGTTCCACCCCGCCAAGCACGAGGGCGGGCTCAAGTTCCGCGCCGACGGCCGCCTGGAAGTGGCGGGCAAGATCTACGCGCGGGACGTGTTCGGCAAGCCGAACGTCTACTTCAAGGCGACCATCCTGGCCACCCTCGCCGGCCCCAACACCCTGCGGGTGCAGGTGGAGCGCGTGGACGTGGACAAGGCCTACGGCATAGGCATCCCCGGCTTCATTAATAACTGGATACAGGGCAAGGTCATCCGCTCCATCACCGAGACGCTGGTCACCAACCCCGAGCTGGCCAAGGTTATGACCGCCACCAAACTCGACGATAAGACCGTGCGCATCGTCCTCAAGAACAGCGCGTTCATGCCCTCTTTCGCCAAGGGCGCCGTGATCAACAACCTGAAAGTGACCAACGGCCTGCTGTACCTGGGCTTCGAACTGTGACCCCGGGACCAAGGAGAAAATTTATGATGAAAACCGCCCTTAACCTGATAGCCCTGGCCCTGCTGGCCGGCAACGCGGCCGCCTTCGACCTGGAGGCCGTGAACGCCGGGGACCTGCGCGCCGCGCAGGCGGACTTCCGGGCCCCGGCCGCCGCCCAGGCCCGCGCCGAGGACGACCTGATAGGCATGGACATGAGCATCCGCGTCCCCTTCGCCGCAGTGAAGAAGGGCGTGGGGATGGTGGCCAAGAGCGAGCCCCGCCTGACTATCATCGACAAGAGCGCCCCCGTGGCTTTCAAGTACGGCGAGTTCCTGCGGCTCAGCAATATCAAGATCGACCAGGGCGGCATCATAGTGGTGCCTACCCTGACGCTGAAACCCTACTTCAACGGCACCGATAAACTGGCCATCAGGATCCAGCGTATCCAGCTGCACGCCTCCATGGAGCCCTCGGTGAAGGCCGCCCCCGCCGCGCCGGCCATCAGCGAGGAGCAGGTGATGGTGCAGGTGATGGACGTGGCGATAAAGGGCGTCTACTCCGCCGTGAACGACTTCCTGAGGAAGAAGCAGATCCCCATGCGGGCCGAGGACGTGATCCGGCTGCGCTACGACAAGGCCGCCTGGACCCTGCACGCGCAGGTCTCCTCGAAAATAATGGGCCAGTTCATCCCCGCGGGCCTGGTGGGCGAACTGCACCTGACCGGGTTCTCCTTCGACGAGAAGGGCCTGAACCTCAAGATACAGACCGCGCAGTAAGCGCTGCGCCGCAACGGGAAAAGCCCCGCGGGAGCGGGGCTTTTTCTTTGCGGTGGGGCGCCGCGGTATTTTCCTATAATCTCATGACAGCGGGTAAAGGAGGAGTCATGCTTTTCGACAGGATGAACGCGGAGATGGTGAAGGCCATGATAGAGGCCCTGCCGGCCGAGCTGACCGTGATAGACGCCAACGACGAGGTGGTGGGCTGGAACAAGCACGAGACGCGGCTTTTCAAGCGGCCCATGACGGCCATGGGGATGAACTTCCGCCAGTGCCACCCGCAGAAGAGCCTGGCCATGGTGGAGCGCCTGGTGTCCGAAATGAAGGCCGGCACGCGCGACAAGGCCGCTTTCTGGATAGACCTGGAGGTGGTCAAGGGCGAGCCCAAGCACAAGATGCTTATCGAGTTCTTCGCGCTGCGCGACGACAAGGGGAATTACCTGGGCTGCATGGAGGTTACGCAGGACGTCCAGCATATCCGGGAGCTGCAGGGACAGCGGCGGCTGATGGACTGAGGCCCTAAGGAAAAAAGGGGACAGGCTACTTTTTCGCGGCGAAAAAGCAGCCTGTCCCCTTTTTCTTTTACCCCGCGGCGCTTACCTGGCCAGGCCGGGCCAGATCGGCGTCAGCGAGCGCATGAAGGCGTCGGTGATGCCGCCCATGGCGGAAACCACGTCGAAGCCCTCGTAGGCCATGGAGGCGGACCAGAGCACGGAGCCGGTCTCCACGTCCACCATGCGCGACAGCAGCGAGACATTGGCCGTGGTGGAGAGCAGCTGCGCGCTGGGCATGCCCATCACGGTGCCTTCGGAATAGACCGTGCCGCCGCCGACCTGCGTGACATTGGCCTGCGGGTTGGCGGACTGGCTCACGATATAGGTGGTCTGCGGGGTGCTTTCCGCGACGGTGCCCACGAACAGCGCGTCCACGCCCAGCAGCCGGCCTATCTGCCTCGCGGTGGCCGGGTCGAAAGCGGCCGAGGCCGTCAGCGACTGCTCCTTGAGCACGGCGTCCAGCCGCTGGCGTTCCACCACGTCGGCGCCGCTCTGCAGCAGGCTCTGGGTCATCACGTCGGCGGCGAGTTCGCCCTTGGGGCCGGCGAAAGGCAGCACCGCCACCCGCTTGATGGCGGAGAAATCGGCGCGGGGGTTCACGGCCACCTTGGGCGCGGCGCAGGCGGCGAGGAGCAGGGCGGCGAGGGGGAGGAGCTTCTTCATGTCAGGGCCTGCTCAGGTGGTGGATGTGCTTCTGCGCCGTGTCCCTGGCGCGGGGGTCCGAAGTGTTCTCGAGGCAGGCCCGCCAGGCGGCCAGGGCCTGCTGCGTCAGCCCCTTCTTCTCGTAGATCAGCCCCAGCATGTACCAGGCCGGGGCCTTTTTGGGGTCCAGGCGCACGGCGTTCTCGAAAGCGCGCTGGGCGTCGTCGGCCTGGTCCAGGCGCGAGTAGACGAAGCCGAGCCGGGTGTACAGGTCGGCGTTCCCGGGGGCGGCCTGCAGCTGGCGGGCCAGGTCGGCGGCTTCCGCCTGCAGGGCGGCGCGCACCTCGGGCGTGACCTTGCTGGGCGGCTGCGGCGGCTCCGCGGCGGCCGGGACGGCGGCCAGGAGGAAAAGGAAGGCGGTTAAAGTTTTCATGGTAACCTCTCTAAGACAACCATATAAAATTACGGGGCCGCGATACAGCCGCAAAAAGTGAGGGCCCCCGCAGTTGCGGGGGCCAACACCCCGGACAGGGCCGGGACCAGGGGGCGCGCCCCGGGGACGGGGCCGAACGCCCGCCCGGGGAACCTCGCCGCCACGGGCGGGAGGGGCCGGGCAACCGGGCCGCCCGCCAAGCGCGGACACGGACCGGGGGAGCGCCGGGGCCGGGCGACACACCGCTACCCACCGCAACTGCACCGACGGCGCGACCGAAAGAACAAGACCACACTTGGAGTATAACAGCCGCCCCTTTACTTGTCAAGGCCCAAAAAAGGCCCAGGGGCCGCGCGCGGGGATTTTGATAAGATAAAGGCGGAGGCACTTATGAAATTTTCTTTCGCCCACAATAACCTGAACGTCCTGGACCTGGAGAAGAGCCTGAAGTTCTACAAGGAGGCGCTCGGCCTCGCCGAGGTGCGGCGCAAGAACGCGGAGGACGGCTCCTTCACGCTGGCCTTCCTCGGCGACGGCGCCACGCCGCACCGGCTGGAGCTGACCTGGCTGCGCGACAGGAAGGAAAAGTATGACCTTGGGGATAACGAGATCCACCTGGCCTTCACGGTGGACGACTACGCGGCCGCCCACGAGCTGCATAAGCGCATGGGCTGCGTCTGCTACGAGAACGAGAAGATGGGGATCTATTTCATCGAGGACCCCGACGGCTACTGGCTCGAGATCCTGCCCGGGAGCCGGCCTTGAACTGCCCCCGTTGCGGCGCCGCGGTGGCCGAGGGCAAGGCCTATTGCGAGAACCCGGCCTGCGGCGGCCAGGCCGCCGGGGCGGAGCCGAAGAAAGTGGTGCTGCTTAACAAGGGCGCGGCGGTCGCCCTGTCCTTCGATTTTGTGAAACTGGCCCGCTGGGCCGCCGTCCTCATCGCCGTCCTGGCCCTGGCCGCGGTCTGCTTCGTCAAAGCCCGCGGCTGAGGCCACGGGGCGTGAAAAAAGCGCGGCCGCGGGGCCGCGCTTTTTTTGTCCCGCCCGTTCAGTAATAATAGGCCGGGCGGAAGTAGGTGATGGTGAACCGGGTGCCGCTCACGTTCTTCTCCAGCACCACCAGGCCCTGCGAGGCGAAGGCGGCGGCGGCCTCGTCGGCGGCCCGCTTGGCTTCGCTGGAGAAGGTGAAACTGCCGCTTTCGTACTTCAGGGTCTCTATCCTGGTCCGGGAGAAGAAGACCAGGGTAAAGCGCGTGCCGTCCCGGCGCTTCTCCAGCACGGCGACGCCGTTCAGGCGGGAGAGGGCGGCGGCGGCGTCGTCCATGGCGCGCTCGGCCTCGCTGCCGAAGGTGAAGCTGCCGCTCTCGTAGGTCTGGGTCTCCAGGCGGTAGGGGGCCTGGTAGGTGATGGTGAAGCGGGTGCCGTTGCGGCGCTTCTCCAGTACGGTGCCGCCAAGCCGTTTTATGGCCTCCGCGGCGTCGTCCATGGCGCGTTCGGCGTCGCTGGAGAAGGTGAAGCTGCCGCTCTCGTAGGTCTGGGTCTCCGTATAGGAGCCGTGGCCGCGGCCGAGGTAGCTGACCGTGAAGCGGGTGCCGGAGACATTGCGCTCCAGGACCACGTTGCCCTGGCGCTCCATGGCCCGCACGCAATCGTCGGCGGCTTTCTTGGCCTCGCTGGAGAAGGTGAAATCGCCGCTCTCGTACCTGTCTATCTTCAGGTAGGCCGGCGCCAGGAAGACCAGGCTGTAGCTGGTGAAGTTATCGCGCTCCTCCAGCACGGCGTAACCGGCGCGGCGCAGGGCACGCACGGCCGTTTCGCGCGAGTCGTCGGCCTCGCTGCCGAAGGTGAAGCTGCCGCTCTCGAAACTGAACTGCCTGGTCTGCTGTACCGGGGGGGTCCAGGGCTGGGGCGGGTAGCCGGGGTTCCAGGGCTGGGGCGGATAACCGGGCTGCGGGGGCGGATAGGGCTGGTAGCCGGGATGGCC
>CAYSYJ010000116.1:0-7612 GCA_964435105.1 uncultured Elusimicrobiaceae bacterium
TTCTGCCACGGGCAGATCCCGAACGTTTCGGGGTTGGGCCAGGGGATATGCCAGAACACGGCCACGCGCGCGTCGGGCCGGGCGGCCTTGATCATGGCCGGCAGCAGGGTGAAGTGGTAGTCCTGTATCAGGACCGCGGGTTCCTTCACGCCCTCTATCTCCTCCAGCACGGTGTCGCAGAACTTCTTATTGACGTCGTAATAGTACTGCCAGTCCTCCTTGCGGAAGATCGGGCGGATATGGGCGATATGGCAGAGCGGCCAGATGCCCTCGTTGGAGAAGCCGTAGTAGTACCCGTCCTCCTCCTCCTTGGAGAGGGCCACGCGGCGAAGAGCGTAGGCCGGCTCTTCCGGGGGAACGCTGATGCGGTTCTTCGCGTCCGTCACCTCGAAGTCCGCCTCCCCGCTGCCATGGGCTATCCAGGTGCCGCCGGCGGCCTTGAGTATCGGGTCCAGGGCCGTCACCAGGCCCCCGGCGGGGACTATCGCCCTGATCTCCTTGCCTTCCTTGATATGCATGTACGGCTCGCGGTTGGAGACCACATAGAGGGGGCGGCCTTCCATCTTTATCTTGATGAGTTCCCTGAGGCGCTCCGGCGTCCAGAGGGATTCCCCCTCCTGCCGCAGGCGGGCCTCTTTCTGGGCCGCGTTCCTCGCGGCCTGCAGGTTCTTCGCCAGCGTGGTGGCCTCTTTGGCGATAGGGGCGAAAATGTCGCCTTTGAGCGGCGGTACATTTCCCTGCTCCTCCCCGATGCGCAGCTTTTTCATCCAGTCGGCCATCTGGCTGATGGGGTCTACCAGGTTCCAGCGTATTACCAGCAGGGTGACCAGCGAGATCAGCACCATCTGCGCCAGCAGCCTTATCAGCGTGCGTTTCCAGATCTGGAACAGCTCCAGGTCTATGTGGGAAATATTGGTGAAGATGGCCAGACGGGCCAGGCCCTTATCGCCGAAGGAGAAGGGGGACGGGTAAAGCAGCACCTTGCGGTCCCCGAAGAGGAACTCCTCTTCACTTTCGGAGGCAAGCACCACGGATATCCGGCTGGCCCGTCCCTTGATCTCGGGAGCTATCCCGGAGGAAGCGGCGAGCAGGGCGCCGTCGGCGGCGTAGACAGCCACGCCTTCCAGCCTTTTCTGGTCGCGGAACTTGTCGGCCAGGCGCTGCAGGCCGGCCGAGTTGCCGGCTTCGAGGTAGTGCCGGGCCGGCTCCTTGAAACTTTCCGCCAGCAGCGAGGAATTCGAGCGGACCTCGTCGTAGCGCTTCAGTTTCTCCTGCCTGACGTGGAACCAGGCGGACACGAGCGCCACGCTCACGACCACCACTATAAGAGAGACGATGAGCCTCAGCGTTATACGCATGCGCCCTCCCCGAGGATAAGATGGCAACCCGTTTTAAAGGCGAGAGCCGCCTCCGGCATTACCCGGAATGGCGGCCCGACCATTCCAAACCTCCGGCGCGGCGCGCCGGACCCATTGCGGTTATTTTATCACAGAAGTCCCCCGCTGTCTACCCGGGTTCTCAGGCCTTCCGCCCGCGGCAGCGGCGGATGAGGGCGTTGGTGGAGGAGTCGTGCTTGAGGGCCGGCTCGTCCTTGGCTTCCAGTTCGGGGGCGATGCGCCCGGCGAGGACCTTGCCGAGCTCCACGCCCCACTGGTCGAAAGGTCCGATCTGCCAGATCATGCCCTGCGTAAAGACGGCGTGCTCGTAGAGCGCGACCAGGCGGCCCAGGGCGGCCGGGGTCAGCTCGTCGAGGAGGATCATGGTCGAAGGGCGGTTGCCCTCGAAGGTCTTGTGCGGCGCCAGCGCGGGCTTCACGCCCTCGGCTTTCAGTTCCTCCGGGGTCTTGCCGAAGGCCAGCGCCTCGGCCTGGGCCAGGACATTTGCCAGCAGCAGGTCGTGGTGGCGCCCCAGCCGGTGGTGCGTGCGGCAGAAGGCGATGAAGTCGCAGGGGATGAACTTGGTGCCCTGGTGGATGAGCTGGTAGAAGGAGTGCTGGCCGTTGGTGCCGGGCTCCCCCCAGTAGATCTGGCCGGTCTGGTAGTCCACGGGCCTGCCGTCCAGCGTCACGCTCTTGCCGTTGCTCTCCATGGTGAGCTGCTGCAGGTAGGCCGGGAAGCGCTTGAGGTACTGCTCGTAGGGCAGCACCGCCTGGCTCTGCGCGCCGAAGAAATCCGCGTACCACAGCCCCAGCAGCCCCAGCAGGGCCGGGATATTGCGCTCGAAGGCGGCCGTGCGGTAATGCTCGTCCATCTCCCGCGCGCCGGCCAGCATCTCCTTGAAACGCTTCGGGCCTATGGCGATCATCGTGGACAGCCCGATGGCCGAGAACATGGAGTAGCGTCCGCCGACCCAGTCCCAGAAGCCGAACATGTTCTCCGTGTCGATGCCGAACTCGGCGACCCTGGCCGCGTTGGTGGAGACGGCGACGAAATGCTTGGCTATGGCCGCCTTGTCTTTGAGGGCTTTCAGCAGCCAGGCCCTGGCGGTCTCGGCGTTGGCCATGGTCTCCTGCGTGGTGAAGGTCTTGGAGGCGACGATGAAAAGCGTTTCCTCGGGGTCCAGGTCCTGCACGGCCTCCGCGAAATCGGCGGCGTCGACGTTGGAGACGAAGCGGAAGGTCATCCAACGCAGGCTGTAATGCTTCAGGGCCTCGTAGGCCATGACGGGGCCGAGGTCGGAGCCGCCTATGCCTATGTTGACGACGTTCTTTATGGTCTTGCCGGTGAAACCTTTCCACTCCGCGGCGCGGAGCTTGTCCGCGAACTTTTCCATTTTTTCCAGCACGGCGTGGACATGCGGGACCACGTTCTCGCCGTCGACGACTACCGCGGCGCTGCGGGGCGCGCGCAGCGCGGTGTGCAGCACGGCGCGGCCCTCGGTGGCGTTGATCTTCTCGCCGGTGAACATCGCCTCGATCCAGTCCCGGAGGCCGGAGGCCTCGGCCAGGCCGGCCAGCAGCTTCACGGTCTCCTCGGTGACGAGGTTCTTGGAATAGTCGAAGTAGAGGCCGGCCGCCTCCACCGTGAACTTTTCGGCGCGCAGCGGGTCGGCGGCGAAGAGGCCGCGCAGATGGCGCTTGGCCATCTTTTCCGCGTGGAGCTCCAGGAGCTTCCACTCCCGCATGGTCTTCAAAGGTTTCCTGGCGCCGTTCATTTTTCCCCCTGCCTGTTCAGGACGCGCTTGAATTCCCTGGTGAGCGCGGGCACTATCTCGTTAACGTCCCCCACGATGCCGTAGGTGGCCACCTTGAAGATGGGCGCGTCCGGGTCGCGGTTTATCGCCACTATCGTTTTCGACGACTGCATGCCGATGAGGTGCTGTATCTGGCCGGAGATGCCGCAGGCGATATAGAGCTTGGGCACCACGGTCTTGCCGGTCTGCCCCACCTGGTGGGAATAGCCGATCCAGTCGGCGTCCACGGCGCTGCGGCTGGCGCCTACCGCGCCGCCCAGCGTTTTGGCCAGGTCCTCGAGCAGGGCGAAGTTCTCTTTCGAGCCCATGCCGCGCCCGCCGGACACTATGACGTCGGCCTCGGAGAGGTTGACGGTGCTGGCCAGCTCGTCCACCACGTCCAGCAGTTTGGTGCGGGAGGCGAAGAGGGTTTCCGGGTAGACCTTGCTGACTATCTCGGCCGTACGGCCCGGCTGCACGGGGGCCTCTTTCATGACCTTGTGGCGCACGGTGGCCATCTGCGGCCGGTGGTTGGGCGCTATGATGGTGGCCATGATATTGCCGCCGAAGGCGGGGCGCGTCTGCAGCAGCAGGCGCTCCCTGGTATCCACGTCGAGCCCCGTGCAGTCCGCGGTCAGGCCCGCGTTGGTCTTGATGGCCACGCGCGAGACCAGGCTGCGGCCCACCGTGGTGGCGCCGCAGAGCAGCGCCTCAGGCTTGTACTCCTCGACGAGAGCGGACAGCACGGCGGTATAGGGGTCGTCCTGGTAGGCGGCCAGGGCCGGGTGGTCCACCAGGTAGACGCGGTCGGCGCCGCGCTCTCCCAGTTTCCCGGCGGTTTCCTGCAGGCCGTTGCCCAGGAGCACCGCGCAGAGCCGCACGCCCAGCTTGTCGGCCAGTTTGCGGCCCTCGCCGAGCAGTTCGTACGAGATGCTCTGGACCAGGCCTTTCTTTTGCTCGCAGAAAACCCAGACGTCCTTGTAGGCCGAGAGGTCCTTCTTCGGTCCCCCCGCCTTGTCCAGCTCGATGGCGGAGAACCTGCAGGCGGCCACGCAGGCGCCGCACAGGGTGCACTTGGCCATGTCGACGACGGCCTTGCGGTCGGCCATGTGGATGGCGCCGAAGGGGCAGGCCTTCACGCAGAGCGTGCAGCCGGTGCATTTTTCGAGGTGTACCTTGATGGAGGCCATTACACGACCTCCCCTTTCAGGAGTTCGGCGAGTTCTTTGGCCACTTCGGCCGGGGTGCCGGAGATCATCTCGCCGCCCTTGCGGGCTTCGGGCGTGAAGATCTTCACCACCCGGGTGGGCGAGCCGTCCAGCCCGAGGAGGGCGGGGTCCGCGTCCAGGTCCCCGGCGGTCCACTTGGCGATCTTGGCGGACTTGGCGCGCATCATGCCCTTCAGGGAAGGCATGCGCGGGGTGTTGATCTCCTTGACCACGGTGAAAAGGCAGGGCAGCGGGGTTTCCACCGCGTCGTAGCCTTCCTCGGTCAGGCGCTCTACCTTGGCGCGCTTGGCGTCGATCTCGGCTATTTTCCTGACATAGGTGACCTGCGGGATGTCGAGGTGGGCGGAGATGCCGGGGCCGACCTGGGCGGTGTCGCCGTCGGAGGCCTGCTTGCCGCAGAGTATGACGTCGAAGCCTTCCAGCTTCTCGATGGCGCAGGCGAGGGTATAGGAGGTGGCCCAGGTGTCGGAGCCCGCGAACTTGCGGTCGCTGACCAGCACGCCCTCGTCGCAGCCGAGGCCGATGGCCTCCTTCAGCGCGGCCTCCGCCTGGGGCGGGCCCATGGTGAGCGCGGTGACCTTGCCGCCGCAGCGCTCCCTGAGGCGCACGGCCTCCTCTATCGCGTAGGTGTCGAAGGGGTTGATCACGCTCTTGACGCCCTCGCGGATGAGCGTGTTGGTGACGGGGTCTATCCTCACGTCGGTGGTGTCCGGTACCTGTTTGATGCAGACTATGATATTCATCTGTCCTCTTGCTTTGCCGTCTCGCGGAAAATGGTCGCGGGCCGGCGGGGTATGGGCCAGGAGGGATGTCACGGAGGCCGAGGCTTGCGTAAGCGACGAGGCCGAGTGACAAGGGGCGGGCACGGTGTGCCCGACCCCGTGCCCGACGGGCCCATGCCCCGCCAGGCCCGCTCCCGGGAAATTATTTTTTCAGCGTCTCCTTGATCATGTTGGCGGCGATCACGTTGCGCTGGATCTGGTTGGTGCCCTCGTAGATCTGCGTGATCTTGGCGTCGCGCATGTACTTCTCCACCGGGTAATCGCGCATGTAGCCGTAGCCGCCGAGGATCTGCACCGCGTCCACGGAGACCTTCATGGCCACGTCGCTGGCGAAGAGCTTGGCCATGGCGGATTCCTTGGAGACGGACTTGGCGCCGGAGTCGACCAGCCTGGCCACGGAGTAGGTGAGGGCGCGGGCCGCTTCCACCTGCGTGCCCATGTCGGCCAGCATATGCTGCACGGCCTGGAAACCCGAGATCGGCGAGCCGAACTGCACGCGCGTGCGGGAATACTCCAGCGCGTGGTCCAGCGCGCCCTGCGCTATGCCCACGGCCTGCGCCGCCACGCCGGGGCGGGAGGTATCGAGCGTCTTGAGGGCCACGATGAAGCCCATGCCCTCCCGGGAGATCAGGTTGGCGGCCGGCACTTCGCAATCGGTGAAGATGACTTCGCGCGTCGCGCTGGCGCGGATGCCCATCTTCTTCTCCTTCTTGCCGAACTCCATGCCCTTCGTTCCTTTCTCGACGATGAAGGCGCTGGCGCCGCGCACGTTCTTCGACTTGTCGGTCAGGGCGATCACGGTGTAGATGTCGGCCTCGCCGGCGTTGGTGATCCACTGCTTGACGCCGTTGAGGATGTACTTGTCGCCCTCCTTGCGGGCGGTGGTCTTCATGTTGGCGGCGTCGGAGCCGGCCTCGGCCTCGGTGAGGCAGAAGGCCGCGAGCCTCTTGCCGGCGGCGATGTCGGGCAGGTATTTCTTCTTCTGCTCCTCGCTGCCGTGCAGCAGGATGGGCAGCGTGCCCAGCGCGGTGCCGGCGTAGCCCAGGGCTATGCCGCCGCAGGCGCGCGAGAGCTCCTCGGTCACGAGGCACATCTCCAATATCCCCCCGCCCAGGCCGCCGTAGGCCTCGGGCAGGTAGATGCCGAACAGGTCGCTCTCTGCCAGCGTCTTCATGACCGGCCAGGCGAACTCCTCGCTCTCGTCGTACTGGGCCGCCACCGGTTTGATCTTCTCCTGGGCTATCTTGCGCGCCAGGTCGCGGATCATAGTCTGCTGCTCGGAAAGAAGGTAATCCATGAACGCTCCTGCTGTCGGGGGGATGCCGGGCCGCGGCAACGGGGCCCGGAAATACAATGGTATCAAAAAGTTAAAAGCGCGCGCAATTTTATAATATATATACGCAACATTCCGGCAACACCGGCGCGCTACAATTTAAGCGCAGCCTGAAAAACAGTTTTTGGAGAACCGCGCTTATGGACATGATGACGATAGTAGGGTTCCTGCTGGGCGCAGCCGTCGTCGGCTGGGGCATTTTCACCTCCGGCATAGCCGAGAAGCTCATGGACATGCACGGCATCGTGATCGTGATCGGCGGCACCCTGGCGGCCACCGTCATCAACACCTCCTTCAAGAGGTTCATGGCCGGCATCAGGGCCTTTTTCGACATCTTCACCACCCCCAAGACCCCCTCCGTGGACGCCTCGGTGCGCATGCTGGTGAGCATGGCCGAGACCGCCCAGAAGCAGGGCGGCATCATGGCTCTCTCCAACACGGACCCGGCCTTCGCCGGCGGCTTCCTCAAGCGGGCGGTGGGCGTGGCCATGATCAGCGCCGAGTCCCGCGAGACCCGCGCCATCCTGGAGGAGGAGATCCGCCGCCGCCGCCTGGACATCCAGGAGGATTCCAACTTCTACCGTACCATGAGCGTGCTCTCCCCCATGTTCGGCCTGATCGGCACCCTGTTCGGCATCATCCAGACGCTGAGCAATATCTCCGACCCGACCATGATCGGCAAGTCCATGGCCGTGGCCATCAGCTCCGCTTTCCTCGGCATCGGCCTCTCCAACCTGCTCTTCGTGCCGGTGGCCAACAAGATCCGCCTGCGCGCCGTGGAGGAGACCCTGGTGCTGCAGCTCATCCTCGAGGGCGTCATCGACATCATGAGCGGCAAGACCCCCCACCTGGTGGACATGCACCTGCGCGGCTACCAGCTTATCGAGAGCGGCGGCGCGCCCGCCGCCGGGAGCAAGCCCCGCTGAGGACGCCCTATGCGCTTCTACGAACGCGAGGACGAACTGGAGAACGAGCTCAACCGCGGCGCGCTGTGGGCCATCACCTACGGCGACATGATGAGCTACCTCATGATCTTCTTCATGATCCTGTTCGCCTTCTACAGTTCCAAGAACATCGCCACCCAGTTCAGCATGAAG
>CAYSYJ010000117.1:0-7398 GCA_964435105.1 uncultured Elusimicrobiaceae bacterium
CCGCATCATGCTGGCCACGCAGACCCTCGCCATGCTGCAGGCGGCCCTGCTCGCCGCCCTGTCCCTGTTCGGCGACCCGCAGGTGTGGCAGATCATCGCGCTGGCCGCCATGGCCGGCGTCATCAACGCTTTCGATATGCCGGCCCGGCAGTCCTTCATAGTCCAGTTGGTGGAGCGCCGCGAGGACCTGGCCAACGCCATAGCCCTGAACTCTTCGATGTTCAATTCGGCCCGCCTCATCGGGCCCTCTATCGCCGGGGTCTGCATAGCCGCCTTCGGCGAGGGCGTCTGCTTCCTGATAAACGCAGTCTCCTATGTCGGGGTCATAGCGGCGCTCATGGCCATGCGCCTGCCGGCCGCCGCCGCGGGCGCGGGCCGCCGCAGCGGCGGTTTCTCGGAAGGCCTCAAGTACGCCTTCGGCTTCCCGCCTATCCGCTACCTCATCCTGATGCTGGCCGTGGGCAGCCTGCTCGGCATGCCTTACGCCGTGCTCATGCCCGCCTATGTGCGGGAGATCCTGCAGGGCGGGCCGCGCACCCTCGGCTTCATCATGGCCGCCTCCGGGATCGGCGCCCTGGCCGGCGCGCTCCGGCTGGCCGGCCGCCGCCACCCGGCCGGCCTGGAGCGCTGGATACCGCTGTTCACCGGGCTCTTCGGCCTGGGCCTGATGGCTTTCTCCTTCTCTTACAGCTTCCCGGTCTCGGCGCTCTGCATCGCCTGCGCCAGTTTCGGCATGATCAGCTTCATGGCCTCCAGCAATACCGTCATACAGACGCTGGTGGACGACGACAAGCGCGGCCGCGTGATGGCGCTGCACTCCGTGGCTTTCATGGGTATGGCCCCTTTCGGCAGCCTGCTGGCCGGCTGGACCGCCTCCCACATAGGGGTGGCCCGCACCATCTCTTTGAGCGGCCTTTTCGTGCTGGGCGCCACCGTGCTTTTCGCTTCCAGGCTCGGCGAGATCACCCGCCACGCCGCGCCCGTGTACGGCCGGCTGGGCCTGGGGGCAGAGGCCGCCGGGGAACTGGGCGGGGCGGAGAACGCCGAGCGCCCCGTTTAGGCTTGCGGCGGTCCTAAAATTTGTAGAATTAAGACGATGGAAAAGCGCGAAAAGGCTTTCATCTCGGGCGAGATAAAAGCCGTCCTCAAGAACGTTTCCCGCACGCTCTACCTGAGCGTCAACGTGCTGCCGGAACCGGTCCGCACCTCCATGGGCCTGGGTTACCTGCTCTGCCGGGCCATGGATACCGTGGCCGATTCTCCCTCGATAGGCCCCTCGGAAAAACTGGAACTGCTGGCCCTGATGCGCGGCCTGGACAAGCCCGGCAGCGCGGCCGAGGTCGGGCGGCGGGCCGGCGCCCTGGTGGCCGGCGCCCAGACCAAAGGCGAGAAGGAACTCCTGCTGCGTTTCGGCAAGGTGCTGGAGCTGTACGCGCGCCTGCCCGAGGGCGACCGCAAGCTTTTCCCCGAACTGCTGGACGCCATCGCCTCCGGCATGGAGACGGACGTGCGCTCTTTCCCCGGCGGAGCGCCAGCGGCGCTGAAGGCCCCCCAAGACCTGGAACTTTACTGCTCCCGCATCGGCGGCGCGCCCGGGACCTTCTGGGCCCGCCTCTACCGGGAGGCCATACGCCTCTCCACCAGGGCCAAGGACGATTTCCCTTCCGAGTCGGACGCCGCCATGATAGGCTCCGCGCTGCAGATCACCAATATACTCAAGGACCTTGCCGCGGACCTGCGCATAGGCCGCTGCTACCTGCCGCAGTCGGACCTGGACTCTGCGGGCCTTAAGCCGGCGGACCTGCTGGACCAGGCCAATATGCCGCGCCTGTGGGAGACCGTGGCCCGCTGGATAGGCTGGGCCGTGGACCGCCTGGACCAGAGCGAAGCTTTCCTCACCGCCATCCCCAAGACGGAGCTGGCCATGCGCGCGGCCGTCATCTGGCCCGTATACTGGGCCATGGACACCCTGGAGCAGGTGGCTCATTCCAATATCCTGGACCCCAAAGCCAGGCCGCGCATAAAGCGCGGGCGGGTCTATTCCACCATAGCGGCCACGCCGCCGCTCCTGCTGAGCAATACCGCTTTCGCCCGCGGGTACCGGTTCAGGCGCGAGACCCTTATCGTATCCATAAACCGCGGGATCTTCCAGGAGGGGGCATGAAAAAACTTCTGATACTGGCGACCGCCGCGGCCGCGCTGGCCGGCTGCGGCCGCACGCTGAGCCCGGCCGAGCGCGAGGAGGCCAGGCGGGCCGACCTCGAGCTGCAGGGCGTCATGGACATGGTGTCCTCCAAGCAGATACCGCCCATCGAGTTCGAGCTGGGCTCGGCCAGGCTGCTGCCCTCCTCCTTCGCGCTGCTGGACAAGGTGGCCACCATCCTCATCAACCACGCCCGCCTCAAGCTGATAGTCTCCGGCCATACCGACTCTTCCGGTTCCGAGGCTTTCAACGAGAGGCTCGCGCTGGAGCGGGCGAGCTCGGTCAAGATGTACCTGGCAAGGAAAGGCGTGCACCCGGATTCGGTGCGCGTCTACGGCTACGGGGAGAGCCAGCCGCTGCTCGACGAGGAGTCCGAACGGGCCCACGCGCTCAACCGCCGGGTGGAATTCCGCATCACCACCCGCGACTGGGGCACCGTGTACTGAGCGCCGCCGTAAAAAGGGGACAGGCTACTTTTTCTCCAGGAAAAAGTATCCTGTCCCTTTTTTTGTTTATGGCGGCGCTCAGGCTATGCCGGCGTCGGGGTCGAACTTCCTGTACTTGTAGGCGAACTTGGAGGGCCGGCCCGAGGGCAGCGCGGCGTCGCTCCACTGGAATTCCTTGTCCCCGATCCTCACCAGGTCGCCTTCGGCCGCGCCGGCCTTCTTAAGGGCCTTGTCCAGGCCGATCACCCGGAAGATGCGGCGCAGGCGGTCCCAGGAGTCGGGCTGGTTGAAGTTCGTCATCGCTATCAGCTTCTCCACGCGCAGGCCGCTGACCGTGTAGGTCCCTTCCTCGGAGAGGGCCACCTTGAAGCCGCCGGACTTGGCGGCGGTGGCGGGGACGGACTCGGGCCTGTAGAGGTCCTCGGTCTTTATCTCCGGCAGCAGCTTGATGATGCGGTCCAGCAGCTTCGGCACGCCCTTGCCGGTGGCGGCGGAGATCAGGAACACTTCGCGCTTCTTGAACTTCTTCTGCAGGCGCGCGTGCACCTCCGCCGCTTCGGGCAGGTCGGATTTGTTGACGGCGAGTATGGCGGTCTTCTTGCCCAGGAGGGGGTGATAGCCCTTCAGCTCCTTCTCGATCACGGTCACGGCCTTCTCGGGCTTCAGCCCGCCGAAGCCGGCCGGGTCCACCAGGTGCACCAGCAGCTTGGTGCGCAGCACGTGCTTGAGGAACTGGTCGCCGAGGCCCTTGCCCTCGTGGGCGCCCTCTATCAGGCCGGGGATGTCGGCCGCGGCGAAGCCCTTGCCCTTATGCGTGACCATCCCGATGTGCGGGTTGAGGGTGGTGAAGGGGTAGCCCGCGATCTTGGGGCGGGCGGCCGAGATGGTCGAGAGCAGCGTGCTCTTGCCGGCGTTGGGGAAGCCCACCAGGCCCACGTCGGCCAGCACGCTCAGTTCCAGCCAGGCCTCGAACTCCTCGCCCGGCTCGCCGTTCTCGGAGATCTTGGGGGCGGTGTTGAAGCGGGTCTTGAAGGAGGTGTTGCCGCGGCCGCCGCGGCCGCCCTTGGCCACGCAGAAGCGCTGACCGTTCTCCTTGAGGTCGGCGAGTATCGCGCCGTCGCGCTTGACCACCGTGCCCAGGGGCACGTAAAGGGTCTTGTCTTCGCCGTTGGCGCCGTCCCGGCGGTTGCCGCCGCCGGGGGAGCCGTCCCCCGCGGTGATGTGGGGGTGGAAGGCGATCTCGCGCAGGGTGGTGACATTGGGGGTGGCCACGAACCAGATGCTGCCGCCCTTGCCGCCGTCGCCGCCGTCCGGGCCGCCGTAGGGGATGTACTTCTCCCTGCGGAAGGAGGAGGCCCCGTTGCCGCCCTTGCCCGCCTTGAGGTAGACGTGGGCGGTGTCGATGAAAGTAGCGCTTCTGCCTGATCTTGTCTGGGTCATAATGGGAATAAAAAACCTCCTGAACGCGTCAGCACCCAGGAGGTCTTACCTTGGTTAAAGGTTATTTCGCGGCGGGGTAAACGCTGATCTGCTTCTTGCCGCGTTTCGCCCACTCGAACTTCACCACGCCGGTGACGATCGCGAAGAGCGTGTCGTCGGAAGCGCGGCGGACGTTGGCGCCCGGCAGGAACTTGGTGCCGCGCTGGCGGACCAGGATCTCCCCGGCGTTGACCTTCTGCATGCCGTAGCGCTTGACGCCAAGGCGCTGGCCGTGACTGTCGCGGCCGTTTGTGCTAGAACCCTGTGATTTTGTTCCTGCCATGATCTGTACCTCTGTTGTAGAAGCCGGCCCGGGGCCGGCGGGGCCAAAAACTTAGGACAGCTGTATGTCCTTCACCTCTATCTCGGTGAGTTCCTGGCGGTGGCCCGAGCCCTTTTCATAGGCCTTCTTGGTTTTCTTGCGGAAAACTATGATCTTGGGGCCCCGGAGATGCCGGATTATCTTTGCGGTTACTTTGGCGGACGGCGCCTTGGCAGCCGCGGCGTCTTTGTTGTCCTGGGAGGCGGACCACAGCGCCTTGAAGGTCACTTCCGCGCCTTCCTTGGCCGTGAGTTTCTCCACCTGCAGAACTTCGCCGGGAACTACCCAGTATTGCTTGCCGCCAGTTTCGATTATTGCGTACATAGTAGAGATATAATACTAAAAAATCCTCAAAATTGAAAGGGGACGCTGATTACTTTATTACTTTTTCGGCCCTGTGTGTCCGGCGGATACCTGTAACGCGACCTGGAAAAAGTAATAAAGTAATCAGCGTCCCCTGCCAAAAGGCCCAGGGCGAACCGGGACCTTGGCCACTTCCGCCCGGCCGCCGTATCTGCGATAATATGGCATGCCCTATCCGGAGGTCAAAATGAAACTGTCAGGCATCCTTTCCGCGGCGGCTTCGGCCGTCATCTTTTTTGCCGTCTCGTCTTACGCGGGGGAAACCCCCGCGGCGCCGTCGGCGCAGCCGGCCGCGAGCGCCGCGCTGCAGCGGCCGCTGCAGGCGCAGGCTACGGCGCAGATCTCCTTGCAGGGACAGGGCGACTTCGACGCCCTGAGCGCCGTGAACGACCCGCTTTACCGCGAAGGTTCCCGGGAATTCCTCAAGCAGGTGGCCGCGCAGGACCCGAAACCCGCCGCGCCCCGGGCCGCGCCCAAGGCGGCGCCCGCGCCGCGGCTGCGCGACGCCCCCGTCTCCCCGTCCGCGGTCAAAGGCGCGCTGCCGCAGCCGCATCCCGCCATCAAGAGGCCGGTGAAAAAGCTCGGCCCCGCCGACCCGGTAAAGGGCAGCAATACCATCTGAAGCCCCGGCCGCCAGCCCAGGCGCCGCGCCCCGCGCGGCGCTTTTGCTTTGCCGGCGCCATAAATATTAGAATAGCCCTGTTCTCACGGAGGAAAACATGTTCAAGGATTTCGCGGAACTTTTCGTGCAGCCGGTCATGGCCATCTGGGACAAGTTCACGGCCTACGCGCCCGGCATCATGGCGGCTTTCATCTTCGTGCTTTTCGGCCTGTTCATCGCCCGGGTCGTCAGCTCCGTCCTCGAGCAGTTCCTGCGCCGCATAAAACTCGACAATTACACCAGCAGCGTGGGGGTCAACGAGCTGCTGACCCGCCTCGGCTTCGGGAAATCCTTCTCGCACGTGGTCGCCTTCATCGTTTACTGGGGCCTGCTGCTGGTCTTCATCGTGACCGCGGCCGACATCCTGAACCTGCACGCCATTTCCGAGATACTCCAGCGCTTCACGCTGATCTTCCTGCCCAAGCTCGCCGCGGCCATCTTCATCGGTTTCGGCGGCCTGCTGTTCGCCCGCTTCGTCTCCGGGGTGGTGCAGAACTCTGCGACGGCCAACAACCTGAGGGGCGGCCGCTCGCTGGCCAAGATCGTCAACTTCATCATCATCATCTTCACCGCGATCGCCGCCGTGGAGCAGCTCGGCATCAAGATGAAGATGATCATCGGCGGCATCAATATCCTGCTCGCCTCCCTGGGGCTCGCCTTCGCCATCGCGGTGGGCCTGGGCGCCAAGGACATCGCCCACGACATCATCCGCGGCATGTTCACCGAGAACAAGGAAGAGAAGTAAGGGACCGGCCGGCGGAAAAGAGAAGGCCCGGGCTGCCCCGGGCCTTCTTCTTTTGCCTGTCCGCGCGCCTCAGTCGAGGTAGTCCCGCAGCATCTTGCTGCGGCTGGGGTGGCGCAGTTTGCGGATGGCCTTGGCCTCGATCTGGCGCACCCGCTCGCGGGTGACGCGGAAGATCTTGCCTACTTCCTCCAGCGTGCGGGGGTAGCCGGTCTCGATGCCGAAGCGCAGCTTGATGATCTTGGCCTCCCTGTCGGTCAGGGTGTCCAGGATCTTGGTGACCTCGCGGCGGCGCAGCAGTTCCACCGCCGAGTTGGACGGCGGCAGGCCGGCCTTGTCCTCGATGAAGTCCTCGAGGTGGGAATCCTCGTCCTCGCCGATGGGGGTGGACAGGGAGATCGGGTCCTGCATGATCTTTAGGGCGTTCTTCACCTTGTCCATCGAGATGTGCATGTGCTTGCTGTATTCCTCGATAGACGGGTCGCGGCCGAACTCCTGGCGGTACTTGCGCGTCACCTTCATCAGCTTCGACACCAGCTCCTTCATGTGCACCGGGATGCGGATGGTGCGAGCCTGGTCGGCGATGGCGCGGTTGATGCTCTGGCGGATCCACCAGGTGGCGTAGGTGGAGAACTTGAAGCCGCGCTTGTACTCGAACTTCTCCACGGCCTTCATCAGGCCGAGGCCGCCTTCCTGGATCAGGTCGGACAGCTCGAGGTTGGAGTTCACGTGCTTCTTGGCGATGGAGACGACGAGGCGGAGGTTCGCCTTGATGAGTTTCAGCTTGTCCTGCAGGATCTGGTCTTCGAGGAAGGTGATCTTGTCGTTGAGGGACATGAAGTCGTCGGGGTTGATGGGCAGCGTGCGAACCAGGTGGTGCTCGCGTTCCTTGACGGCGCTGATGTTCTGCAGCGCGGCCTCCACCTCCTGCGGGTTATAGCCCCACTTGCTCCTGAAGGCGGCCGGCTTCATGC
The DNA here is from genome assembly GCA_964435105.1 of uncultured Elusimicrobiaceae bacterium. GTDB lineage: Bacteria > Elusimicrobiota > Elusimicrobia > Elusimicrobiales > UBA9959 > UBA9959. Next base: position 7,191 of record CAYSYJ010000117.1, read on the forward strand.
GGCTGCGGCCCACCAGTTCGTGGTCGTGCTGCAGCTTGTTGAGGTCGCCGTAGATCTTCTGGTACTTGTCCAGCTCCAGGCGGTACTCGCGGATCTTGTGCGCGAGGTTCTTGATCTTGTTCGTCAGGCGCTTGATCTTCTCCTGGTTCAGGTTCAGGTTGATGATGTTCTTGACGATGTCCTTGCGCTTCTTGTCGATGACGCCGGC
>CAYSYJ010000118.1:0-7392 GCA_964435105.1 uncultured Elusimicrobiaceae bacterium
GTCCAAAGGCGCGGCGCTCATGAACCTGGGGTTGTATACCCTGAGGGCGGAATCGGCCTGCCTGGCCGCCGCCTCCGCGCTGCTTACCCGCCTGGGCTAGCGGGCCTTAAGCCGGCCGGGAGCCGGCCCTTCCTAAAATTCTTCCTTGCCGGTTCCCGTGGCCCTGCCCGGGGCCGCGAACCTGCTGAAGGAGGCCCTCAGCAGCATCTTCTCTTTTTCAGATCTTTCCAGCAGCCCGGAGACGGCGCTGCGCAGGTCGGCGATCTGGATGGGCTTGTTGAGGAAAAGTTCGGCCCGGGCGTTAAGGTTGCTCTCGATGCGGGCCTCGTTGGTGTTGTTGCCGGTCAGGATAATGACCTTGGTATGGCGGGTGCGGGGATTTTCCTTGATGGTCCTGCAGACTTCCATCCCGCTGATGTCGGGCAGGCCCAGGTCCACGATGGCCAGGTCGAGCGGCACCTCGCGTACCCAGTTCACGGCGGTCTTGCCGTTCTCCGCGGTCAGCACCATGTAGCCCTGCGCTTCCAGCGCGTGGCGAAGCAGATTCAGGAACGACGTCTCGTCGTCCACTACGAGTATCTTGCGCATATCGGCTTCTCCCCTCTAACCTGGGATTACTATACCATAAAAAAGTCCCTTCCGGACTTGACGGGCGGCAATGCCGCCTATGCCGCGCAGCGGCCCCGCGCCGGTTCCCTAATTTGTAGAATATCACCGTGAAGATCTATTTTAAGACGGTAGGCTGCCGGGTCAACCAGATAGAGACCGAAAGCCTGCGTGAGAAGTTCCTGGCGCTGGGGCACCTGCCCGCGGAGGACGCCGAAACCGCGGACCTCGTCGTGGTGAATACCTGCTCCGTCACCGCCAAGGCGGACCGGGACTGCGTGGCCTTCCTGCGCCGCACCGCCGCCGCCAACCCGGGCGCCGCCATCGCCGTTACCGGCTGCCTGGCCACCCTGGACCCCAAAAAGATACTGGCCGCCGCGCCGCGCGCGGCGGTCTTCTCCAACAAGGAGAAGGAGGGCATCCCGGCCGCGGTCTGCGGCACCCCCGCCGCCGGGGATTTCTTCTCGGTGAACAGGTTCCACGGCAAGGCCCGCGCCTTCGTAAAAGTGCAGGACGGCTGCAACCTCAAGTGCGCCTACTGCCTGGTGAACCTGGCCCGGAGCGAACTGCGCTCCAAGCCGCTCTCTGCCGCCGTGGCCGAGGTCGGGAGGCTGGTCCGGTCCGGGTTCGCGGAGATCGTGCTCTGCGGCACCCGGCTCGGGATCTACCGCTGCGATTCCGGGGCCGGGCTGCCGGAGCTGATGCGCAAGATCTTCGCCCTGCCGGGAGATTTCAGGGTGAGGTTCTCCTCCATAGAATCCGAAGAACTTACGCCGGAGCTGCTTAAGGTCCTGAAGGCCGGGGGGGACAGGTTCTGCGGCTATTTCCACCTCCCGCTGCAGGCCGGCTCCGACCCGGTGCTCAAGGCCATGGGCCGGCTCTACGACACCGCCCGCTACCGGGCCAAGGTGGAGGAACTGCGGCGCCTTTTCCCCGGCGTGGGGATCTACGCCGACATCATCGCCGGCTACCCGACCGAGGCGGAGGACGATTTCCGGCGCGCCCTGGATTTCACGCGGGAGCTGGGCCTCTCCGGGCTGCACGTGTTCAGCTATTCCGCCCGGCCGGGCACCAGGGCCGCGGCGCTCAAGCCGCTGCCGCCCGGGACGGTGGCCTCCCGCTCCGCCGCCCTGCGCGGCCTGGACCGGGAGCTGCGGGCGGCCTACGCCGCTTCCCTGGTCGGTTCCGAGCTCCAGGTCCTTGTGCTCCGCAACAAGGGCGGCAGGGCCCAGGCGCTGGCCGGCAATTTCGTGAACCTCGAGCTGACCGGCCCGGCCGAAGCGGGGCGGCTGCTGCGCTGCCGCGTCACCGCGGCCAGGGAGGGCGCCTGCCTGGGGACGCCCCTGTGAGAGAGTGCCCGGCCTGCGGCTATCCTAACTCCGACCCCGCCGCCCAGGCCTGCGGCGTCTGCGGCCGCGGCCTTTCCGCCGTGGCCGAGCGCGCGCCCGCGGAGGGAAGGCGGCCGGACCGGCTGATGCCCGCCCTGGCCGTACTGCTGCTGCTCTGCGCGCTGGCCGCTTTCTACCTGGCGCACCGCCGTATCCCCGCCCCCGTCCCCGGGGAGAGCGCCTTCGCCGACGAGGCCGGTTTCGGCTACGAAGGGGTGCTCTACTCGCTGGCCGCCATGGGGGAGCAGCGCTTCCTGCCGCCGGAGGATAAGCTCCGCGTCCTGCCGCTGCTGGATTCCCGGGACGAGCGCGTGGCCGCCGCCGCCGCCGGCCTGGCCGGGAAATGGCTGGAGTCGGAGACCGACCCCGCCTTGGCGGGGGCCTTGAGGCTGGCCCTGGAGAAGGCCGCCGCCGGGGCCCCGCCCGCGGTGCGCGAGCGAGCCGCGGCCGCCCTCGCGCCCCCCAGGGTGTCCCCGAAAGGCCGTTGATATTCCCCGGACAATTGCTATAATTAAAAAGTAAAGCGCGTATATAATATTAGGGGCGGCGGCTGCATTTATGGACAAGAAAGACGGAAAAAAGAAAGAATCCATAGACGAGATACTTTCCGACCTGAACGGCCTTCTCAACAAGATGCCGTCCATCCTCGACGGTATAAAGATGCCGGAGATAAAGCCGGCCGAGTTCGCGCCCCCGGCCGGGGAAAAGAAACCGGCTCCGGAAGCCGACAAGACCGTGGTTCTTCCGCCTTTCAGCGGCCTGCCGGAAGGGGCCCCCGGGCCGGAGCTTCCGCCCTCTCAGGACGCCGCGGATAAGACCGTGGTCATGGAAAATTTCTCCGCCGTGCCCGAGGGCGGGCTGGCTCCGGAAGAGGGGAAGATAGTGCCGCAGAGTCTGGGGGATTTTATGTTCGGAGAGGACGCTCAGCAGAAACCTGAACAGGAAAAGGAAGCGGAAACGCCGGCGCCCGCCCCGGAGCCGGAGACGACGCCCGAACCCGCCCCCGCGGCGGGGGAGCCCGCGGCCGAAGAGGTTCCTCCCTTCCCCGTCATAGAGCCTGAAACGGCGCCCGCCCCGAAGCCCGCGCCGGAGCCGAACGCTTTCGAGACGACCAGGGATTTCGGCGGTATCCCGGATATCGACGCGCTGCTGCAGCTTTCCGACGGCAAACCCGCCCCGGAGGCGCCCGCGCCCGCCGCCGAGGCCGAAGCTCCCGCCCCGGTCGCCGAGGCCCAGCCTTCCACGGACGAACTGGCCGAATTCGAAAAGCAGCTGGCCGCCGCCGTGCCGCAGCCCCAGGAGCCCGCTCCGGCCGCTCCCGCCGCGGCCGAGGAGGCCATTAGCCTCGAGCCGCAGCAGGCGGAAACCCTGAACCTGGAGCCGCAGGCCGCGGAGACGCCGCAGCCGGAAGCCGCCGCGGCCGCGCAGGAGCCGGCCCAGGCCGGCGGCCTGGAACTTTCCCTTTCCCAGGAGCCGCAGCCGGAACCCGCCGCGGCCGCGCAGGAGCCGGCCCAGGCCGGCGGTCTGGAACTTTCCCTTTCCCAGGAGCCGCAGCCGGAAGCCGCCGCGGCCGCGCAGGAGCCGCCCCAGGCCGGCGGCCTGGAGCTCTCCCTTTCCCAGGAGCCGCAGGAGCCCGCACCCGCCGCTCCCTCCGGGTTGGAACTTTCCATCAGCCCGCAGCCGGAGGCCGCCGCCCCGGCGGAAGAAACCCTCTCCGTCGGCCGCCCCCCTGAGGGGCTTGTCCTGGAACCGGCCAGCGCCGCCATTTCCGGCGCCGCCCCCTCCGGCGACGAGACCCTGGTGGTGCCGCCGCCCGCGGGCGCGCCCGAAGAGGAGAAAACCGTCATTTTCGAGGCCGGCGCGGCCCCGGGCATAACTTCCCGCTCCCAGGCCGGCGACCTCGCCGGGCTGGCCGGGCGCCAGCCGCCTGAAGGCCTGCCGGCCGAGCGCGTCCGCTCGCTGGCCTTCCTTTACGCGCCCGAGGACAAAGCCCTCTGCGCCACGATACTGTCCGAGCTGGACGCCATCTGCCTGAAGTCCCCGGAGAAGCCCATGTTCGTCAAGCGCGCCTCCGTGGCCGAGTGCGATCCCAGCCTCAACGGGAACTACATCATGCAGAGCGTCGCCGATTCCGGCGCCCAGGGCCTGGTCTGCGTGGGAGCCATCCCGCAGGAGAAGATCTATGAAGTGGAAAGCGTCTTCACCGCGGCCAACGGCTTCTTCCGCCATTACGATTCGGGCAGCTTTACTCATTCGGCGGCTTTAGACCTGGTGCTGGACCTGATACTCCGGTAACTCATTATGATAACGAAGTGGGACGTGGCGCCGGCGCCCAACGACAAGAACAACGGCCGCCATAAACTTGCGATCAAAGGGGAGATGAAGGACATCTTCCTGATCGTGAAGAACCTCGGCAGCATCTGCTCCAGGCCGGAGAAGACTTCCGGGGAGTTCGATTTCGTCATCTACCTCTCCAAACTGGAGATGGAGACGATGAAAAAGCTGAAGTCGGTCATGGCCGAGCTCAGTTCCCCGGCCGCCGATCCCGACGTCTTCGGGGAGGAGCCGGCGCCTTTCGAGGCGCCCAAGCCTAAGCTTAAGACGGAGCCGCAGGCGGCTCCCGCGCCAGCTCCAGCGCCCGCTCCCGCCCCGGAGCCCAAGCCCGCGGCCCAGCCCGCGCCGGCCCCCGCCCCCGCTCCCGCCCCGGCGCCGGCCATGAAATCGGCGCCCCAGCAGCCCCCGGCTATCCCGGCCGCCAGGCCGCAGGGGACGGGCCTGCCTTCCCAGGCGCCCAGGAATGAGCCCGCTCCGGTGCCGGCCGCCGCCGCGCCCATTCCCGTTCCCGCCACGGCCGCCATTCCGCCCACCGTCTCCTCCAGGATCAGGGCCAAGTGGTCGATGGAGCTGCCGCTCATCCCGACCTACAACTTCCAGACCCTGATCGCCGGCTCGCACAACAGGTTCGCGCACGCCGCCGCCATGGCCGTGGTGGAGAACCCCGGCACCATCTATAACCCGCTGCTCCTGTTCGGGCCGCCCGGCACCGGCAAGACGCATTTCGTCAACGCCATTTCCACCGGCCTGGCCGCCGCGGCCGGCCAGGGGAATATCTTCGTCACCGACGGCATAAAGTTCTCGCGCGGCATCGAGCTGGCCGTGCGGGACAAGTCGGTGGCCGTCCTGGAGAACCTGCTGGGCAAGGCCAAGGCGCTGATCATAGACGACGTGCACCTGCTGATGGTCTCCGAGGAGAACAAGAAGTACCTTACCAAGTTCCTTAACGACTTCGTCGCCCAGAACAGGCAGATAGTGGTGACGTCGGTCTTCCCGCCCAAGGCCCTTTCCAGCCTGGAGGCGGCCCTCGATTTCCAGCTGACCCAGGGCTGGATGGTGGACCTGAAGGCTCCCAACCCCCAGGCCTATAAATCCATAGTCTCGCAGCAGCTGCAGGGCATGGACATCAAACTTTCCGACGACGAGATAAACCAGGCTTTCACCTCGGCGCAGATGTCTTTCGGCGACGTCTCCAGGACGCTGGAATCCGCCAGGAAGCTGGAGAAGTTCCTGGTCAATTCCGCCAGCGGCATCTCGCACGCCGAGCTGCTGGAGATGCTCCTGGGCCACAAGGAAGTGCAGGACCCGCCCACGGTGACCGAACCGGAAGCCCAGCAGGCCGCCTCCTGGCAGCCCTCCCGGAAGGACGCCTGGTTCAAGTGGGGCCTTTTCTACCCGAAGGGCGCCAAGCGCGAGGCGCAGTTCGCCATGTACGCCCTGCACGAGAGGGCCAAGGAACTCGGGCTGAATACCGAGTGGAGCCAGATCTTCACCGAGGAATACAATTCGGACGAACTTTACGGGGTGCCGCTGCAGGTGGCGAGCACGGCCGCGGAGCGCGGCATCAACGGCCTTATCCTGATGGGCCCGCAGCCCACCTCGGCGCTGGGCGCCCAGGAATCCGAATTCAGGCACGTTACCTTCAAGATCCTGGAGAGCTTCCTGGTGAAGGGCGCCTGGCTGCCGCTGCCGCGGCTCAAGTCCAAGGCCGTCTACGCGAAGATCCTGATGGACCTGGTGTGACGCATGCTTAACGAGTTGATAGGGGCCGGGGTTATAGGCGCTGCCGGAGCTTTCGGTTCTTACTGGTACCTGAAGTTCCGCCACGTGCTCCCCTCCGAGAGCCGGCTGCGCGCCGCGCAGAAGGCCTTCGCCGATTTCACCGCCTTCACCCGCGAGACCATGGAACGCGCCTATGCCCCGGAGCAGCCGGAGCATTACGGCGACATCACCAACTATTACCTGATCAAGCTCCACAAGGCCTTCCCGGACAGTTCCATGCTGGTCTTCGAGAAAGGCCAGGGCCAGTGGAAGCTGGTCAATTACCTCAAGCATTTCAAGGTGGAGCCCAAGCTCCTGACCGCCTACAAGTGGAGCGCCTTCGACCGCAGCTCCTCGGAGGGGGAGCTGCTGCGCTTCGACGATTTCCGCGCCGGCGACTACCAGGGCGTGGAGGAGCTGTTCTCGGTCTTCGACATCAAGGCCGTGCTGATGTGCCCGTTCCGGCCCGCCGGCGGCGCCGCCGAGCGCCTGGTGGTCTTCGGCGCGGCCTCGCCCGCCTCCTTCGACGCGGCCCAGCCCTACCTGCGCTTCGTCACCGCCCAGCTTTCCTCCATCTCCAAGGTCTCGGACAAGGTCATCACGCTGAAGAAGGAGACGGAGCACCTCAAGAGCGAGGTCAGCGCGGTCGTGAAGGAACTGGACGTGGCCGGCTCGCGGCTGATCCAGCGCGCCAAGGAGCGCAAGGCCCTCTACGAGGTGGTCACCAAGGCCGCCGGCCCCGCCGGCGGCGACTCCCAGAACGGCTGCGCGGCCATCCTGAACATCGTCGCCAAGATGATGGAGGCCGACGTGGTGGCCTGCCTGCTGTTCGACGAAAACAAGGGCGAGCTGGTGGTGAGCCCCGGCGCCTACGGCATTCCCGACGAGGACCGCGTGCAGTACAGCATCCCGGTCAGCAACCACGCCAGCGCCTCCGTGCGCACCTTCCTTTCCCGCAAGCCTTTCATTACCGACGACGCGCAGAACGACCCGGACGTGCTGGCCCGTTACGCCAAGCTCTGGGAGATCCATTCGCTGATGATCGTGCCCATCTCCCTGCACGACCGGATAATCGGCGTGATGCGCGTGGGCAGCCGCCGCAAGGATTTCTTCACCCCGGACCAGCTGGAGTTCCTCTCCGTCATCGCCGACGAGCTGGCCATCATCATCGAGATGTTCTCCCTCTACGAGAACCTCTCCAAGACCGCGCAGGAACTGGCCCAGCTCAACAGGATCAAGGACGAGTTCCTCTCCACCGTCAGCCACGAGCTCAAGACCCCGCTGACCACGATCAAGGGCTTCG